>CAZEAA010000073.1:0-19515 GCA_964510015.1 uncultured Sandaracinaceae bacterium
GCGCCTTCCCGACGGTGTGTCCGCCGGCGGTGAGGGCCACGGTCTCCTCGTCGTTCATGGCCATGCGGGCAAAGGTGACGCGCATGTCGCGGGCCGTCTTGAGCGGGTCGGGCTTGCCGTCGACGCCCTCGGGGTTCACATAGATGAGGCCCATCATCACCGCCGCCAGGGGGTTCTCGAGGTCGCGCTCACCGGAGTAGCGCGAGCCCTCGCCGCCGCTGGGGGCCAGCCATTCCTTCTCGGAACCCCAGTAGATGTCCTTTTCCGGGTGCCAGATGTCCTCGCGACCGAAGGCGAAGCCAAAGGTCTTGAAGCCCATCGACTCGTAGGCCACGTTGCCGGCCAGCACGATCAGGTCTGCCCAGCTGAGCTTGTTGCCGTACTTCTGCTTGATCGGCCACAGCAGGCGGCGCGCCTTGTCGAGGTTGCCGTTGTCGGGCCAGCTGTTGAGCGGGGCGAAGCGCTGCGCCCCCTGGCCCGCGCCCCCGCGACCGTCCGCGATGCGGTAGGTGCCGGCGCTGTGCCACGCCATGCGGATGAAGAAGGGGCCGTAGTGCCCGTAGTCCGCCGGCCACCAGGGCTGCGAGTCGGTCATGACCGCGTGCAGGTCCTTCACCACGGCGTCGAGGTCGAGCGTCTCGAACTCCGCTGCGTAGTCGAAGTCGTCCGGCATGGGGTTCGACAGCGAGGAGTGCTGCTGGAGGATCTTGAGGTTGAGCTGGTTCGGCCACCAGCCCGCGTTGTTCGCACCACCGGCCGCGGTGTGGCGGCGAGCACTACCCGACACGGGACACTTCGATTCGTTCGTCATCGACTCTCCTTGGGCTGTCCGGTCGCGCCGGGGACGAGAACGTTAACCCTTCGGCGGACGAATGAGAACGCCGATGATCGAACGGGTCCGTCTCGCGACCGTCGAGGCCGATGCGCGTGATGCGGTACTGGAGGCTGTTGACCAGCGTCTCTTCCACCACCACCAGGCTCGGCGGCGAGGACCACTCGATGCTCCCGCTGGCGGGGTCGATCAACACGGCGGGCGAGAGGAAGTCGCGGTCGCCGAGCAGCGGCGACCCGTCCACGAGCATGACCGAGCGCGGGTGTCCTTCGAGGGTCACACGGCGTCCATCGGCCAGCAGCAGCTCCGGCATGCCACCCGCGTAGTACGGCACGCTCGCGCTGTGGATGGGCGTGTCCGCCTGCACGCCGAGCGGCGTCATGGTGACCTGGCCTTCGTAACGCGTGGTCCCGCGGGTGGCCGCGTCCAGCAGCAGCGAGCGACCGTCCGCCGTGGACAACGTGGGCGCCGCGCGTTCGGGATCCCACCCCAGCCCCGTGACACCCACGCTCAGTGCAGGCGTGGCCTCGAGGAACGCGGAGAAGGGGGTGACCACCGCGCCCGTCGCCACGGCGCGCACCTGCACCGTGGGGGTGGGTCCCGCGGGGCGCAGCCACACCTGACCCTCACCGGCCTTGCCGAAGCACACCGCGCGGTGATCGTCGTTCTGCCACGAACCCACGTCGGTGACCCCGAGGCGCGCACCCGTGGCCATGTCGAAGACCGCCAGGCTGCCGTTGTGCTGCGTGTAGTCGTTGTGCGTGGTGCTGAGGCGCTCGACGACGACGGCGTAGTGCGTGGGGCTCACGACCGGGCACGTGCCCACCAGCGAGGTGGGCTTCGAACCGAGCAGCAAGACGACGCCGAAGCCGACCGCGACGGTAGCGAGCGCAACGATGGCGAGCGTGAGGTTCTGGGACCGCATGACGCGAGAGAGTAACGCGCACGCGCGCCTCATGGGCGGCTATGCTCCGCGCGAAGGCAGGACCTCGATGAACGCAAAGAATGGTGTGTGGCTGGCCCTCTTCGTCGGAGTGCTCGCTTGGTCGGGCATCGCGCCGAAGGAGCGCTTCACCTGGTTCTTGGAGGTGGTGCCCGCGATGATCGGCCTCGTGCTCATCCTGGCCACCCGCAAGCGCTTCCCCCTGACCCCCCTGCTCTACGGTCTCGTGCTGGTGCACTGCATCATCTTGATGGTGGGCGGGAAGTACACCTACGCCGAGGTGCCGCTCTTCGACGGGCTGTTCGGGTCCACGCGCAACAACTACGATAAGCTCGGGCACTTCGCGCAGGGCTTCATCCCCGCCATCCTGGCGCGCGAGATCCTGATTCGCCGCGCCGTGGTGAACGGCCGCGCATGGCTGAACGTGATCAGCGTGAGCCTGTGCCTAGCCTTCAGCGCGCTCTACGAGCTGATCGAGTGGGCCGTGGCCGAGGCCAGCGGCGAGTCGGCCGAGGCGTTCTTGGGCACCCAGGGCTACGTGTGGGACACGCAGTCCGACATGTTGTTGGCGCTGGTGGGCGCCATGGTGTCGCTGGTCTTGCTGTCGCGCTGGCACGACGCGCAGCTGGCCGAGCTGAAGGCGCGGACCACACCGGTGGCTTGCTGGCCCGTGCCCAAGTGACGCCGTGTGTCGGAGGTGAGCGGGAGAGTCACGGTGAGGGCGAGTCGAGCACCTGACCGAGCGCGCGGCTGACCCGCTGCACGTCGTCGGGCGGAAACAGCGCGTGGCCCAGCAGCTCGTTGCCCTCGGTGCGCAGCTCGATGCGCTCGAGCACGGGCACCAAGCCCAGCGCCTCCACCTCGGGGTTCACGCGCAGCAGCTGAACGCTGTTGTCGATCACCGCGAGGAACACGCCGGGCGCGCTGGCGTCGGAGAAGGTCACGAACCCGTCCGCCAGCACGCTCTCTCCGAGGTCGGCCGCGAAGCCGAGCACTTGCGGCGAGTCGGAGAACGGCGTTCCGTCCGGGCGCATCAGCACGCGCGCGGCGATGGCGAAGGCCAGGGTGTGCTCGCGCAGCCCGACGCGGTCGATGGCCCCGCGGATCAGGGCGCCACGCGGCTCCGACGCGGGTGCCAGGCCGTCCACGATGTCGAGCGCGGCCAGCACCCGCTCACGCTCCCCGTTCATCACGGTGTGGTCCGCGAGGCGCACGGTGACGCGCGCGGTGTCCTCGGCGCGCAGCTCGTGCTGACGGTAGTGCGCGACGGCGTGTCCCTGCAGCGGTTCCTCGAGCGGCAGCGAGCGAAAGTCCCCGCGCGCCATCAGCAGCATGGGCGGCGTGCCCTGCCCTTCGGGGATGTCCCAGAACCCGACCACCAGCTCGTCGGTGTGCTCGAGCCCTTGCATGAACGCCGCGGCGCCTTCGCTGCGCGTGAGGATCAGGTCCTCGAGGATGGCGCGCACCCAGCCGTGGCTGAGCGCCGTGCGGACGTCCACGCGCAGCACGCCCGTGGCGTCGGGCCCCAGCAGCGTGAGCAGGTCGAGCGCCTCGGGCGTCTGGTGCATGGAGCCCGTGGTCGCGGCCTGGGTCTCCGGTGGCGTGGCGGTGGCGCAGCCGAGCGCGACACTCGAGAGCAGCACCACGCAGACCGCGAGACGAGGGGCTCTCGGAGGGCTCAAGGCTCCACCGCTCCGGCCGTGCAGGTGTCCGTGCTGCGCGGCTCACCGCGCTGGTCGGTCTCGGGGCAGTCGGAGCCGAGGCCGATGGCCATGCTGTTCTCGCCCGGCAGCAAGGTGGGCGTGGGCCCACCGTTGTCCTGCAGCGGGCCCAACATGGCGTCGGCGAACAGGATGCCCGGCGTGCACGGGTTGTCGGGGTTGTTGGCCGGGCCGTTGCGCAGCGTGGGCCACTGGACGTTGCCGGAGCCGGGGAGCGGGACCGGCGTCCCGGGGTTGCCCACCGAGCACGTCATGGGTGTCCACTCGTGGTTGGTGATGTTGTTCCAGAAGATCGTGTTGAGGATCTCGAGGCCCTGAGACTCCGTCCCGTGCGCCACGATGGCGGCGCCGAAGAAGCCCTCCCCGCCGGCCGCTTCGTTCTCGGCGAAGGTGCAGTTCTGGATGGTCCCCTCCCCCGAGAAGACCAGGCCACCGCCGAGCGAGTTGGTGGCCACGTTGCCCTGGAACGTGGAGTTCACCACGCGGATGGTGCTGCCGTGCGGGCCCTGGTCGATGCGCACGCCGGCGCCGAGCCCGTCGCTGGTGTTGCCCGCGATGGTGGTGTTGAAGACCTCGAGCTCCATGTCCTGCATCCAGATGGCGCCGCCTCCGTCGCCCGCGTGGTTGCCCTCGAACAGGCAGCGGTTGAACGTGCTCAGGCCGCGCTGCGAGTTGGGCGTGCGGCTCACAGTGCCCAGCTCGTTGGCCGAGTTGCCGCGGAAGGTCACGCCGCAGAACTCCACGCGGTCCACCGAGTTGCCGTCGATGCCCACGGCGCCGGAGTTGCCGCCAGCGCCGCCCTGCTGGGCGTGATTGAACTCGGGGCACTCGCTCGCGCCGCCGAAGTTCTGACCGGTCCCGGTGGCGCGGTTGCCCTCGAAGAGCGTGTTGTAGAAGATGCCGTCCGTCTGCAGGAGGCCCACGGCGCCACCGTTCGAGCCCTCGTTCGCGATGAAGGAGCTGCCCACCACGATGACCTCGAGCGCGCCCAGCGCGTAGATGGCGCCGCCCCCCGTGTCGGGGCCGGTGGCCGCGGCGTGGTTCTCCTGGAACACGCAGTCGATGACGTGCAGGCGGCCGTCACGCATGCGGATGGCGCCGCCCTCCCCGTCCTTGTAGCCCCACGCGCACTCGGGGTTGTCGGTGTCCTGGGGTGTGAAGTCCGTGGCAGGCGCCGCGGCGTTCGCGAGGGTGAGGCGCTGCAGCACCACACGCGTGTCGTTCGTGCGGTAGCCTGGCGAGTCGTACTCGAAGATGCGCGCGACGCCGCCGCCATCGAGCGTGATGGTCCCGCCGCCGTCGATGATGGTGTCCACGTCGGTACGCAACTCGAGCTGCGCGGAGATGGCGATGCTGTGGTCGCTCACGCCGCAATCGAAGGTGATGACGCCGCCCTGAGCCACCGCCGCGGCCAGGCTCGCGTTCGTGCAGCTTGCGGGGCTGCCATCGCCCACCACGTGGTCCGGGGCGCTGGTGTCCGCGAGCGCGATCGGCGGCGTGCACGTGACTGGCGGCGGGTCGACCGGACCGGCGTCCATGCGCGGCCCCATGTCTCTTCCGGTGCCCATGCCCATGTCGGTGGACGTGGACGACGAGTCGCCTCCGCAGCCGGCGAGCGCAATCGAGAGCAGCGGGACCGTGGCCAGCGAGGCGAACCGCACGCGCAGGGAAGAGGAGGGCATCTCCCGATGCTACCCGCTGGGCGTGCTCGCCTACAAACCCGGGCGCAGGCGCTCGTCGAGCCAGGCCTCGGCCTCGGCCATGGACGAGAACACCTTCTCCGGATAGTCCGTGGGCTTCAGCCAGTGCAGCGCCGTCACGATGCCGGCCAACAGCATGTTGCTGACCACGATGGCCGACCCCGCGCAGTTCCGCGCGGCATGCGGGGCAGTGGGCAGCGACGCGTCCGCCAGCAGCTTGCGCTGTTGGGCCCCGAGCGGCTTCGCGTTGCGCGCGTCGAACAGCAGGGTGTAGCGCTCGCCGCGCTTGGCGACCTCGCCCAGCACCGCGACGGAGCGCAGCAGCGCCTCGTCCGGGACCGCCACGTCGGCAATGTGCACATGCACGCGGGGCCAGCGGCTCTCGTCGAAGGTGAAGTAGCCACCCGTCGCCCGGTCCGCGGAGGGGGATCCATTCCGGTCTGCGCTGCCCATGGTACGGCGGGGTATACCGCTGAGCACGGGTGGCGTCGACCAACACCCGACGCGTTGGGAACTTCGCGCCAGGGCCGTTGTCACACGGGCGTCATGCCAACCACCGCCCTCTCCTCCCCTCGCTCCGTCCCCGAGACTGCCGCCCGCGCCGCCTGCGCTCGTGTGGCCTACGCCGAAGGGGATCGCGTGGTCCAGACCCTGTACGTGCCGGCGCTGGGCACACTGCGGGTGGGCAGCTCCGAGGAGAACGACCTGGTGCTGTGCGATGACCGAGTCGGCCACACACACACCCTGCTGCGGCGCGAAGGTGCGCGCTGGTGGCTCACGCTGCCGGTTGGCCTGGACGGTCGCGCGCGCCTCGCGGGCCACGCGGGCACGCTCGAGCAGCACGTGGCCGCCGGGCGAGCACGGCGTCGCGATGGCGCGGTGGAGATCGCCCTCGAGAGTGAAGGCGAAGGTCCGTGGGCCAGCGCCGTGATCCCGCTTCGGCGAGGACGCCTGCTGGTGGCGCTCGAGGACGCCCCCGCGGTGCAGGTGGCCCCGCTGCCGCGGGTGCTGCGCCGTGACCTGCGCGCCGAGGTGGACTTCCGCTTCGGCGGCATCCTCAGCGCCGTCATGATCGCGTTCTTCTTCTTGGGCCTTGCGGCCGAGGCGGCGGATCCGCTGGCCGCGCTCACGCCACCGGAGAGCGTGTTCGCGTTCCGGCCCCTCTACGACACGCCTCCCGAGCCGCCTGCGCCCGACATGCCCAGCGAGACGACGCTCACGGACGAGACGAGCATAGTGGCCGACGCCACGGAGACCGTGCGACGTGATGGCCCCCGATCCGACCGCGGCCCGAGCAGCGCGAGCGACGATGGACCGCGCCTCACGCGCGAAGAGGCCAGCCGGCAGGCGCAGCTCATGATCGGCACCATCGGTGTGGGCTCGCTGCGTGACGTGCTGGCGGGGGGAGCGGCCGTCGCCGACGGCGAGGACCTGATCAACTCGGTGACCGACGGATCGGTCGCGACCACCACCAACACGGGCCTCGTGGCGCGCACGGGCCGAGACGGTACTGGCGAAGAGCTCGGCCGCATCGAAAGCACGACGACGACGGTGGCCACCCACGAAGGCACACCCGTTGGGGAGCGCCCGGTGCGCGTGGCGGTCTCGCGGCCCACGGCCTTGCCGGGTGGCGACATGCCCATGGAGCAGGTCACGCACGCCATCCGCTCGCGGGTCGCAGCCATTCGCCGCTGCTACGAGCGCACGCTGAGCAGCAACCCCAGCGCGCGCGGCCGCTTGGTGGTGGGCTTCCAGGTGCAGGGCTCGGGCGCGTTCAGCCAGGTGACCGTGCAGGAGAACGCCACCGGCGACGCAGAGCTGGCCGCGTGCGTGACCTCCCTCCTCGGACGGCTGCGGGTCAGTGAGGGTCCCACCGGCGGCGCGGCGTCGTTCCGTTACCCCTTCGTGTTCGAGCCGGGCTGAACGGCAGGCCCCCGTGTTCGCGGGGGGCCGTGTCCTCTCCGAGGGTGATAGGTTCATCGGCCTCATCCCGGAGAGCTCGGTCTCATGCACGCACGTCGCATCGCTCGCGCCTTTCGCGCACTCATCTCGGTCAGCTTGCTCGTGGGTCCGTGCGGTTGCGGTGGCGGCGACGGCAACCCCGACGACGATGGCGGCGCGCGCGACACCGGCACGCGTGACGCCGACACGCTCGAGGACGGTCAGGTCTCGACGGACAACCACGTCCAGACCGACACCGGCACGGTGGGCGACGCCGCAGTCACCGACAGCAGCCTCCCCATGAACGACACGCTGCGCGCGTTCCCCTCGGCCGAGGGCTTCGGTGCCGACGCGACGGGCGGGCGCGGGGGCCAGGTCATCCACGTGACCAACCTGAACGCAGGTGGCGCCGGCTCGCTGCAGGCGGCCATCGACGCGAGCGGCCCGCGCATGATCGTGTTCGACGTGAGCGGGCACATCGCCGACGTGATCGTGGCGGAGCACGGCGACTTCACGCTGGCCGGCCAGACCGCCCCCGGCGGCATCAGCGTGGCGGGCCTCATGCTGCAGGGCGACTCGGTGTGCGAGAGCCCCGGCTGCCCACAGCCCACCACCTACCCCGAGAACTTCATCGTGCGGCACCTGCACGTGAAGGTGGACCCGGACGACGGCGATGGCGGCGGTGACGGAGTGCGCTTCCACCACGCCTTGAACGGCATCATCGACCACGTGTCCATCGGCAACGCCACCGACGAGGCCATCCAGATCGCGTTCTCTCGCGACATCACCATCCAGCACACCATGCTGGCCGAGACCGTGGGCAGCCACGGGCAGTACGGTGGCATGCTGGCCAACTACAGCGACTCGGTGCGCGGCTTCCCCATGACCAACCTGAGCATCCACCACAACCTGTGGGTGCGCATCTACGGGCGCTATCCGGAGCTGGGTCGCGAGAACGTGGCCGACACCGCCCTCTCGCGCGTCGAGATCTCGAACAACGTCTACTGGGGCACGCGTCACCCCACGTACGTGGCCGTGGAGGCGCCTGGCTTCTCGCACGACGTGCTGTGGGAGCTGAACGTGGTGGGCAACCTGCGGCGCGACGACCCCAACGACTCACTGTCCTTCGGGCTCTTGGCGATCGAGCCACCGCCCGACCTGCTGGGCGCGAGCTCGCTGTTCCTGAGCGGAAACCGCATCGTGGGCGCGGCCCCGATGGACTACCCGCTGATCTACAACAACAACGACTTCGCCGAGGGCATCGCGAACATGGACACGCCCTGGTACGCGAGCCTGCCCACGTGGCGCCGGGCCACGCGCTCGGACTTCCCGGAGATCACCTATCACGACGTGGACGACCTCCAGGCGTTCGTGCAGGCCAACGTGGGCGCCTTCCCGCGTGACCGCTTCGACGAGCGCATGGTGGGCTACCTCGCGAGCAACACGGTGGACGGACGCGACGTGGTCGTCACCAGCGACATCACGGTGCAGAACCCCGAGGACGACCTCACGGCGCTGGGGCCCTTTCCGGCGGCCCCCACGGACACGGACGGTGACGGCATCGCCAACACGTGGGAGACGACGCACGGCCTGAACCCCAACATGGCCTCCGATGGAGCGACCACCACGCTCTCCGTCACCGAGCTGGGCGTGGCGGGCTACACCAACCTCGAGGTGTACCTGGACTGGCTCGCACACGAGCGTGAGATGGGTCGCTGAGTCGGCTAGGCTCCGCAGCGGAGGAGCCCGCGCATGACGACCCCGCAGACGCACTACAAGGCACCGCAGTCCATTGACCCCGTCGGCTTCTTCCTCGGGGCCATGGCTGGGCTCGCGGGTGCGCTCCTCATCGCGCCCATCTATGCGCTGGCCATCGCCTACATCCCGATCGTCTACCTGAACGCGCTCCTCACGGGATGCGCGGGGTTCGCCATCGGCTGGGGAGTCTGCACCGCGCTGCGCGCCGGCCACTTCCACAACGCGCCGATCAGCTACGGCATGGCGCTGGGTGCGCTGGGGCTCGCCTACTGGACCCACTGGATCATGTGGTTCGCCGTGCTGGCCTTCCGCTCCGATGCGAACGTCCTCGACGCGCTCTACATGCTCTACCCGCCGGCCTTGCTCAGCGCCATCGGCGCGGTCTACGACGTGGGGACCTGGTCCATCTCCGGCGGTGACG
The DNA here is from genome assembly GCA_964510015.1 of uncultured Sandaracinaceae bacterium. GTDB lineage: Bacteria > Myxococcota_A > Polyangia > Polyangiales > Houyiibacteriaceae > JADJJE01. The sequence continues at coordinate 9,317 of CAZEAA010000073.1, forward strand.
TGAACGGCATTCCGCTCGGCATCACGTGGGTGCTCGAGGCCCTCATCTTCTTCGGCGCCGGCCTCGTGGGCGCCCTCGGCACCGTCGGGACGGGCACCTACTGCGCGCGCTGCAAGGCCTGGTGCACCAAGATCGTCGAGCGTCGCCTCGCGTTCGACGATGGGACCACCCTCTCCCATGCGCTGAACCAACGGCAGGACTGGAGCGCTCTGCTCCGCCCGGCGCCCGCGGAGCACGACGCCATGTGGTACGCCGTGTTCATCGACCAGTGCCCGAGCTGCCGAGAGACCGGCACGCTCACCGTGAACAGCGTGGTGGTGAGCCACGACTCGAAGGGCAACCGCGAAGAGAAAGCCACCATCGAGGTGGACCGCGTCTACATTGCGGCAGCCGACGTCGCGCGCCTCACCTCCTGAGCCCATCCAGCATGTCTTCCACTTCCCAGACCAAGCTCCTCGTTCGCCGCGACTTCGCGGCGTTCTTCACCACGCAGCTGCTCGGGGCGTTCAACGACAACCTGTTCAAGAACGCGCTGATCATCTGGATCAGCAGCACACAGGCGAGCGCCTTCGGCATGGGGCCCGAGCTCATGATCACGCTGTCCACCGGCGTGTTCATCCTGCCCTTCTTCCTGTTCTCGGCCACGGCGGGACAGCTGGCCGACCGCTACGAGAAGACGCCCATCCTGCGCATCGTGAAGGCCGCCGAGATCGCCATCATGGCGCTGGGCGCGTTCGCGTTCCTCACCAGCAACGTGGTGGTGCTGCTGGCGGCGCTCTTCCTCATGGGCACGCACTCGGCCTTCGTGGGCCCGGTGAAGTACAGCATCCTGCCGCAGCTGCTGGCGGCCGACGAGCTGGTGGCCGGCAACGCGCTGGTGGAGATGGGCACGTTCCTGGCCATCCTCCTCGGCACCATCGCCGGCGGCGTGCTCATCCTGGTGAAGGACGGCGCGCTGTGGGTCTCCGCGGGGGTGCTCGGGACCGCGGTGCTCGGCTTCACCACCAGCCTCTTGATGCCGCGCTTGCCGCCCGGGTCGCCGGACGTGCGCATCAGCAAGAACCCCTTCACGCCCACCATCGAGATCCTGAGCATCACCAAGCGGCAGCGCGCGGTGTTCTTGTCCGTGCTGGGTGTCTCGTGGTTCTGGCTGTTCGGCGCCGTGATGCTGTCGCTCTTCCCGGTCTACGCGCGCGACACGCTGCACGCGAGCGAGCACGTGGTCACGCTGTTCCTGTCGTTCTTCTGCGTGGGCATCGCGCTCGGCTCCATGCTCACCGAGAAGATCTCGGGCAAGAACCTCGAGCTCGGCCTCGTGCCCTTCGGCAGCGTGGGCATGACCCTGTTCACGCTGGACCTGTTCCTCGTGGGCGCGCCCAGCGTGGTGCCGGCCGAGCTCTACAGCGTGCGCGAGTTCCTGGCGCTGCCGGGCACGCCGCGCATCTTGATCGACCTGTTCGGCATCTCGGTGTTCGGCGGCTTCTTCACGGTGCCGCTCTACACGCTCATGCAGCAGCGCCCCGAGCCGTTCGAGCGCTCGCGCGTGATCGCCGGCAACAACATCCTGAACGCCCTCTTCATGGTGGCGGGCGCGGGCATGCTGGCCGGGCTCTTCTCGGCAGGCGTGGCGGTGCACCAGGTGTTCTTGGTGCTGGCCATCCTCAGCTTCGCGGTGGCCACGTACCTCTACACGCTGCTGCCCGAGTTCCTGCTGCGCCTCTACGCGTTCCTGCTGAGCCGCGTGATGTACCGCCTGACGGTGCGCGGGCACGAGAACATCCCCGAGACGGGTCCGGTGGTGCTGGTGTCCAACCACGTGGCCTTCAACGACTGGCTCATCGTGGGCGGCAACGTGCGGCGGCCGGTGCGCTTCGTGATGGACCACCGCATCTCGCAGACGCCCATCGTGTCGGCGCTGTTCCGGCACGCCAAGGTCATCCCCATCGCCCCCGCGCACGAGAACGCCGAGGTCATGGAGGCCGCGTTCGCGAAGATCGCGGAGGAGCTGCGCAACGGCGAGGTGGTCTGCATCTTCCCCGAGGGCAAGCTCACCAGCACGGGCGAGATGAACCCGTTCAAGGCCGGCATCGAGCGCATCATCGCGGAGACCCCGGTGCCCGTGGTGCCCATGGCGCTCGGGGGCCTGTGGGGCAGCATGTTCAGCCGCAAGGACGGGCCGGCGCTCAGCAAGCCCCCGTCGCGGTTCCGTGCGCGGCTCACGCTGACCATCGGAGAGCCCGTGCCGCCCGAGCAGGTCACGGCGAAGGGGCTCGAAGACAAGGTGCGCGAGCTGATCGCGCGGGGTGACTGAGACCGTTCCATGCCGCCAGCCGTCAACAGGTGGATGCTGCGCACACTCCTGGTCGTCGGTGTCCTCTCGCTCGGGGCCGCGAGCGCGCACGCCGATGCGCGGAGCGACGCGCGTGACGCGGTGGTCGGCTGCTGGAACGTGGGCAGCGGGGTGACGCTGGACCTCCGGCGCAGCGGCCCGAGAGGGCTCGAGGCGACGGCGCGCTTCACCGAGCGGCCACACGGTGGGCCAGCCCGGCAACGCTCGCGCGCACGTTGGATCGCCGGCGTCGAGGCGTTCGAGGTGCAGTGCCGTCCACGCAGCCAGCACGGGTCGTTCTGCCACGTGCGGCCGCGCCCGGACGGCCTCGGCGTGACGGTCCATGCACGCGGTCGTGGCGGGACCTATCTGTCGCCCCCGAGCGAGACCCTCGTGGCGACGCGCTGCGCCACCACGGCGCGCGAAGCGCCGATGCAAACCACAGCGAGCGAAGCGACGCCGGCCCCAGCCCCCACGCAGGACGGCGGGTTCGCGTGGACGCCGCTGACGGGGACCACCTTGCGCGCGGACATCGCGTCCCGCTGGGGGGTCGTGGTGAACGTCCCCGAGGCCACACGCGCGCGCTTCGAGTCGCCGTACGACCGCTACGCGCTGACCACCGCGCACTGCACCGACTACTGCGTGACCATCGCGCGGGTGCGCGCGCCCATGCCGGCCGAGGAGGTCGCCGTCGCCGCCTTCCTGCGCGAGAGCATGGGCCAGCAGCCCGAGGATGCCGTGACCCTGGCGCGCGGCACCACTCCCGCGGGCACCCTCTTCGTGGCGCGGCGGTTCACGGTGCGCGTGGGCGTGCCGGGAGTCGCCGGACAGTCCATCCACTACGTGACCGAGGTCTCTCGCTTCTTCGCGGCCGTGCCGCTCGACGCCACGAGCCACCTCGTGTGCACGGGCTACGTGGAGCACCCCGTCACGTCCATGGACGACCCGGCGATGCGCGCGGCCCGCGACGTGTGTCTCTCCCTCGCGCGCGTTCGCTAGACGCGTTCAGCCCGCCGCGATGACCCGCGCCACCCGCATTCCGTCGAGCGCCGCGCTGACGATACCGCCCGCGAAGCCGCCGCCTTCGCCACACGGGTACAGACCCGCGACGTCCGGCGACTGCAGGGTGTCGGCGTCCCGCGGGATGCGCACCGGCGAGCTGGTGCGTGACTCCACGCCCACCAGCACGGCCTCGTTGCCGCCGTAGCCCGGCATCTTCCGCTCGAACACCGTGAGCGCGGTGCGCAGGCGCGCGGCCAGCGGCACGCGCGACGCGTCCAGCACGGGCGCGATGTCCGTGGCCGTAAAGCCCGGCTGGTAGCTGCCCTTGGGCACGGTGCTGCTGCTGCGGCCTGCACGGAAGTCGCTGGCGCGCGTGGCCGGCGCCTTGAGTCCGCCGCCGCCCGCCTGGAACGCGGCCTCTTCGATGACGCGCTGGAAGTCCACGCCGCCCATCGGTCCCTTGAAGCCCGCGCGCTGCCAGTCGCTCGGCTCCACGGCCACCACCAGACCGGAGTTGGCGAAGGGCGAGTCGCGCTTCGACAAGCTCATACCGTTCACCACCTGCGCGCCCGGCTCGGTGGCGGCCGGCACGATGAAGCCGCCCGGGCACATGCAGAACGAGAACACGCCGCGCTCGTCCACGGTCTCGGCCACGCGGTAGTACGAAGCCGGCAGCGCGGGGTGCCCAGCGCTGCGCCCGTACTGCTGCTGGTTGATCATCGGCTGCGGGTGCTCGATGCGCACGCCGAGCGCGAAGGGCTTGGGCGCGAGGGCCACGCCCTGCTCGTCCAGCATGGTGTAGATGTCGCGCGCCGAGTGCCCGGTGGCCAGCACCAGCGCAGCGCACGGCACCACCTCACCCCCCGCGAGCTGCACGCCGCGCAGCACGCGCTTCGCGTCCATGTCGAGGCGCACCACGCGCGCCCCGAAGCGGAACTGCACACCCAGCGCCTCCAAGCGCTCGCGCAGCGCCGTGATCACCTTGGGCAGCTTGTTGCTCCCGATGTGAGGCCGCGCGTCGGTCAGGATGTCGTCCGGCGCGCCGTGCAGCACCAGCGTCTCGAGCACGTCGCGGATGCCGGCCTTCTCGCCGGTGCGCGTGTAGAGCTTCCCGTCGCTGTAGGTGCCCGCGCCGCCCTCGCCGAAGCAGTAGTTGCTGTCGTCGTCCACGAGGCCTTCGCGGTTCAGCAGCGCGAGGTCACGGCGGCGCGGCTGCACGGGCTTGCCACGGTCCAGCACCACGGACGCGATGCCGTGCCGGGCCAGCTCGTACGCGCAGAACAGACCGGCCGGGCCGTCGCCCACGATGACCACGGGCGAGCCCCCCACGAGCGCGCGCGCCTCGACGGGCAGCGGGGCGCCGAGCGGGCCTGCCGGCGCCGCGCCGAGGGCCATCTCCAGCTTGAACTGCACCTTGTGGCGCCGCGCGTCGATGCTCTTGCGCAGCAGCGTGAGCTCCGGCAGGTCGGCCTCGGGCCGCTTCAGCGTGCGGGCCGCCACCTGTCGCAGCGCCGCGGGGTCCTGCGCGTCGTCGAGGCCAAGCGCGAGCTCGACCGTGGGCGGCAAGGCGCCGGGCTCGCGGTCCACGCGGGGGCGCTCGGCCTGGGCAGGACGCGCGGCGGGCTTCGGGCGCGGGGTTCGGTTGCGGGGCGGCATGCGGGGCGTGTTGTACTGCGAGTGTGACTCGCGCGCACAGCGGTGGGCGGAATGTGCCACGGCATGACGTGCATGGCGCGCTACGGGACAGGAGACCGCATGCGTTTCCGTCTCCCGATGCGCGGCACGAGACTTGCTCTATGCTGCGAGCATGAATCGAACGAGGGGTCTCCGAGGGTCGGGTGTGGCGTCGTGGATTCGCGCTGCGCTCACGGTGTTCGTGGCGCTCAGCGGCCTCGGGACGCCGGCGAGGTCCGCCGCGCAGGCCGCAGGTCCAGTGGTCGCGATCGAGGGCGAGTCCCTGACCGTGACGGGCCCCGAGGACGGCGCGCTCCCGCGGCGCTTCTCGCTCGGGTGCGTGCCGATCGCCCACCGGGTCGACCCCGCCATGGTGGGTGGGCCCTCGGTCTTCTGGCTGCACGTCGCGTGCACCACCAAGGTGTTGCGCATCGAGCTGAGCCCGGCGGGGGCGGTGGTGGTCGCCGAGGTGCACCTGGCCTACCCGGTGGTGGGCAGCCACGAAACGGAGAGCGACACCTGGCTCGAATTCGCGGACGGGAGTGGGCGGTCGATTCGGATGGTCACGCCCCAGCTCGTGCCCAGCCCGGCCCTCGGCGCCGTCCCGCCACCGCCACCCCCCGGCGCAGCCGGCACGGCGCCCAGCCCGCCGGAGCGGCGACCGATCGTGGGCAGCGTCTCGGGCGTGAACCTCGAAGAGCGCACCTGCGTCATCAACGTGGGGTCCGACCACGGCGTGTACGAAGGCGCGACGGTGGTGATGTCCGCCGCGGAGATCACGCTCGACCGTGAATCCGTCGTGGTGGGTCAGGTGCAGCGCACCACCGCCGACAGCGCCTTGGTCGCGCTGCCGTACAACGCGCGGGTGGAGGTTGGACAGCGTGCCGAGCTCGGAGATCGCCGCAGCCGCTCCACGCGACCCGCGCTGGGCGAGTGGCCCTACCGCGCCTCGCTGCGCCTGAACGTGCGCCCCGCGCTGGTGCTGAACAACGTCGGGGTGACGGCGGCCGTGGACGCCGAAGCGCTGCTCCACGCGGGCGTGGGGGTCTTCGCGCTGCGCCTCTCCTCCACCGGCTTCACCGCCGCGCGGCGGGAAGAGCCCTCTCCGTACGGCTACGACGACGCCGACACGGGAGCCGACTTCGGGTTCGGCGGCGCCTTCGTGTTGGGCGGCGTGGACGTCGGGTTCCTCAGCGTCGCGCTCGGCGTTGGCGTCTCCGCCGCGTTCCGCGAGAACGACGACGACATCTCGGGCTTCATGGAGCCCGTGGTCACCATGCCGCTCCGCATGCGCGTCGGCATGGAGGACGGCATCCACGGAGAGCTGACCTCGCTCTTCGCCTTCCAGGGAGGCGAGCTGCGCTGGCTGGGGATCGAGGTCCGCGGGCAGCTGCCCGCTGGGCGTTTGTGGCTGTTCGTGGAGGGCGCGGGCGGGTTTCTCCCCACGTTCCACGCCATCGCGGGGGCCCGCTTCGCGCTGCGCGGCAACGGGCAGCCCGGCTCGTGGTCCCTGCGCGTGGGCATCGGCGGCGCGGGCACCACGGCGCTCAGCCCGGCCGACACCGTGCGGGTGGGCCCGGCGCTGCACGTGGGCTTCGACACGCGCCTGTAGCGAGCGCCCCGCCGGGGTGACGTAACGCCGGATGGGTCTACACTACCAACCTGTTAGATGAAGCTGACCGGACGCCCACGGCAATTCGACCAGGAGCAGACCCTCGAGCGCGCGCTCGAGCTGTTCTCGAAGCAGGGCTATGCGGCCACCAGCATGGCCGACCTGGTGGAGCACACGGGCGTCTCGAAGCAGAGCCTCTACAACACCTTCGGTGACAAGCGCAGCCTCTTCTTGGCCGCCCTCGACCGCTACTGCGAGCGCAGCGACGCGGGCTTGGCCGGCGAGCTGGCGCGCGAAGAGGTCTCGGCCTGCGGCCTGCGCAACCTGTTCCGGCGCCTCGCCAAGGCCATGGGCGGCAGTGACCGGCACACCTGCCTGGTGGCCACCACCTCCATGGAGGTGGGCGCCACGGACTGCGAGATCTCGGCGCGCGTCCGGGCTCACCTGGACCGCACGCGCAGCCGCTTCGAGAAGGCCATCGAGGGCTGCGTGGCCAAGGGCGACCTCACGCACGTGAAGAGCCCCCGCGCGGTGGCCGGCCACCTGACCAACACGCTCAACGGCCTCGGGGTGCTGCGCGGCGGCGGCGCCACCGACGAAGAGCTGGACGAAGTGGTGGACGTGGCCCTCTCCGTCCTGGAGTGAGCCGAGCTGTGCTCAGAACTTCACGCGGCGCATGACCGCGCGCGGCAGCGTACGGATGACGCCCATCACCAGCGCCCACGGCGCCGGCGCGTAGACCACGGGGGTGCCGCGGTCGATGGCGCGCACCACGGTTCTGGCCACGGCGTCCGGCTCGCCCGCGAACGGCGGCGGCTTCAAGCCCTCGGTCATCCCGGTGTTCACGAAGCCGGGCTTCACCGTGACCACCTTCAAGCCTGCGGCGCGGTAGCGATGATCAAGGCCCTCGAGGTAGCTCGAGAGCCCGGCCTTCGACGCGCCGTAGATCACCACGGGCTTGCGGCCACGCTCGCCGGCCACCGAGCTGAACACACACAGCGTGCCGCCGCCGCTCGCCAGCAGCCGCTTCCGGGCGCGCTCGCAGAAGGCCACCGTGTTGGCGAAGTTCACGGTCACCAGGCGCTCCATCAGCGCTTCGTCCTGCTCCAGCTGCTCCTGCGTGGCGAAGAGCGCGGCGGTGACGATCACGCAGTCCAGCTTGCCGAGCGTGGCCTCGGCCGCCGAGAGCGCGCCGTCGAAGCTCTGGGGCGCCTCGAGGTCACAGGTGGCCGTGCCCACCTCCATGCGCGCGCCCGTGGGAGCCCGGGCCTCGAGGTCGCGTGCGCTGCGCTCGAGCTCGCGGGCGTCACGTCCCAGCAGGAAGAGCCGGTCCCCGCGCTCCGCCAGCTGCCGCGCCAGCGCGCGCCCCATGCCCTTGGTCCCACCGAGAATCACGACGTTCATGCGGCGCACCATCGCGCCCCCGCGCCCCCCTGGCAAGCAGCCCGCGCGTCGAGCGAGCCACGAGCGGCCCCGCAGCTTGTGTCCGGCGGGCCGCGACTGCTACACGTCGCACATGCGCAGCCGCCCCGCCCGCGTCGCCCTCGTGAGCCTGCTCGGCGTAGCGGGCCTGGTGGGTCTGCTGGGGCTCGCGGCCGGGGCGCGCTCCCAGACCGAGCTCTCGGCGGCACCGAGCGACGTGGTGCTCATCCAAGGCGGCAGCTTCTTCCGCGGCGCCAGCGACCGGGAGCTGCGCGAGGCGTTTCAGCTCTGCCTGATGCGCACGCGCGTGGGCGCCGGCAACGAGCTGCGCTGCTCGGAGCAGCTGTTCGAGCTCGAGTCCCCGCGGCGCATCATCCAGCTCGCGCCCTACGGCATCGACCGCATGGAGGTCAGCCACGCCCGCTATCGCCGCTGCGTGGCCGCCGGCCAGTGCCTGCCCGCGGGGGTCAGCCCGGACGACACGCGCGTGGGCCAGCCCAACATGCCGGTCGCGGGCGTGAGCTACGCGGACGCCGAGCGCTACTGCACCTTCGCCGGAGGCCGCCTGCCCACCGAGAGCGAGTGGGAGCGCGCGGCGGCCGGCAGCAGCGGCGTGCGCCGTTTTCCGTGGGGCCGGCAGTACAACGAGCGCCTCGCCAACCACGGGGACGACGGCCGCCCCGACGCCACCGACGGCTACCGCTACGCCGCGCCCGTGGACGCCTTCGCCGCGGGGCGGAGCGTGGACGGCCTGCTCAACATGGCGGGCAACGTGTGGGAGTGGACCCGCGACCGCTTCGAGTACGAGGCCTATGGCAACGGGCCGGCCGTGAACCCGCAGGGCGCGGACAGCGGCGGCGAGCGCGTGGTGCGCGGCGGCTCGTGGCGCTCCGACGCCTTCTCGCTGCGGGTCACCCACCGCATCCCGGTGGGCGAGGGCGCGCGCTTCCCGGACCTCGGCTTTCGCTGCGCATACGACGTCCCGCAGCTGCCTCCGGGCCCTCGCTGAGGGCCACTCTCGAGGCCCTCGGCGGGGCAAGTAGCGCCACGGCGAGTCACAGCTACACTGCGCCCATGCCTCGCGCGGACGAAAGCCAAGACGCGACGCCCCCCCAGAGCGACCCGGATGCGGTCGTCGCGCGGTCCGGGCGTTGCGCCATCGTGGGCCGGCCCAATGTCGGCAAGTCCACGCTGCTGAACGCCCTGCTGCGCCAGAAGCTGGCCATCGCCACGCCGCGGCCGGGCACCACCCGCTCGGCCATCCTGGGCGTCTACAGCTCGGACGACCCGCCCACGCAGATCGCGTTCGTGGACACGCCAGGCCTGCACCGCCCCAAGAGCGCGCTCGGCAAGGTGCTCATCGAGCAGGCCGAGCTGGGCCTGGCCAACGCCGACGTGGTGGTCTTCATGACCGAGATCCCCGCCAAGCGTCCGCGCGACGGCGAGGTCGAACAGGTGCGCGAGGACGACATCCGCGTGCTGCAGATGATCAGCGCCAGCCGCGCCCCCAAGATCCTCGCCGTGAACAAGGTGGACCTGCTCAAGGACAAGTCGCGCATGTTGCCGCTGCTGCAGTCCTACCAGGACCACATGACGTTCGACGCGGTGGTGCCCATCTCCGCCCGCAAGCGCCTCAACTTCGACGCACTGCTGAGCGAGATTCGCAAGCACCTGCCGGTGGGCGCCATGTACGACGAGGACTTCTTCACGGACCGCCCGGAGCGCTTCTTCGTGGCCGAACTCATCCGTGAGGCCGTCATGAACCAGACGCGCCAAGAGGTGCCGCACGGCGCCGCCGCGGTCATCGACGACTACGTGGTGGACGGCGCGCTCGTGCGCATCAAGGCCACCATCGTGGTCGAGAAGGCCTCGCACAAGGGCATCGTCATCGGCGCGCAAGGCGCGCGCATCAAGACCATCGGCACCGTCGCCCGTGGGGAGATCGAAAAGCTGCTAGGGCAGAAGGTCTTCCTGGAGCTTTGGGTGAAGGTGATCCCGGGCTGGACCGGCGACCCCAACGAGGCTCGCCGCCTGGCCACCGATAATGATCGGCTGCAGGTCGAAAAGCGGGCCCAGGCCACGCCACTGCGCGTCGAAAAGCTGGCGCGTGACCAGCTGCAGATGCGTACCACCACCCCGGCGATCAGCCAGTACGTGCCG
>CAZEAA010000074.1:0-19494 GCA_964510015.1 uncultured Sandaracinaceae bacterium
GTCACGGCGCTCCGACGGCGGGGCCCGCGAGCGGGCGCGTCAGGCGCTGCGCCAGCTCGATGGCGGCCAGCATGCCCTCGTCCTCGGCGCAGTCGTCCCGCGCAGCGTCGTAGGCCACGCCGTGGTCCACGCTGGTGCGCACGAACGGCAGCCCCCAGGTCACGTTCACCGCCGCGCCCCAGTCCAGCAGCTTGGACGCGATGGTGGCCTGGTCGTGGTACATCGCGACCACGCCGTGCGCGCGACCGGAGCTGGCGTAGCGGAAGGCGGCCTCGGCGGGAACCGGCCCCTCGATGATGGCCTCGCCCGAGACCACACGGGGATGCGTGGCCATGGTCCCGAGCGCGGGCCCGATGGACAGGATCTCTTCCTGCCCGAACAGCCCGTGTTCGCCCGCGTGCGGGTTGAGACCGGAGACCAGCACGCGCAGCGGGCGCGTGACCTCGGCGCGCGCCAAGGCCTCCACCAAGTGCGTGGTCGCGCGCAGGACGCGCGCCGCCGTGACCTGGGCGGGCACGTCCGCGAGCGCCAGGTGCGTGGTGGCCAGCGCCACACGCAGCCGCGGCCCCAGAAACATCATGGTGACGTCGTCGTCTTGCAGCCCCGCGCGCTGCGCGAGCCGCTCGGTCTGGCCCACGAAGGCGTGCCCCGCGGCGACGATGGCCTCTTTGCTCGTGGGGCCGGTCACCACCGCGCGCCCTCGCCCGGCGAGCACCAGCGTGATGGCCTCGTCGAGCGCCACGAGCTGCGCTTCCCCACCCGCCGCCGACGGCGCGTGCGAGGTGACCATCGCGTCGGTCCAGGTGGCCACGTCCAGCAGCGCCAGCTGACCCACGCTGGCTTCGCTCACGTCCGACACCTGCCGCGTGGAGACGCCCCGCGCGGTGGCCAGCCGCTCGAGCCAGGCCGCGTCGCCCAGCAGCACCACGCGGTCGTCGTGCACGGCGCGCGCGGCCGCTGTGATGGCCACCACCGGCCCGACGCCCGCGGGATCCCCGACCGGCACGAGCAGGGGAGCGTGGGTCACGGCGTCTTGATCTTGTAGCCCACGCCGCGAACCGTCTCGAGACCGTCCACCGCCGAGCCGAGCTTCATGCGCAAGCGACGCACGTGGATGTCCACGGTGCGACTGGTGCCGTAGTAGTCCACGCCCCACACGCGCTCGAGCAGCTGCTGGCGCGAGTAGACGCGGCCGCGGTTCTGACAGAGGAAGCGCAAGAGCGCGAACTCCTGCTGCGTGAGCTGCACCGGGCGACTGTCCACGGTCACCTCGTGAGCCGCGAGGTCGATGCAGAGCGGCCCCATCTTCAAGCGCTCAGGCGCGTTGAAGTCGCTGCGGCGCCACTCCGCCCGGCGGATGCGCAGGTAGAGCTCCGGGGCAACGTATGGCACCAGCGCGAAGTCGTCGAAGCCGTCGCTCGGATCGAGGCGCGAGAGACCCCGCACGGTGACGGCAGCCAGTACGGGCACCTCGGCCAGCGCGGGCGCGGCCCGCAGACGCATCAGCGCCGCGCGCGCCGCGTCCACCTGGTCGATGGCCTCCACGACGACGACGGCGGGAGGGTCGTCCACCATCTCGGGCTCGGAGAGGGAATCCCACAGCGTGGCGATCCGCACGTTGCAGCCCAAGTCCCGGAGGACGTTGACGGCGCCATCTTCACGTTCCAGCAGCCCTTCAGGGCCGACTACAAGTATCCACATGGTGTTTCCGATGTTTCCGAGGGGCAGCGTAGATGAAATGCGCGGACGTGCAACGCGGACGAAACGGGGATGACTCCAGGGGGTGTCCGAGCTGCTGACCAGCTGACGAATTCTGCACAAGAGGGGAGGAACGGTGAATGCGAAGTCCGTGTTCGCCTGATAAGCTCCGCCGCGATGAGCAAACGATGGCGTATCGAGGTCTCTGCGCTGGGCAGCGACGAGACGAAGGGGGAAGCCACGGTCGACGCGGCGAACTGGATGACGGCGCTGAAGGCCGGCCGGGCCGCGTTGGGCGAGAGCGGCGGCCTGCCCCCCGGCGCCAACCTGCGCCACGAGTCCGGCGGCGCCGTCACCATCCACGACGCCCGCGAGCGCAAGACCTATCGGCTCTTTCCTGCCGATGACGCCCCTGCCGCGGCCGCCGCGCCCGCTCCGGCCCCCGACGCTCCCGCCAAGCGGCCCCGCCCCAAGACCATCGCCTACATCCCCGGTGACGACGTCCCCGCGGGGCTGAGCGCCGCTGCCTTCGCCCCAACGCAGCCGGCCACCGCACAGCCGAGCCCGCAGCCGCAGCCCGCGCCCGTGGCCACCACGGAGCCCGAGGCTCCGTCCGCCAAGAAGAAGATGGCGATGACCGTGGCCTACACGCCCGGCGACGATCTGCCCGCGCCCACCAAGCAGGTGGTGGTGGGCGACCAAGCCACGGCGGACACGTTCCTCGACGCGCCGCTGCCCGTCGCGCCCGCGCCGGCCGCCACCCCGGCGCCGGCAGTCGCGGCCGTTGCTGCTGCGCCCGCCCCCGAGGAGCCCGCGCTCACCGAGGTGGACGTGGAGCTGTTGCTGTCGCGCGACGCCGAGCCGAGCGATCAGAACCCGCTGCGCTACCGAGAGCGCGCGTTCGTGGTGCCGCCCACGCTCTCGCAGGCGGAAGCCGAGGCCGTGGCGCGCGGTGAGCTCGAGACGCTGAAGGCCGAGCTCGAGCCCTTCCCCACGGGCAAGTACGTGTCCATCGCGGTCTTCGATCACGCCTGGGACGAGCACCCGGCGCGGCCGCCCATCGTCACGCTCGACTGGAAGGACTGGCACGGGGACCCGGTGGTGGCCTTCCCGCTGTCGGCGCAGACCGGTCGCCCGCTGTCGGTGGCACCCGCCGCCCCCATGGATCAGGGCGAGCGCTTGAGCGCGGCGTTCGAGGCCTGTCAGGACCTCATGTTCCTCGAGCGGCCCATCGACGCGCTCGAGTTCGCGGTGCGCCTGCTCGCGGAGCTGCTGCCCACCGACGTGACCATCGCCAGCATCTACGACATCGACACCGACGAGCTGCGGGCGGCGAGCGTGCTGGGCGTGGACGGCATTGCGGGGCGCGCCGCGCGCGCGGGCACGGGCCTGCTGGGCGTGGCGGCACAAGACGCGGCCGTGGCGCTGCGCGTGCAGGACCTGAACGCCGACGCGCGCTTCGTGCCGGCGGCCGAGGGGGTGCCCGGCATGAAGGGCGGCGCCGCGGTGTACATGGCCATCTCTCGCGCGGGCCGGCTCTACGGCATGCTGCAGCTCTTCCGCCGCGGCGAGCCCCGCTTCACGCGCAACGACGCCGAGCTCGTGCGCTACGTGGGCGAGCAGGTCGGCGAGTTCATGGCGCAGTTCAAGACGGTTCAGGCGCGCGCCCCTCGGGCCTGAGAGGGCTCGCGCGCACCTCACGCCGAGCGTGGGGTGAACCTCGTCCTCTGACCCCCTGCCGATACGACAGCGCTACTGGCAGACCATGATGACGGGGTTGGCCTCGGCGCCCACGTCGGGGTCGTCGCACTCGAGCGACGGTGACGTCTCGTGCGTGAAGCAGCTGCCCGGGTTGGCCTCGCAGTAGGCGTCGCAGGTGTCGGCGTTGCAGCCGCCCCAGTTGAGCGTGTGGAAGCCCGTGTCGCGGTCCTTGCCCCAGCTGAAGCTGCGGCAGCCCGGGCTCAGGATGGGGCCGCAGTGTCCCTCGCAGCGCATGACGCCGTCCTCGTCGGGCGCGCGCTCTGCCACGAAGCTGTCGATGACGTCGGCGCAGGTGTCGCCGCCGCCCTCGCCCTGGGCGCTCTCGCCGCAGCGCGTGAAGGAGCTGTGCGCGCCGTTCGCCTGGTCGTGCTCGGCCTCGGAGTTGGCGCACTCGTGGCAGGCGGTGCACTCGGTCATGGGCGGCAGGCCGGCGGGCGGGCACTCCACCCAGCCCTCTTCGCACGCGCGCTTGCGCCAGTAGTTGATGCGCGCGAGGCAGCTGGTGCCCTCGGTGCGCCACGTGGCGCGGGTGGTGTCGTGCGGGCCGCACTCCCAGGTGCACGCCTCGTCCAGCGGGCGCACGCTGCAGGGGCAGACGCTCGCGTAGCGCTCGCCGAAGCAGTTGGCGTTGCCGGGGTGCGTGTCGCAGCTCACCTGGGTCTCGGTGGGAAAGAAGCAGCTGCGGCTGCCGTCCTCGGCCACGGCGATGGAGACCAGATACATGCCCTCTCCGGGTGCCTCGGACTCCCAGCAGTCACCCGGCCGGCACGTGAAGCCGAGCCCCTCTGCGACGGGGGCGAAGCTCTCGATGTCGGGGTACTCCACGTCGCGGCCTTCGTCGCAGGCGTAATACGCGCAGTTGTCGGGCAGCGCGGCGCGGCAGACCTCCGTGCACGTGGGGCCGTTCACGTTGCCCTCCTCGCGCATCACCCACACCACGTCGGGGTCTTCCCCGTCCACGCAGCGGAAGCCCGGCGCACACTCGCGGCCGCTTTCGGTGCGGGTCCCGGACGAGCCGGCGTCACGCCCACCACCGCCGGGCGAGTCGCTGCAGCTGCAGCCGTGGAGCGAGAGGGTGAGAGCCATGATCAGCACTGCGGTGGTTCGTCCGAGTCGCATTCGTTCAGCCTCTCAGCAGCTTCGAGTGAACCCACAGCGTAGCCGATCCCGCAGCCAGATCCGCCTGAGCCTTGGCCTTTCGCTCATGCCGCTCATGCCGGGGAGCACGCCGGGTCGACTGCGCGGCCATCAGCGTCTTCGGCAGCCTCTACACATCGCGTGACGGCAATCCGGGGGCCGGCTACAGCGTGTTCGTTCGGAGCGGGTCTGCGGCGGGCCGCCAGGAGCCGCTGCAGGACTCCAGACGGCGAAGCGCGCGCTATAAGCGGATGTATGCGTCGATGCGGGTGAGGAAGCTCGCGCAGTGGTGCCTGTACACGCACCTCGAGTTCATGAACTCGCCGAGTGGAGCCGCCCAACTCGACTCGTCGCTCCGGTCTCCGTACGAGTGGGTGTAGCCCGCGCCCTGGACCTCGCGCACGCCCGCCACGACCCAGTCGACGTCGTCGAGGTCCCCCGAGCAGAAGCCGTGTGAGACCGTCCTCGACCAAGTGCGCGTGTCCATGTCGGCCCGCTCACCGGGACGGCGGCGGACCGCGGCGACGGCCTCGGCGATGGCCTGCGCCGGCGTTGCGCCCAGATACTCGACGATGACCCGACGCGCATGGGAGTACGGATCGAGGACCTGCTCGAACGCATAGGAACCCTCGTCGGACCAGCCGTCCACGCTCGGCCAGGCCAGCACCAGACGTGGGGTTCGATGCGTCTCGTCGAGCCACCCGCTCACCTCGCTCGTCTCCGACAGCCAGCGCATCACGGTGGCCAGTCTAGTCACCACCGAAGCAGGCCACCAGTTAGTGCGGTCCCATCAACACGCCACCCAGTTCGGGGTTGCCCTGCTTGCGCCACACCAGACCGTCGAGCGCGTAGTGCGTGGTCTGCGGCAGCGAGAGCAGCGGGACCAGCCACACGAGCGCGCTCGGGCTCGCGCCGCTGCCTTCGCCGAAGAGCCACGCGCGCTCCTGCCAGACGTAGCGGTCCCAGAGCCACTCCTCCGCGAAGGCCAGCCCCAGCAAGAGCAGCAGCGCCACCGGGACGCCGGCCCGCATGATGCGGCCCAGCAGGCTCCTGGGGATCTGCGCGCCACGCACGCGGCCGTAGAGCAGCGTTAGGCCCAGGTACGGGATGCCGTGGATCAAGACGTTGGTAACCGTGAAGGCGTAGTCCGCGTCGGTGAGCACGATGCCCGCGGCCCAGCACGCCGCCGTGCTGAGCACCAAGAGCACCACCCCCGGGTGCACGTCCCCGCGCATGAAGCGCTGCGCGCTGCGCAGGCCGAAGAGCGCGAGCAGCGTTCCGTAGACCGGGGCCAGCGCGCTCGCGAGCGTGACCAGTACCTCGCCCGTCACGGGCACGAAGTCGCCCTGCACGAACCACGCAAAGCGCCGCGGCAGGTGCGCATGCCAAAAAAGCACGGGGTACAGCATGCTCGCGTAGAGCGTCGCCACGTCGAGCGCTTGGTCGAAGCGCCCGGGCGCCATGCGCCGGTGGTAGAGCTTCAGCCAGCCCGCCTGCTGCCGCACGAAGTGAAAGAGCGCGAGGTAGGCCAGCGCCCGCCAGAAGAGCATGGACGACTGCGCGTGTAGCGCGACCCCCGCGGCATAGCAGACCAGCGGCACGCCCGCGTAGACCAGCGGCCGACGGCGCAGCTCTGCCGGGTCGAGGTAGACGCGGTAGAGCGTTGACCACACGTGGGCCACGTCCACGCCGAGCACCAGCAGCACCCACACCCACTCGGGCGAGTCACCGCTCGAGAAGCCGAACGCGTAGCCCAGCAACAAGAGCCCGAGGGAGAGCGCGGCGCTGCCGCCGAACAGCAAGAGGTCGAGGCGCGCGCCGAAGAGCCAGGGCGCTTGACCGAACACGGCCGTGCGGGGGCTCGTCACGCTAGGCTCCCCGCGTGAGGGCAGCGAGCGCCTCGTCGGCCGCGCGCACCCCATGCGCGAAGGCCTCTTCGAAGATGGCGAGGCCCGAGAGGTCGCTGTGAGCGAAGTGCACCGCCCCGAGCGGCACACCCGCGTTGCGGCGCACGCGGCTCTCCATCATGCCCACTCGCGGCTGGATCATGGCGTGACCCCAGCGAAACACGTCGAGGCGCGTGAGCACGTCCGGCAGCTGCCGGTGCGCGCGCCGCAGGTCGGCCAGCACGGCGTCGCGCCACACGCCGTAGTCGGCCTCGAACAAGCGCCTCCGGCCCTCCGCGGCGTCTTCGGTGGCGAGCGGCCAGTAGTGCGTGAGCACCCCCGGCCCGCGGTCCCGCCCGCGCTGATGCGTGGCGCTGATGTAGCCGAGCGAGGGGCTGTCGTAGATCACGTTGTCCCAGCACTCGCCCACGCCGCGCGACACGGGCCGCTCGCTCACGTGCAGGTTGGCCACCATCCACGCGCCATAGGTGAAGCGGCCCTGCACCTCGGGGTCGCGCTCGTGTAGGCCACGCACCACCCGGTTGGCGATGAAGCGCGGCATCGCCACGATGCAGCGCTCCGCGATCACCCGCCGCAGGTCGCCGCTCGCCGTGTCCAAGATGGCAAGCTCCACGCTGGGCTCTTCGCCCTCGGCGTGGCGGGGCACCACCTCCACCGCCATCTGACCCTTGTGGAAGCGCACGCCCGCACGCTCCGCGCGCGTGGCCATGTGCTGCACCAGCGCGCCGTTGCCCTCGGGCCAGGTGAGCAGGTCCATGGTGTCTTCGCCCGGCTCTTCGGTGCGCGCCACCCAGTAGAACAGCATGGCCCAGGCGCTGGCCTGCTCGGCGCGCAGCCCGTAGTCGTCGCGGCAGGCGTAGTCCACCAGCCAGCGCAGGCGCTCGGACCGAAAGCCCTCACGCTGCAGCCACGCGCTGGCGCTCAGGCGGTCGAGCGCCAGGATCTCGGCGTCGTCGGTGGCGAGCGCACACGGGATGGCGAAGGCGCGGCGCCCCTGCCCGTCGCGGAAGCGAACGTAGAAGTCCACGCGCTGTCGGAAACGCTCGAGCTCGGCCAGGTCCTCGGGGCTGGCACCCGCGTAGGGGTAGAGCCCGCGCTCCCAGTAACCTTGATGAAAGACGCGCGACTCGGGCTCGCGCACCAAGAGGTTCTCGGCGCCAGCGACGGCGCCCGTCCGCGCGTCCTCTTCGAGGGCGCCCATCTCGCGCAACATGGCGAGGAGGTCCACGTTGTGGGCCATGGGCAGCGGCAGGTAGTGCGCGCCCCAGGGGAACGGGGTCACGCGGCTCTGGTCGCTGCGTGAGGTGCCGCCCAGCACCGACTCCAGCTCGAACAGGGCCACGCCGCGGGTGAGCGTCTTGCTTGCGCGGTAGGCGGCGCTCAGCCCAGCGGGACCGCCCCCCACGATGGCCAGGCGCACGCGCTCCACTGGCGCACTGGCCAGCGCTTCGAGACGGATGCCGTCACGCAGCCGATGACCCGCGACCAAGTCGGGACCGAGCAGCTCCCCGGGAACGGGTGCCTGCGGAGCCTCACCCCCGCAGCCTTCGAGCAGACCGCCAGCCAGCGCCTGACCCAGCAGCGGCGCGCCGAGCAGAGCCCGCAGCACGTCGCGGCGACTGCTGAGAGCCTGCCGTGAGCTCACTCCACCCTCGACCACTCGCGCTCGTAGTAGCGCACCAGCATCTGGTTGTTGAGACGGTTGGTCTCCACCTCCACCCGCGACATGTCGGGCCCGAACACGAAGAGTGACTGCAGCGTGGGCCCGTCCAGGAAGCGCAGGTCGCGCAGCAGGGGCTCACGCGGCGGCGCGAACGGCACGCGGCGCGCCAGCACGTAGCCCCACTCCCCGAACGACGGCACCGTGGCGTGGAAGGCGTGCGTGACGAAGCCGGACTCGCGCATGGTCGCGTCGATGCACCAGAAGCTCTGCCGCGCATAGAGCGGCGACGTGCTCTGCACCACCACGGCGCTGTGGTCCCCGATGGCGCTCTGCAGGATGTGATAGAAGCTGCGCGTGTAGAGCTTGCCCAGGCTGAAGTTGTTCGGGTCGGGGAAGTCCACCAGCACCACGTCGAACGGCTCGGGCGTCCCGGTGGGGTGCTCGCGCACGCGCTCGTCCAGCCAGACCATCGCGTCGTCGTTGATGACCGTGACGCGCGGGTCGCCGAGGCTGTCACCGTTCAGCTCGCGCAGGAACGCATCTTCCCGGGCCAGGCGGGTCATGGCCGGGTCGAGGTCCACCAGCACCACCTCGCGCACGCCCTGGTACTTCAGCACCTCGCGCACGGCGAGTCCGTCGCCGCCGCCCAGCACCAGCACGCGCTCGTGCCGTTCGGCCGCCGCGAAGGCCGGATGCACCAGCGACTCGTGGTAGCGGTACTCGTCGTTCGAGCTGAACTGCAGGTTGCCATCCAGGAACAGCTGCGTGCCGCGCAGCCCGCGCGTCATGACGATGCGCTGGTAGCGCGACTGCTGCGCGTGGACGATGGGGTTCGGATAGAGCGCCTGCTCCGTGTAGTCCACGATGGCGTCGGCGTAGACGAACGTGGCCCCGAGGCCGAGCGCCAGCAGCAACGCCGTGACCCGCAAGCGAGCCCGCACCGGCGCTGAAATCAAGGCGTTAAGCAGCGTGATGGCCATCACGGCCACGGCGCAGTTGAGCAGCCCGAAGAAGAGCGACGTGCGCATGAGCCCGAGGTTGGGCACGAACACGATGGCGAAGAGGATCGACCCGAAGAGCGCGCCGATGTAGTCGAACGTGAGCACGCGCGCGACCAGCTCTTCGAACTCCAGCTCCTCCTTGAGGATGCGCATGAGCAGCGGGATCTCGAGGCCCACCAGCGTTCCGATGGCCAGGATCATCCCGTAGAGCAAGACCGGGAAGGCGTCGGTGTAGGCCGCCCCCAACTGCAAGAGCGGCACGGACGCGCCGCCCACGAGCGCGGCCGACAGCTCCACCTCCACGAAGCGCTGCGCCACCTGCCCCTTGATGTAGCGGGACAGGAACGACCCGATGCCCATCGCGAAGAGGTAGACGCCGATGGTGGTGCTGAACTGACGAACCGAGTCGCCGAGCACGTAGCTCGAGTACGCACCGGCCAGCAGCTCGTAGACGAGCCCCGACGTCGCGACGATCATGACCGTCACGAAGAGCAGCGGGGTGTGCAGGGGCGACGGTGCGGCGGGTCGGCCTTCGCCTGCCTCAGCCATGAAGCGCAGCAGAGACGATCATCGCGACGCCGATGATGACCGAGCCGATCACGATGCCAAGCGCCGTGTTCTGGTCCTCTTCGATCTCCTTGCGGATGGAGAACGGCGCCACCTTGTTGATGATGAAGAAGGCGATCCCGAAGAACACCATGCCGATGATGCTGAACACCACCGAGGCGATGATCGCGTTCAAGAACGAGTCGAGGTTACCGGTCATGTTCCATTCCTCTCGAGGTGGGCCCTTGCTATCACGAATCCGCGCCGCGTGGAACTGCGCGCCGACCGCGGACGAAGCCCACCAGCGCGGGCGTCCACACGAGCAAGCCCGCCAGCAGGAGTGGCCAGGGCGTGCGGCGTCCACCCGTGATGCGTACCTGCACGTGCTCGGCGGCGGAGGGGCCGTCCACGGCGCCCTCGAGGCGCAGGCGGTAGACGGCCGGCGCGACGGCGCTGAAGTGGGCGCGGGCCACCTGCTCTCCGTCCAGCAGCTCCAAGGCCACGTCGCGGACGTCGGCGTCGCTGTCGTTTTCGTTCTCGCTACCGTGTTGTGGCACGAGACCCACCAGCACGCCGGACCAGCCCACGTTGCGCTCGCGGGTCAGCTCCACCTCGATCGCGCACGGGCCCTCTACCTCGAACTCGTCGCTGTGGGAGACGGCGCGCGCGGGGCCCTCCTCGGACTCGATGGCCTCTTCGAAGCCGTGAAGCGTGATGCCGGCCTGGTGCTCGAAGGCCGGAGCGCCGAAGTCCAAGACCCCGGCGGCAACCGCGAGCGCCACGCTGAGGAAGAGCGCGACCCCGACCCGCTGGCGGTCGGGTGCTTCCATCAGATGCGGCGCTCGATCATGGCGCCCCGACGAAGCTCCGTGAGGAAGAGCTCCTCCTGGCGCGCCATGGCCACGTCCAACATCTGGCGGAAGATCTGCTCGCGCACGTCGTCGTAGGCCGGGATGTCGCCCTGAGTCTGCTCCCGCTCGTGCAGCAGGAACACGTGGAAGCCGCCGGGGCCCCGCACCACGGTGCTGACCTCGCCCTCCTCCATCGTGAGGAGCTGCTCTTCCAGCTCGGCGGGCAGGTCGCCCTGACGCAGCCAGCCCAGGTCGCCGCCACCCACCTCGGCGATGGCCGCCTGGAAGTTGCTGGCGTTCAGGCGGGCCTGCAGCGCCTCGGCCCGGCCACGCACGGCCGCCAGCTCTGCGGCGTTGCTGCCCGCGGGCAGCTCCACGAACACGTGCGACGCCCGGAAGCGCAGGGCGCGGTTGGTGCGGCGCACCTCTTCGTCGTAGCGCGCCCGCACGTCTTCTTCGGTGATGTTCACGCGGCCGCGCGCACGCTGGTTCAGCACCTTCAGGCGCAGCAGCTGGCGGCGCAGGTCGTCGCGGTACTGTGCGGGGGTGAAGCCCTGCTCGCGCACCGCCTCCCAGAACTCGGGCTCCCCCAGGTTGTTCTGACGACGCACGTTGGCGATGGCGCGCTCCACGTCTTCGCTCGAGACGCGCAGGCTCATGCGGGTGGCGGCCTGGCGGATGAGCTCTTCGTCGATGAGACGGTCCAGGATCTCGGTGTAGAGCCGCTCGCGGAGGGCCACGCGCTCGGCCTGGCTGTCGGCGGCCATGATCTGCGGCACGAAGGGAGCCGCGCGGCGGCGCACCTCACTCAGCCAGATGGCCTCGTCGTTGACCACGGCGGCCACCTGCTCGACGACGTCGGCCGTGGCGGGGCGGGCCGAGAGCCCCACCGCGAGCGCCCCCATCAGCAGGGTGATGACGAGCCAGCTACCAGGGGCCCGCTTCGTTCGCTTGATGGCGTGGTTCATGGGGCCTCCGTGTCGGGCTGAGCCGGCGGCTCGGCGGGCGCGGCTTCTCCCGCCTCGCTGGGCGGGTTGAACTGAATGCTGTCGAGCACGTCCAGGTGCTCTTCGATCTGGGCGTCGCCGCGCAGCTCGTCCAGCAAGCGCTGCCGGGCCTCCTCGCGCTGCCGAGCCCAGATGGCGTTGCGGATGGGCCCCTCCACGTCTTCGAGGCTGCGCACGAGCGCCGCGCGGCGGCCGGTGAGCCGCACCACGTGGAAGCCCTGCTCCGTCTGGATGACCTCCGGGTGGACGTCGCCGATGCGGGCCAGCGCGAACGCCGCCTCGCGCACCGGCTGGGGAGGACCCTCGCCCTCGAGCCCGAAGAACAAGAGGTCGCCACCGCGCGCCCGCGTGTCGTCGATGTTGTGGGCCGACGCCAGCTCACGGAACGCGGCGATGTCCGCCTGGTCGCGCACCTGCTGGAGGTAACGCTGCGCCTCGGCGCGCGTGCGGACCACGATGTGGAGCGCCCGCACCTGCGCCGGCTGGTTGTACTCCGCGAGGTGCTCTTGGTAGTACGCCGCGATGGCCTCGTCGGTGACGGCGTCGCGCTGCACGCGGGCGTCCACCAGCTCGCGCAGCATCTCTTCGCGCATGGCCTGCTCGCGCGCCTGCACCACCAGCGGGTCGTTCTGGTACCCGAGGCGCTCGGCCTCGGCGGCCAGCAGCGCCAGCTCGATCATCTTGTCCAGGTACTCGCGGCGGCGCTCGGGGCTGGCGAAGCGGGCCTGCGTGTAGCGCCCTTCGGCGGCCAAGCGCGCGGCCAGCTCGCCGGCCGTGATCTCACGCGTGCCCACGCGGGCGAGGACCAGCGCGGCCTGCTCCGGCGTGAGGCCGTTGGTCAGCCCGTTGGCGTTGGGGTCCGCTTCGGTGGCCGTGGTGGCCGTGGTGCTGGTGGCCGGCGCTTCCTCGCCGTCCGAGCACCCTTCCCCGCAGCCGCCGATCCCGAGCGCCACGAACAGCACCAGACCAGCGAGCGCGCGGGTGCGCCGAACCCGAGCCGCGGCCCGAGTGGAGGACGCGCCATCGAGGGGGCGCGCGCGGCCGAATGCGGAAAACATCGCAGCCGAGCTAGCATGCGCGCCGGACGACATCAACGCCGCGTCGCGGTCCGCCGGGGCCGGCATGCTCAGCCCTGGGGACGGCAACCCACGAGTTCCTCGATGCGGTCGCTGAGGTCGTCGAGATCGAAGGGCTTGTCCAGGTAGGCGTCCGCGCCGTAGAGCGGGCTGGTCATCTCGTTGAGGCGCTCGCCGATGCCCGTGAGCATGATGACCTTCGCGCTGCGCAGGGCCTCTTCCTCGCGGATGGCGCGGCAGACTTCCCAGCCGCTCATGCCCGGCATCATGACGTCCAGCAACACCAACGCGGGCTGCTCGCTCCGAGCCAGGCGCAGGGCCTCCTCGCCGTCGGAGGCCTCGATCACGTCGGCGCCCTCGATGCTCCTCGCATGGGAAGAGATGAGGTTCAGCAGCTCCGGGTCGTCGTCGGCTACCAGGATCTTGATTGCGGGGGCTTTTGTCACGGCGTTCCTCGGCCGCGATGTTCGGTGTTCGATACGTCGAAGTCAACCACGTATGCAACGGGCGCGCCTAACGCGCGTTCGCCGTTTGGTGAGCTAGGATGCGGCCATGAACGCGGAGCAAATCGACGAGGTGTTCGCGACCCTTGACCTCGGTCACCTGCAGGGGGTGGCGCAGCAGGGTCCCACGCCCGTCTTCGCGACGATCAGTGGCGCCCACCTCTACGGCTTCGCCTCGCCCGACAGCGACGTGGACCTGCGCGGGGCGTTCCTGCTGCCAGCGGCAGCGCTGCTCGGACTCCACCCCCCATCGGAGACGCTCACCATCGTCGACCAGAGCACCATCGATCTGGACTGGGTAGCCCACGACGTCCGCAAGTTCGCGCGGCTCATGACCAATCACAACGGCTACGTGCTCGAACAGCTCTACTCGCCGCTGGTGGTGATCGCGACTCCAGCGCTCGAGGTGCTGCGCGAGCTGGGCAAGGGCTGCGTCACGCGGCCGACCGCGCGGCACTACCTCGGGTTCGCGAACGGGAGGCGCAAGCGGCTGGCGGAGCCCGAGCCCACCGTGAAGCACCTGCTGTACGCCTACCGGGTGCTGCTGACGGGTATCCACTTGATGCAGACGGGTGAGGTGGTGGCCAACCTGCCCGTGCTGAACGAACGCTTCCGCGACCCCGTCGTGGAGGAGCTGATGGCGCGGAAGCGAGCCGGCGCCGAGTACATGCTGCTCGGCGAGCACGAGCTGGCCGACCACGTGAAGCGCCTCGCGGGCCTCGACGAGGAACTCCAGAGGGCGCAGGAGGCCAGCCAGCTGCCAGAGGAGCCCACGACGGCAGCAGCTCTCGACGCCTTCGTGGTGGAGCTGCGGCTACGAGCGGCCGTCTGATGCGCGACGTGGGGCAGCACACCATCTTCCTGACACTGGCCGGGAGCCAGGCTCACGGGACTGCCCGCGAGGGCTCCGACGTGGATCTGCGCGGCGTGTGCGTGGCACCCATGGACGTGCGGCTCTCGCTGTTCTCTCGCTTCGAGCAGCACGAGGGGCCGCTCGACCCCTCCCTCGAAGCGCAGATCCTGCCGAAGCTGCGAGCACGGGAGAGCACCTCGCACGGGCTCGACGTGAAGCTCGAGTGCGTGGTGTACGACGTGGCCAAGTTCCTCTCGCTGTGCGCAGCCGCCAACCCGAGCGCGCTCGAGCTGCTGTTCTCGGAGGAGTCGGACTGGCTGGTGTGCACGCCCGCGTGGCGCACCCTGCACGCCGAGCGTCACCGTTTCCTCACGCGCGCCGTGCAGCAGACGTTCATGGGCTATGCGCAAGCACAATTGAAGCGCATCGAGGGACACCGAGCGTGGCTGCGCGACCCTCCCTCGGGACCTCCACAGCGGAGCGAGTTCGGTTTCCCGGAAGACCCCACGGCCGCGCGTGACGCGGGACAGCGTTTTCGGGCCGCACAGCGTCGCTGGGCGTCGTACGTGACGTGGTCCGAGCGCCGAAACCCAAGCCGCGCGGCGCTCGAGCGAGCCCACGGCTACGACACCAAGCACGCCATGCACTTGGTGCGGTTGATGCGGATGGGTGTCGAGGCGCTCGCCCACGGCGACCTGCGCGTCCGTCGCGAGGACGCCGACTCGCTGCTGGCCATCCGAGACGGTGCGCTCTCGTTCGACGAGCTGCTGGCCGAAACCGCACGGCAAACCTTCGAGATGGAACGCGCGGCGCGGACGACGGCGCTGCCCGAGACCGTGGACATGGAGGCCGTGGATGCCCTAGCGCTCTCGCTGATGGTTCCTTCTTGACCTGGGCGAGGCTCGCCTTCCACGCCTACATCACGCCGAGAACGCCGCCGCTTCCCGCACACTCGGCACCCGCACCCGGAACACCGAGCCCTTGCCCACCTGGCTGGCCACCTCGATGGTGCCGCCCACGGCGTTGACCAGCTGTCGGACCAGCGCGAGGCCCAGGCCCACGCCGCCGTGCTCGCGCACGAAGGAGCCGTCGTGCACCTGCTGGAAGGGCTCGAAGATGCGCTCGCGGTCGGCATCGGCGATGCCCACGCCCGTGTCTTCCACCTCGATGAGCACGGCATCACCGCGCACGTCGCGCCGGGCGCGCACCAGCACGCGGCCACCATCCGGGGTGAACTTCACCGCGTTGGCCACGAGGTTCATGATCACGTGGCCCAGCATCGCGCCGTCGGTGACGATCGCGCCGATGCCCGCTGCGACGTCCACCTCGATGGGCAGAGAGCTGGTGCCCACCACGCTGCGCACGTGCTCGACGGTCTCCTCGATGTGCTGACGGATGTCCACGGGCTCGAGCTTCGGGGTGATGCGCCCGTCTTCGCTCTTCGCCAGCGAGAGCAAGCCGTCCACGAGCGCCAAGAGCGAGCGCGCGCTGCGCTTCACCTCGGTGTGTGCCTTGCGCTGACGGTCGGTGGCGGGCCCGTAGATGCCGACCTCGAGCAGGTCGGCCAAACCGGAGATGCCGTGGATGGGCGTACGCAGCTCGTGCGTGATGTTGGCGATGAAGCGCGCCTTCGACTGGCTGGCGCTCTCGAGGTCCTTGGTGCGCTGCTCGAGCGCACGCGACTTGCGCATGAGGTCGGCGAGGATGAACGCAATGAACAGCGTCGGCAGGCCCAGCACGATGGCGAAGGCGACGAGCACGGCCACCAGCTGCAGCGGCGCGAGGTCCTCGGGGCCGAGGGCGGGTGGCGGCATGGCCGGCAAGACCCCGGTGTAGATCAGGCACGCCATCGTGGCGTGCAGCGCCATCGCGAGGCCCATGATCACCACGGTCACGCCCACGTTCGAGAGCAGCGCGACGACCGTCAGCTCGATGGCGTAGATGGCGAAGAGCGGACTATCGAGCCCCCCCGAGAGATAGATGGCGAAGGTGAGCGCCACCGTGTCCACCGTGACGTTCACGCTGGCGGCCTCGATCACCAGCCGGTCCGCCTTCAGAGACCACCAAGCGAGGGAGTTGGTGATCACCTTGAGCAGGATGGGCACCCAGACGAGGGGCGTGAACGGCACGAGGTCGTTGGCCATGAAGAAGGCCGCGAACGCCGAGAACGTGAGCACGATGCCGAGGCCCGAGCGAACGCTGAACCACAGCTTGTAGCGGTTCTCCGGGAGCCCGACCTCTTCGAGGAACGCCGGGTACCGCATGGCACTCACGCGGCGGGAGCGAGCAGCGACTCGAGCTCCGAGAGCATCGCCTTCATGTCGAAGGGCTTCACGAGGTAGGCCTGGGCGCGCAGGTCTTCGGCGTACTTGTTGGCGTGGTCCGCGTCGCGATACACGGCGCTCATCAGCATGACGGGCATGTTGCGGCCCTTCTCGGTGCGCTTCACTTCGAAGCAAACCTCGAAGCCGCTGCGCTTGGGCAGCATCACGTCCACCAGCATGGCGTCCGGCGACACGCGCTCGAACTCGGTGATGGCGTCCACACCGTTCTTCGCGAAGGACACGTCGTAACCGTGCGCCTCGAGGAAGTCACCGAGCACCATCGAGCTGACGGCGTCGTCTTCGACCAACAGGATCTTCTTCATGGGGGACCTCCTTGGAGATGGGAGCGTGGTGGCGAAGTTAAGTGTGTGATTCTTGCACATCCAAGAGTAGCGCAGAGCACACAGAAAAATCCACCCCGAGAACATGTTTCAGCGAAACGGTTCTGTCGAGCGCTCGTAAGAAGTGGCCGAAAACGACTCAACGCGTGGTCGGGAGGCCGAGCTCGGCGAGGCGCGCCAGCACGATGTCCACCTCCGGCCCACGCGAGAAGCCCCCCGTGTAGACACGGTAGACCACCACGCGGAGGGTCGGCGTCACCAGCTCCGCAGCAACGGAGCGCGAGCCGATCAGCACGGCGCGCCGCACGGTAACCTCACCCGGCCGGCCCACCACGTTGGCGGCGCCGTCGTACAACGTGCCGCTCTGGCGGTCGAAGGTGTAGCGCACCGGCCAGTCGGCACCGGCCGCGGCGCGGCGGCGGTACGCGCGGAAGCTGACCACCGCGAGAGCGACGGGCAGCACCGACACCGCGGCCATCACCGCGCCCACCACCGGCATGCCCGTGAGCGCCATGAGCAAGGCGTTCACCACCACGATGAAGCCGACGCCTCCCGCGATCATCGCCGTGAGCGAGAAGGCATACGT
The DNA here is from genome assembly GCA_964510015.1 of uncultured Sandaracinaceae bacterium. Taxonomy (GTDB): domain Bacteria; phylum Myxococcota_A; class Polyangia; order Polyangiales; family Houyiibacteriaceae; genus JADJJE01. The sequence goes on from CAZEAA010000074.1 coordinate 17,255, forward strand.
GGGCGCCACCACGAACACCACGCGCTGCTCGTCGACGAAGAGCGCGTGCCCCACGTTGCGGCGCTCCAAGGGTGGCAGCGGCGAGCCCGCCGTGAAGCGCGGATCCGTCATGACGGCCCGGCGTGGGTCACGGCAGCTGCCCCACGAAGTCCGCGCGCGCCCACCCCTGCCGTGCGCCGACACGCACCCGCACGAAGCCTTCGTATTCGTCGAGCACCGTGCCGCGCTCCCCTCCACGGGCGGGCGTGGCCAGCACCGGGCTGCGCGCGTCGGGCGACTGATGGAGCTGGACCGGATCGGTCAAGATGACCGCCGGGGTGCCGCGCCGCAGCCAGCCTTGCTTGGTCACGAGCCCCACGCCGCTGACCCCCGCGGCGAGCAGGAGCACGAAGCCAGCCAGCGCGAGCGCGAGGCGCGGGGTCTCGTGGCGGCTGCGGCGGCGCGCGACCACGATGGCGCACAGCAGCAGCACGCTCACCAAGAGCGCGATGGCCAGGCCGCGCTCGCTGACGTCGCGCACCATGGCGCGCGCAAAGTGCGTGTCGGTGGCCAGTTCGGCCTCGCCCTCTTCGTCCGCGCGCGAACGAGCGAGCGCATCCTCGGCGGCCGCCAGCGCGATCTCCGTGGCCTCGTCGCCCGGTCGCAGCGAGAGCGCGCGCTCGAAGTGGAAGATGGCCTGCGGCAGGTCACCGAGCCGCGCGTGGCACACGGCGATGTTCTGCTCCACGTCGGGGTCGACGATGCCCACGTCCAAGAGCGCGCCGTACACTTCGAGCGCGGCGCCGTAGTTCTCGGCGAAGGCCAGTTCGTTGCCGCGCCGGAAGAGGGCCTCCACCGTGCCAGGCATCGCGGTGACCGGTGCGCCGGGCGCGGCCTCCGCAGCGGGCGCGTCCGCGGCCGGCTGGGCGTTCATGCCGGACGCGGGCGCTTGCGCCTGGGCGGTGCGGTGACCACCCAGCATCCCCAACGCGAGAAGACCGAGCATGAGCACGGTTCGCAGCCTCGAATTCAAGGCCGAGAGAGCGTGGTTCATGCGCCCTCCTCATCGGCGTCGGCGCCGCCCGGGCTGAAGCGCTCGATGCGCTGCACCATCGCGCGCACCCGCTGCAGGCAGCGCTCCATCTCGGTGTCGCTGCCGGCCTCGGCGCTGAAGCGCGCGAAGTCGCAGCCTTCGAGCTCCTCCACCAAGCGCTTGCGAAGGTCGGCCCCCATGCCGGCGCGCACCAGGCGCTCGCCCAGCTGCGCGTGCGTGAGGCTCCCCACGGGCTCCCCCAGGCGGCCCTCGAGAGCAGCGCGCAGGGCGGCGGCCACGGACGTGTAGAAGGCGGCCACGTCGGCGCTCTTCACCGCGCGCTTCGCTGCATCGAGGCGTTCGCGCACGAGCCCGGCGGCGAGCCGGTCGGCGCTCTGGTCACGCTGCCTGCGCCGCGCGCGCTGCGCGAGCACACCCCACGCCACGAGCAGCAGCGAGGGCACCCCGAACAGCGCGGCCCAGTAGACCGGCGAGCTGCTGAGCGGCGCCTGCGCACGGAGCAGCTCACTGCGCGTGCGGATCTCACCGATCGGAGCTGCCGTGGAGACCGTGGGCGCGTCGCTGCCTGCCGAGGCCACGCCGGCGTCGACCGCAGTGGGCGCGAGGGGCGCGCCCTCCACCCGCAGCGTGAGCGGCTGCGAAGCGAGGGTCTCGTAGCGATCGGTGTACGGGTCGAAGACCGACAGCGTGAGCGGGGGGAGCGTGAAGGTGCCGGGCTGCTCGGCCACCAACAGCCACTCGACGCGCGTGGTGCCGCCCACGCGCACACCGAGGGCGCGGATGTCGTCCTCGCGACGCGGCGGGTGAGCGCGCAGCCCCGGAATGGCGGCGAGCGCGAGTTCCACGTCACGCAAGTTGCCCTCGCCCTCGACGATGGCCGTCAGCGTCACCGCGTCCCCGGTGCGAACCGTGTCGCGGTCGAGCTGCGCGCGCAGCTGGTAGCGCCCCACCACGGCGCCGCGCGTGGCCGGCGGCGGCAGCGGACGCACGTGCACGGTGACCGGCACACCATCGCGCACGAGGGCTTCGGGACGAGACCCGAACATGAAGCCGCCCCCGGTGTGGATGGTCATGCGCGGAGCCCCCAGCACCAGGTCACCCGCCTCGAGCGGGAAGGCCGCGAAGTGCCGGATGACGTGCACGTCGTAGGGCACGCCCGCAACCACCTCGCGGTGGTGCGCCTGGCATTGGAAAGCAATGGCGGACG
>CAZEAA010000075.1:0-5714 GCA_964510015.1 uncultured Sandaracinaceae bacterium
ATCGTCGGCGGCGTCGAGCTGAGTCATGAGCCGTCATATATCAGGTCACGCTCTCGTCTGTCGCCTCACGCAGCGCGGCGTCCCGCTCGCGTGCGCGCTCGCCACCTCGGTGCTGCTGGGCTGCGGCGACGAAGCACCGAGCGCTGCGCCGGAGTCCACGGCAGCCAGCACGGCGCCTGAGGCGGCCAGTCTCGTGGCGGGCGCCGAGGCGCTCCGGCTCTCGGGCGTCACGGCGCTGGACTTGCGGGTCGATCGCGAAGGCGCGCTGCTGGTCTACGCCACGCAGGGTGAGGTGCTCGCCGCCCGGCTCGACCGCTCGGGAGCGCGAGTGGGTGACGCTCAGCGTGTGGCCTCGTCCGATGGTCGGGTGCGAGCGCTGGTCGCGGGTGCGGCTGCGGGACGCGTCGCCGTCGCGTGGCTGCGCACCGAGGGCGGGAGCGCTCGGGTGGAGCGGGCTCTGGGGGCCGGCCGGCCCACGGTCTTCGGCCCGCCCACCGAGCTCGAGAGCTGGCCCACCACCGAGGCGGAAGCGTCGGCGCAGATCGGCGCGCAGGACCTCGCGCTGCGGGTGACGCCAACGGGGGACTTTCGGCTGCTGCATCGCGCCACTCCCATGACGTGCGAGTCGAGCGCACGCTGCGCCACCTTCCGACACAGCGGCCTCGGCGACGACCCGAGCGAGCGCCGGGGAAGCGCTTCGCTCGCCGCCACCGAGGTGTGCCCGTGGGCGCTGCCCGGCTTCGTCGAGGCCAGCGGGCGCATGTACTACGGCTTGTGCGTGCTCGAGAGCGGCGACCCGCGGACCACGCTCTACTTGCTCCAGCCCGAGCCTCAGTACGCGCAGGCGGAGCCAGCGCTCGCCGGCTGTCGTCCTCTCGGGGCGCTGACCGTCCCCGACCCGCTGGGGGGCGAGGGCGAGGCCGCGCTGTTCGCAGCCGATTGCCCCGACGGACGCGTGGCCGTCAGCCTGGGTGCGCCGGGGGTCAGTGTGCGGCCCGCTGGGCCGGTGCTCTCACCCGTGTGCACCTCCACCGGTCCGGCGCTGCGTGTGGGAAGCGTGAGCATTCCGCTGCCCGCACCGCGGGATCGCCTCGAGGGCTTCTTGCACGAAGGGCTGGCGCCCGCGGGGTCGCACGTGGTGTGGACCGGCGATGAGTTCCTCGTTGCGGAGCTGGTGGGCAGCGAGCTCAGCGTGCGCCGCTGGTCGTGTGAGGCCGCCGCAGCGATGCCCTGAGGCAGACGCTCAGCGCGAGGGGGAGGGGGCAGCGGGAGCCGGTTGGGCCTGTGGGGCCGGCGCAGCAGGCGCAGCGGGAGAGGCGGGTGCTCCGGCCGGTGAAGGCGCACCGGGAGGAGCCGTGGGCGGCGTGCGCTCCACGGTCTCCACCGCGTCGTTCTCGGCGAGCCCGTCGGGCGGCGAGAGGATCACCATCTCCGTGCCCTCGAGCCCGGTGGCGAGCTCGATGTCGCGGCCGAGGTCGCGCGCGATGGTCACCGCGCGCGCGTGCGCCACGTTGTCTTCCACCACCCACACCTGCATGCCGGCGCCGGTGACGGCGAGTGCCCGAGCTGGCACCACGACGGGCGGCGCGGGCCGCTCCACGTGGAGGCGCACGTTGACGAACATGCCGCCGAGCAGCCCCTCCGTGCTCGGGAGGTTCGACTCCACCCGCATGGTGCGCGTGGTGGTGGTCAGGTCACCCGCGAGCCGCGTGACCGTGCTCGTCACCACCTGGCCGGGTGCGTCGGGACGCTCCACCGCGATGGTCTGACCCACGCGCACCAGGGCGGCGTAGGTCTGGGGAACCTCGAACACCACCTCGATGCGGTCGAGCGACGAGACGCGGAACAGCGGGCTCCCCGAGCTGGCCGAGACCATGGCTCCCACGTCCACGAACCGCTCGGTGACGACCCCGCTGAACGGGGCCACGACCGTCTGATAGCGCCGCATCGAGCGCAGCCGGGCCGCGTCGGCGGTGGACGCACGCAGCGCGGCCTGCGCGCTGGAGACCACCAGCTGGGCGTTGTCCAGCTCTTGCGCCGTGGACACCCCGCGGCTCCCCAGCGTGGCGATGCGCTCCGACGACTGCCGCGCCCAGTTGAGGTTCTCGGTGGCGTCGGTCACGCGCGCTTCCGCCGCGCGCAGCTCGTCCATGGTCTCGGGCGCGCGCAGCTCGGCGAGCACCTGGCCGGCGGTCACCGAGTCGCCGAGGTCCACGGTGAGGCGCGACACGTAGCCGCTGGCCCGCGCGAGCACGAGCGACTCTTCGACCGCGCGCGTGGAGCCGGGCAGCCGCAGCTCGACCTCGGCGGGGGCCCGGCGCGCGCGCGTCACCAGCACGCGGCGTGGGGCATCGGCGTCCGCCACCGTCTCGGTGGCCGCGACCGGGTCCACGTCGCGGAAGAACGTCAGCCCCACCACGATGACGGCGAGGATCGCGATGGCCAGCAGCACGCGCGCCACGGAGGGGCGCGCTGCAGACGGTGGCGAGGCCTCGGTCTCGGCAGGGGTCATGTCATCGCTTGCCATTCAGGCCTCCCTCGCGCCAAGCGGCGGGGTGTCATCGAGGTCGGGGTCCACCGACCGATCGGGCTCGCGCGAACGAACGAACGTGTACACCACCGGCACCACGAAGAGCGTGGTCAGCGTGGACCCGAGGAGCCCACCGATCACCGAGCGCGCGAGCGCCGCGTTCATCTCGCCGCCGTCGCCGAGCCCGAGCGACATGGGCAGCATGCCGAGCAGCATCGCCAAGCTGGTCATCAGGATGGGCCGCAGCCGCGTCACGCCCGCCGAGCGCGCGGCGTCCACGGCCGACATGCCGGCCATGCGCTGCTCGTTCGCGAAGGTCACCAGCAGCGTGGCGTTCGACGTGGCGATGCCCACGCTCATGATCGCGCCCATGAGCGACGGAACGCTCAGCGTGGTGCCCGTCACGGTGAGCGCGAGCACGATGCCGCTGCTGGCGCCCACGATGGCGACGAGCACGATGGCCGGGTCGAGCCACGAGCGGAAGTTCAGCACCATCAGCGCATACACGGTGAGTGCCGCCACCAGCAGACCCCAGCCGAGATCGCGGAACGCGTTGGACATGCTCTCCGGCTGTCCGCGCAGCGCGATCTGCACGTTGGGGGGCAGGTCCGCGCGGTGCCGGTCGAGGATCCGCTCGATGTGGTCGGTCACGGCGCCCAGGTCACTGCGGTCCACGCCGGCGCGCACGTTGTAGGCCGGCTGCACGTCGACCTGTGACCCCACCGTAGGCGCCACCCGGCGCGTGAGCGTGGCGAGGTCCGACAGCTGCCTCACGCCCTGGCCACCCTCGACGCTGATGCTCTCGAGGTCCTCCGGGGAGGTCATGCGATAGGTGGGCAGGCGCACGATCACCGGGAAGGCGTTGTTGGTGTTGGGATCCGTCCAGAAGTTGGGCGACACCGTCCCGCTCGAGCCGATGGCGAGCAGCACGCTCGAGGCGAGGTCGCGCTGCGTGAGCCCGGCCTCGGCCAGCCGCGCGCGGTCCACCTCGATGTGCAGGCGCGGGGCGTCCACCACTTGCTGGAGCCGCACGTCCACCAGGCCGGGGACGTGCGAGAGCTCCTCGCGCAGCGCGCGTGCCACGGTGAGCGAGCGCGCGCGATCCATGCTGGTGATCTGCACGTCCACCGCGGCCGAGATCCCGAAGTTGGCGATCTGCGTCATCATGTCGGCGGCGTCGAAGTGGATGCGCACCTCGGGCAGCTCCTCGTTCATCGCCGTGCGCAGCGCGCGCTGGTAGTCGAGGGTGGAGCCCGTGCGGTCGGGGCTCAGGTTCACCATGATCTCCGCGTCCGCGGTGGTCATGCTCGTGGTGTCGGTCACGGCCATCGTGTACGCCCCCGGGATCCCCACGAGGTCCAAGATGCGGGTGCGGTCGTGCTCCGGGATCACCCGGCGGATCACGTCACCCGCGCGCGCGACCAGCCGCTCGGTCTCCTCGATGCGCGTCCCGGGCGCCGCCGTCAGGTGCATGCGGATGCGCCCCGCGTCGATCACCGGGAAGAAGTCGCGGCCCAGCTGCGTGAGCCCGAACGCGCCGGCGCCCAGCGCCAGCGTGAACGCCAGCAGCACGAGGACACGCGCGTGGAGGGAGTCGTTCAGCAGGGTCTCGTAGCCGCTGCGCAGGCGCGTGAAGCCACGCTCGAACGCGGCGATGCCACGCCCGAACCAGGAGGAGCTGGGCACGTGCGAGTGCGTGTGGTCCCGCAAGAGCGAGCGCATCATGGTGGGCACCACCGTGCGCGACAGGAAGTAGGAGAACATCACGGAGATGCCCACCGCGAGCCCCATCGGCAGGAACAGGTAGCGCGTGGGTCCCTCGAGCACGACCAGCGAGATGAACACGATGCCGATGGAGAGCGACGTCACCAAGGCGGGCAGGGCGATCTCGTTCGCACCGTCCAGGATGGCGCGGGTCAGCGTCTTCCCCATGCCGAGGTGTCGGTGCACGTTCTCGATCTCGACCGTGGCGTCGTCGACCAGGATGCCCACGGCCAGCGCCATGCCGCCGAGGGTCATGACGTTCACCGTGCCGCCCATCGCCCGCATCACGACCGCGGTGGCCAGGATGGACAGCGGGATGGACGTGATGACGATGAGGGTGCTGCGTACGCTCCCTAGGAACAGCAGGATGAGCAACGCCGTGAGGCCCGCGGCGATGCACGCCTCGATGACCAGGCCGCTCACCGCGCGGGACACGAACACGGACTGATCCGAGAGCACCTCGATCTCGAGCCCGGGCGGCGCGGAGGCTTGCAGCCGCGGGAGCAGCTCGCGAATGTCGGCCGTGATCTGCGTGGTGGACGCGTCTCCGCCGCTCTTGAGGACCGACAAGATGATGGCGCGGGTCCCGTCGCGCCGCGCCACGTTGGTCTGGATGGCGTTGCCGTCGTGCACGAACGCCACGTCCCGCACGAAGACCGTGCGACCGTCCACGCGCTGCACCGGCATGTCGTTGAGCGACGCGATGTCCGGCGGGCTGCTGTTCAGGCTGACGCGCAGCTCCTGCTCCCCCATGCGAACGTTGCCGGTGGGCAGGGTCAGGTTCTGCGCGACGATGGCCTGCGTGACATCGGCCGGCGAGAGGCCGCGTGCCCGCAGCGCGTCCGGGTCGATGTCCACCACGATCTGCCGCGGAGCGCCACCCGCCGGGAGCGGGAAGCGCGCGCCACGCACGGTGCTGAGTTGCTGGCGGGCGGTGCGGTTCACGAAGTCGAAGACCTCGGCCTCCGAGAGCACCTCGCTCGAGAACCCGACCTCCATGATGGCCACGCTCGACGCGTTGTAGCGGACGATGATGGGGGGCTGGGTGCCGGGCGGCATGATGCGCGTGATGGCCTGCATGGCGGCCGTGACCTGCGCCGTGGCGGACGGAACGTCCGCGCCCTCCTGGAAGTACACCTTGATGATCGACGCGCCGTCGAGCGTCTGGCTCTCCATGCTGCGGATGTCGCCGACGTTCCCCGCGAGCGCGAACTCGGCGGGCCGCGTGATCTGCTGCTGGAACTCGTTGGTGGGCAGGCCGCCATAGACCCACACCACGCTCAGCACGGGCAGGTCCACGGTGGGGAAGATGTCCGTGGGGGCGCGCGCAACGACGTAGCCACCCGCGACGAGGATCGCGAGGGACATGACGATGAAGGTATGAGGGCGCCGGAGCGCCAGCTTCACGATCCACATGGGA
>CAZEAA010000075.1:5814-12747 GCA_964510015.1 uncultured Sandaracinaceae bacterium
GCCACGGGCGGACAGGCTCCCGAAGTACAGCGCCCCGTCGTGATCGATGGCGGTGGTGGCCGGACCGAACGAGCCATCGTGCGTGGCGTGCCCCACTTGCAGCACGCGGCCTGCGGCGTCGATGCGCACGAACGAGGTGTACTCCTTCGGCGCGGGCTGCACCGCGGCGGGCAGCCGCAGGATCACGCGACGCAGCCACGGCATGGACGCGGTGCCGTCCAGGATGGGGTCGCGCGGCGAGGGGAGCGCCACGTAGAAGCTCTGGCCGTCCTGGCTGCGCCGGATGTTGTCGCAGAAGCCCGGCAGGTTCTCGATGATGGGGGCGTGCTGCCCCGCGCGCGGCCCCGTCAGCTCGATGCGCTGCACGCGGTAGGCGCCGGTCTCGCACACCAGCGCAAACGACCCGTCGGCCGCGGCGGCGATCCCGTTGGCGAAGAAGAGCTGGTCGGCGAGCAGAGTGGTGGTGCCCGTGGCCGGGTCGTAGGCGAAGACGCGCCCCCGCGCGCGGTGCTCGATGAGATCGATCTTCCACTCGTCGAGGCCGAAGCGGTCCGACGCATCGGTGAACACTAGGCGCCCGTCCGGCAGCCGATCCACGTCGTCGACGAACGCCATGGCGCGACCCTCGTGGGTGCGCACCAGCTCGCGGACCTCGTGCGTGGGTGACACGGCGATCAGACCGCGTCGTGCGTCGGCCACGTACAGCGTTCCATCCGGCGCGTGCACCATGCCGAGCGGGCGACCCTGCGTGTTCACCAGTGTGGTCGCTGTGCCGTTCGCTTCGAGGCGCAGGATGGAGCCATCGAGCAGGCCCGTGACGAGGCGACCCTGGGGATCGAACGTCAGCGCCTCCGCGCCCACGACGTTCGGCAGCAGGCGCTCTTGCTGCGAGAGGTCCACGCTGGGCGCAAAGTCGCCCACGAAGCCGGGCGCGGGCGGTGGGTTCCACGCCACGGGGTCCACGGGCACGGGGTAGAACGCGAGGTAGGCCACCAGCGCGAACAGCGCGACGAGCGCGACCTTCTTCGCCGCACCGGACTTCTGGGGACTCTTGGGTTGCTTGGGCGTGTCGGTCACGAAGGCATCTCCGGTTGGGGACGCGAGTGCGCCTCCACGGAGAGCATGCCTCAAGCTGGCCCATTCTCGGCATAGACGCGCGTGGTCCGAACGTGTCTACTCTCGCCACCACCGAGGGGAGCCTCGAACCCTCCTACCATCCCGTTGCCGATGGCAACGGCGCGAAGGACCAGCCGCAGGATGACCACGGCCACGTTGCCCAAGGACGCCACGTTCCCCCTTCTACGCAGGCTCGAGTCGCGGATTGCGAGGCTGCGGTACCGCTATCGACAGGGGGATGACAACGGCGTGAGCCCCGTCGCCGCGGCCAACTGCTTCCCGATCTTCAAAGAGATCTACAGCCCGTCGTGGGCGCTGCGACACCTGCCGCTCGTGCTCGCGTCCACGGTGAACCGCGCGGTGAAGAAGCCGCTCGTGAAGTTCCTCGACCAAGTCAGGAGCCCGTGGTCGCTCGAGCCCTTCGACGTGATCCCCGGCTTCTACCACCAGCCTCCCGCCGAGTCGCGAGACTACAAGGACGACGGCTACTTCGCGTTCCGGCGCGTGGGTGGCGCGTGCCCCACGGTGATCACCCGCATCACCAGCCTGGCCGACCTCACCGCGAAGATGCCCACGCTCACCGACGCGGAGTTCCAGGCGGCCACCGGGGCGACCACGACGCTGGCCGCGGCCATCGCCGCGAACCGCATCTTCGTCGCCGACTACGTGCGGATTCAGCAGGCGCTCCGGCCGCAGCATCCGGCCAACAACCGCGACAGCCGCTACCGCGACAAGTACCTGCCCGCGCCCGTGCTGGTGCTCTACGAGCGTCCGGCCAGCGGCAGCACGCCCGACGACCTGGTCCCGGTCGCCATCACCGCCGACCAGCCCGGCGTCACGCCGAACCCCATGTTCCTGCCCACCGACGGCGACGCGTGGCAGATCGCGAAGACCTACGTGGAGGTGGCCGACAACAACTGGCACTTCGCCATCGGTCACCTCTACCGCTGCCACTTCATGATGGAGGCCTTCGCGATGGCCACGCGGCGCAACCTCCCGTGTCAGCACCCGCTGCGGATGCTGATGGATCCGCACCTGCGCTTCACCATCTTCACGAACGTGGTGGCGTACTCCTACTTCACGAACTCGGGGCAGCTCTACGACCGCATGTACTCGGGCACGCTCGACGAGAGCCGCGCGCTGTTCGAGAGCTCGCCCGTGGCGGGGGACAACGCGCTCGACCTGCTGCCCAGCCGCGACCTCGCCTCGCGGAAGATGGACGTGGGCCTGTCGCGCTACCCGTGGCGCGAGGACGCACTCCGCTGGGAGACCATCGCGCGCGACTACGTGAGCGCGATCGTGAACACCTACTACGCGGACGACGCTGCGGTGAACGCGGACCCGGAGGTGGTGGCGTTTGCGACGGAGCTGCGCTCCCCGTCGTTCTCCAACGTGCCCGGCGTGTTCGCCACCATCGACCGCGCGAGCTTGATCGAGGCGCTGACGCTCGGCGTGTACACCGCAGGAGCGGGTCACTCGGCCATGCACTTCCCCATGATCGACCTGTACACGTACGCGCCCACGCAGTGCGAGTCGGCGTGGGCGCCTCCCATCCGCAACGCCGCCGAGGGGACGAAGACCCGCTTCCGGCAGACCCTGCCGCCGGTCACCGAGGCGCTCGAGAACTTCTACCAGGTCGAGATCGGCCACTTCCGCTACGACGTCTTCGGCGACTTCAGCCAGTACGCCATCGGCTCGCTCGACGCGGTCCGCCCTGCGGTGGACGCGCTCACCGCCGCCCTCGCGGCCCTCTCCGCCAGCATCGACGCGCGCGAGCGCACGGCGCCGCCTCGCCGCGGCTATCCCTACCTGCACCCCTCCCTCGTGACCAACAGCGTGAACATCTGATGCTCCCCACCTACTGGATGAACTGGGCCAAGACGCAGGGCTGCTTCACGACGGTGAAGAAGCCCTGCACCACCGACCAACTCGTGCGCGAGGTTCGCCGCACGCTCGAGCGCGGGCCTCTGCGGGTCGCCGGGGCTTCGGCGTCATGGAGTCCCCTGGTGCCCACCAAGGGAACCATCATCGACGTGAGTCGCCTCGACCGCGTCATCAACTTCGAGCCCGCGCCGTCGAACCGCGTCACGGTCGAGCCCGGGATCACCATCGAGACACTGACCGCCTACCTCGCGAAGCGCGGCTACTCGCTCGAGTGTCCGACGCTGTTCCCGAAGCCCACCGTGGGCGGCGCGATCGCGGCGGGGTGTCACGGCACGGGCACGTTCTGGCCTCCCTTCTCGGACTCCGTGCTCGCGCTAGAGGTCATCGACGGGCTCGGTCAGATCCAGACCATCGACGAGACGGACCCGGTGGCGCTGCACGCCGCCCGTGTGTCGCTCGGGCTGCTCGGCGTGATCAAGTCGGTGACGCTGCGCATCCGCAAGGACTTCGCGCTCGACGTGTACGTGCGCAAGCTCGACGTGGACGACACCATGGCGAACCTGAGCGACCTGCTCGCGAGCCACGAGTACGTGTTCTTCATGGGTTTCCCGTTCGAGAAGACGCTGTGGGCGCGGCTCGCGAACCGCACCGGCGCGCCCTACGACCCGGTCACGTGCCAGGAGCGCATCGCGGTCGATCTCGACGCGGCGTTCGAGGACCTCGCGGGCAAGTTCGTGATGCCTTTCCTCGCGAAGCAGCTCCCGCAGTACACGCCCTTCATGCTCTCGGTCGCCGACTCGGTGTCCGCTCAAGAGGACCACGACGTGGAGCGCGCGTCCGACGAGATGCACTTCCAGAAGGGCTACCCGCGAGCCGTCACCATGTCGTTCTCGATCCCGCTGCCCCACGCCTCCACCGCGTGGACGGAGACCGACCGCATCGTGCGCTGGTTCCGCGCGCGCGGGAAGAACCCGGTGAACATGGCCTACGTGGCGCGCTTCGTCGGCGCGAGCACCTCGTATCTCTCACCGGCCTACGGGCGGGACAGCTGCTTCTTCGAGGTCACCACGGCCGTGGAGACGCCGGACCAGGACGAGTTCTTCCTCGAGGCGTGGAACGCGCTGTCGTCCATCCCGGGCGCGCGCCCGCACTGGGCCAAGCGCTGGGAAGACCGCTTCAGCCCGCTGACGCTCTACCCGAAGTTCGCCGAGTTCCGCGCACAGCAGGTGCGCTTCGACCCCGAGCGCAAGTTCGTGAACGAGTGGCTCGCCGACCTCGGCTTCTGAGGCAGCGAGGCGCCTCAAGCGGCGTCCACCGCGGCGGCCCGCGGTGAGAACGTCGGGAAGCCGGGCAGGACGCTGCGCGTGAAGAGGCTCGGGTCGGCGACGTCCAGGGTGGCCAGCAGGGCATGCGCCTCGTCGGCCCCGCTCGCGTCGTCGAGCAGGGACGCGCGGGTCATGCGGACGGCGGCGACGCGCAGGTCGAGGCCGGCGCTCGCGTAGCCCGTGGCGGCCTCGTCCAGCATGGCGGCGGCCTCGACGGTCTTGCCTTCTTGGAGCGCGCACGCGGCCAGCACGGAGAGGCGGTTCGCGGCGCCGAAGGCGGTGCGCGGGCGCGCGCCCAGGTTCTTGTCCAGCACCTTGCGAGCGAGCTTGCGGGCAGCCGTGGCTTCGCGCCCCGTGGTTTCGGCAGCGCGTCCCACCGCGGCGGCCGCCCGGAGCCAGCCATAGAACTCGCGGCCCACCGGCAGCATCAAGAGCCCGGCGCGCTTGAGCCTCGGCCACTGCTGTTCCATGCGCGTGTGGGCCGACGCCGTGTCCCCGCAGTAGAGGTCGGTGCGCGTGCTGAGCGTGAGCCCCGCGAACTCGACGTACATGTCCGTGTCCGACGAGAGCGACTGCGCGCGCTCGCGGTGCTCTCGCGCCTTGTCGGGGCGCCCGAGGCCGAGGTGGGCGAAGCCGGCGTCCACGTAGCCCGCGGCTTCCGCGAAGGGGTTGCCCACGTCGCGGGCCTCGCCGATGATCTGATCGGTGCAGCGCAGGAGGTCTTCGAAGCGCTCCAGGTAGCGCAGGTTCGTGGCCACCAGCACCTGCGCACCCTGACGCGGCGCGGAGACGTTGCGGCCGCGGCTGAGGTGCCGCACCGCGGCCTCCTGCTCGGCGAGCCCCGTGGCCCAGTCGTCGTTCAAGAACGCGGCCACGCCACGCGCGTAGGCCGTGATGCCGAGGGCCTCGGGAGTGCCGTCGGTCGCGGCGAGGGCGTTCGCGCGAGCAAGCGCGCCATCGGCCTGCTTCCAGCCGAGGTTCGAGAGGAACATGCCCATCATCGCGAGGCCGTCCACCGCGCGGCGCGCGTCACCCACCTTCAACGCGAGCTCGTACGCGTCCAGGTAGAAGTAGAGCGAGCGCATGAGGTCCGGCATGGTCAGGCTGTGCCCGAGGGCCGAGCTCACCTCGATGCGCCGCGCCACGTTCGCGGGGATGGACTCGGCGGGGCGCTCCTGGAACGAGTCCGAGCGGAGCCAGATCCGTCCGAGTCGCGCGAACACGCTGGCGCTGATCATGGTGTTGGAGCGTGGCACCGAGAGGCCCACCCGGCGCGTGGCGCGGTGCAGCAAGGGCTCACCGTCGGCCATGGCGGCACACGTGAAGAAGCCCTGCGCCGCGCGCAGCTCGAGGTCGAGAGCTTCCTCGGAGTCGCTCGCGCTCTCCGCGAGCTTGGCGTAGAGCGTGGCGCCCTCCTTGCAGCGACCGATGTTGATGAGCGCCGCGGCGCGCTTCTTGGTGGTCGCCCGCGTCACCTCGAGGCTGGCGTCCGGGTCCCACGCGAGGGCGCGCCCGTAGAGCTCGGCCGCCTCCTGGAACGCGAGCACGGCCGCGGCCTCGTCGCCCGCGCGCCGCGCGTGTTGGGCGGCGCGCGCGTGGTCGCCCGCCTCCGAGTAGTGCGTGACCAGGGTGCGGGCCGGAGCCCCTGCGGCCTCGAGGGACGCCGCCAGCGCGCCGTGATGCGCGGCGAGGCGGGGGGCTTCGATGGCGTCGACCACGGCCGCGCGGATGCGGTCGTGGTAGGGGGCCAGCAGCTCTTCGTCACCCGCCTGGCGGGTGCGCAGCAGCTTGCTCGCGCGCAGGCGCGCGACGCTGAGGTGGTCGACGCTGTCCATGCCCGCCGCGCGCCCGGCCACGCGCGGGTGCAGCGGCACGCCAGCCACCGAGATCAGCTCGAGGAGCGCGCGGGCCTCGGGGGTCAGGCCAGCGACGCGCCGACGCAGCACCTCGGCGAGCAGCAGCTGGCGGTCCTCGCTGTCCGGCGTGCTTCCGACACTGGCTGTGAGCCACGGGCCGCTCGTCTCGTCGGCGTGGCGCGCCAGCTCCTCGATGAAGAGCGGGTGGCCCGCCCCCTCGTGGGCGATGCGCGCAGCGAGCTGCGAGCCGGCCTCTTCGGACGGCAGCAGCTGGGCCACGAGGGCAGCGGCCGCATCGGGCGGCAAGCCGGCGAGGGGCAGGTGCTGCCGGGCCACGTCGGGCTCGGCCGCGAGCCGAGCGAGCAGCGCGCGCAGGAACGGGCTGGTCGCGCGCTCGTCCCCACGAAAGGCGACGGCCCAGAACACGGGCGGCGCGCCGGGCGCCCGCATCAGGTCCACCAGCACGTCCGCGCTCTCGGCGTCGCCCCACTGTACGTCGTCGATGAACGCCACCAGCGGCCCCTCGCGCGTGATGCGGAAGAGCAGCTCCCGCAGCGCGCCAAAGCCGCGGCGCTTGGCCACGATGGGGTCGTCGACCAGCGGCTCGAGCTGCGCGCTCCGGCCCGCGTCGAGCGCTTGCCCGAACACGGGGAAGAGGCGCGCGAGCTCGCGCGCGTGCGCCGGGAGCAACGCAGCAGCCCGGGGCCCGGCCTGCGAGCCGAGGTAGCCACTCAGCTCGTCGACCACGGCGT
>CAZEAA010000075.1:12757-19234 GCA_964510015.1 uncultured Sandaracinaceae bacterium
GGTTTTGGAATCCTTGTACATGCCCACAAGCGACGTGCCGCGAATGGCCACGGCGTCCACCGTCTTGTAGGGCACGAAGTCCTGCTCGTAGCAGCGACCGCGCAGGACGAAGGCGCCATCGCGATGCGCGACCTCGTCGAGGAGGCACTCGATGAGCGCGGTCTTGCCCATCCCGCTCTCGCCTTCCACCAGCGCCACGACCGGCTCGCCCCCGTCCCGGCAGCGGGCGAACGCTTCACGCAGCGTGGCGAGCTCGGGCTCGCGTCCGACGAAGCGGCGGCCTGCTTCTTCCACCGCGAAGGCGCGAGGCGCTTCCACCTGCGTGAGGCGCGCCATCACCGCAGCGGCGTCGGGACGGGCCTCCGGCTCCACGGCCAGGAGCTCCACGCACAGCTGCGCGAGGTCCTCCGGCACTGCCGGGTTGAGCTCGCGCGGGCTCGGCGCACCGCCGTGGATCTTGGACCACAAGAGGCTCAGCACGTTCTCGTGCACGTAGGGCAGGGCCCCGGTCAGCACCTCGTAGAGCATCACGCCCAGGGCGTAGACGTCGCTGCGCGGCCCGGCCGGGCGCCCCGTGGCCTGCTCGGGAGCCATGTAGAGCGGGGTGCCGATGATGGCGCTGTCCGCCGACTGGCCGCGTGGTCCGAGCTCGGTGACCAGACCGAAGTCGAGCACGACGGGCCGGCCGGTCGCCGTGACGAGCACGTTGTGGGGCTTCAGGTCGCGATGCAGCATGCCGTCGGCGTGCAGCGCGGCGAGCGCGCGGGCGACCTGGGCGAAGACGCCACGCACCTCTTCCCAGTCGCGCTCGATGACCGTGCCACCGTCGGGTCGCGCGACGGCCGCGCGCGGATCTTCGCCCACCGGCATGGCGCCCGACGGCAGGCCGGTGTCGCTGGCGTCGAGGGTCTGAACCAGGGTGCTGGACGCGCGCGCGGCGGCGGACGCCTCGGACCCGCCGAAGAAGTCGACGAGCGGTGCTCCCTCCACGAGCTCCATGGCGAGATACCACTCGCCCTCCGACACGAAGAGCTCGTGCAGCGCGACCAAGTTCGGGTGGCTCATCCGCGAGAGCGCGCGGAACTCCTTCTTGAAGCGGTAGAGCGCCTTGGCGTCGGTCTGGCGCAGGCGCTTGAGGGCAACGCGCGTCGAGCGAACGGGGTCGTAGGCCGAATACACGGTGCCATAGCTGCCCGTGCCGAGCAGTCGCTCGACCTCGTACCGCTCGCCGACTCGCTCGGCTGTTTCGCGAATCGACATCCCGCACGCAGCCTATCCCATCGCGATGGTAGAAGTGAATGGACTCTGAACAAGAGCGACCTCTCCCAGCGCGTTCGGGTACCATGACCGTCATGGCACTTCTCGCTCCATCGGCGCGCCTCTCGCGTCGACGCATCGAGCGCGCGGGTCTTCCGACGCCTTGGCCGGAGCACCCCTTGCGCCAGCTCGTGGACTGGGCGAGCGACATGGACGGCTTCCTCGCGAGGGTGCGTGCAGGCGACGCGGGGGCCTACACCCTCGATCTCTGGGGTCACGGCCTGGTCGCCGTGTTCACGTCGGAGGAGGCGCGTCGCACGGTCATCCAAGGCAGCGCGGAGGACTTCGGTCACGCCAACGACCTCGCGGCGCTCTTCGTGGGGCCGTCCTCGCTGCTGCTGCTCGACGGCGACACCCACGCGGCCGCGCGGCGCCGCACCATGGCGGTGATCGCCGGCGACGGCGTCGCAGCGTACGGCAGCACCATGGCGGCCATCGCGGACGAGTGGATCGACGGCCTCTCGGTCGGCGGCACCACCCCGGTCCTCGACGGCGCGCAGACGATGACGCTCGACGTCATCTTGCAGACCGTCTTCGGCATGCAGCGCGGCGTCGAGTACGATGCCCTGCACCGGCTCGCGCGCGAGTTCATGGAAGGCGGGCGCAGCACGGGGGGCAACCTCGCGTCCATGCTGCTGCCGGCCCCCATGGTGCGCCGGCTCATGCTCGGTCGTCGCGGTCCCGACATGCAGGCGCTTCCCGAGCCGCTGCCGCTTCGCTTCCTCGGGCGGACGCGCGGCGTGCGCGAGGCGCGCGAGCTGGTGGAGCGCCTGATGGAGCAGATCCGCGTGCGACGCGCGCACCTCGACGACGGGGGCACGGACACGCTCGCCAAGATCCTGCGCCACGCGGACGAGAGCGGGGCGCCCCTCAGCGACGCTGGCCTGGTGGACGAGCTGCTCACCTTGTTGCTTGGCGGGCACGAGACCACCGCGGTCGTGCTGGGCTGGCTGCTGTTCCGACTCGCGGGGAATCCCGACGCGTGGGCGCGAGCGCGGGCGGAGCTGGACGAGGCGTTCGGAACGGGGCCCCTCGATGCGCGCCGCGCGTCCCGCCTCCCGTATCTGGGCGCCGTCGTCCAGGAGAGCCTGCGCCTCGACGGCCTCACGCTGGGCGTCATGCGCCGCACCCGCCGCGAGGTGGTGATCGATGGCTACACCATCCCCGCGGGCACGTTGGTCAACGCCCAGGTGCGTCACGTCCACCTCGACGAGGCGCGCTTCGATGACCCGCTCGTCTTCCGTCCCGAGCGCTTGCTGGGAGAGCGCCTCTCGCCCATCGACTTCGCGCCCTTCGGCGGCGGCTACCGTCGGTGCGTGGGGGCCGCCTTCGCCACCTTCGAGCTCAGCACGCTGACCGCCGCCATCGTGCGCCGCGTGGAGCTCCACGCACCTCCCGACCTGCGCGTCGAGCGGGTGCAGTACGGGCCGTTCCCCGGTCCCAGCAACGCCATCCCGCTAGAGGTGGTGAGCCGGCGCTGAGTCAGTCCCGGTCGCGGGGCTCACCGCGGGAGCCGTCACGACGTGACTCCGCAGAGCGCGGACGCAGCGCGCGCGCCAGCGTGGCCAGCGGGTTCCACCCGAGCGTGTGGCTCAGGCTGCTGGCCTCCGGGATGCGCTCGCGCAGCGCCTGGCCCATGGGCCGGAACAACGACAGCAGCTCCACGCCGCCGAGGAGCTCAGTGGTGGCCCGCGTGAACGAGCGCAGCGCATCCGCGCCGAGCGCCACGGCCACGTAGGTGGGCGTGGGGTGCACCAGCAGCTCCCGCGCGGCGACCGCCGTCACCCACGCGCCCGGGTCGGGCGAGCGCAGCAGCCGCTCGAAGGTGGCGCGCTGTCCGTAGATGCCGAGGTGCAGCGGCGCGAGCTGCGTGCTGACGCCATGGGCCAGCGCGCGATGGTCGCGGTGGTAGTCCCCGCTGAGCGGGCCGGCCCACGCCAGCAGGCGCTCGGGGCCCACCACGTGATCCACGCCGTCGCGCCTCCGGCTGAGCGCCACTCCGGTGGTCACCTCGTCTTCGTCGTAGAGCACCAGCGCGAAGGAGTGGCCCACCGGCAAGAGCAGGTCGAAGGCTCGCCGCACGGCCTGGGTCGTGGGGAGGGGCGCGCTCGGCAGCGGAGGCCAGGTGCGCAGCCAGCCCGCGGCTTCCACCTCGCGCACGGCGCCCCACAGCGCCAGGAACTGCATCAAGTCGTGGTTCCACGCGGTGCGCGCGTGCGGGTCGGCGTGTTGCGTCGCGGCCTCGCGGGATGCGGCCAGCCAGCCGAGGGCCAGGCGCTCCGCCACTTCCTCGAACGCGCCTTCGACCGTCACCACCACGCGCGCCACCTCGTGCTCTCGGCACAGCTGCCGCAGGTCCGCGTCGGCGGGCAGCGGCGACGCGACGGTCACCGCGCCGCGGCCCAGCACGGTGGCGTTGAGCACACGGCGGTCCTCGGCGACCGCCACGAGCAGGGTGCCTTGGCGCCCCCGCGTGTCGGGCCGCAGCAGCGCCAGCAGGGCGGCCCACTGCGCGGCGTCGAAGCCCTCGAACCGGACGTCGTCGCGGACGATCATGTGCGCGCTCCTTCGGGCAAGAGCAGCACGCGCACGGACTGCGGGCCCACCAAGAGGGTCTCGCCCAGCGGCTGACGCAGGGGCGGCGCCACCAGCAGGTCGCGTCCGTGCCGGTGAAGCTCGGGGGTCAGGGTGGCCCGCCGCAGCTCGGTGCCCGGGTTGATCACGAACACCACGCGGTGTCCGCGCGGGTGCACGTGGGTGGTCACGCAGAGGCCCTCGCCCAGGTCGAGCTCCGGCTCGAGGCGCAGCTCGGCGGCGTGCGCGGCCAGCGTGTCGTCGGGCTCCCGCAGCAGCTCGAGGCGCGTGCGCGCCAGCTCCTCGAAGGCGTATTCGTTGCCGTGCTCGTCGCGCTTCGGACGGCGCGGCCCACACACCACGCGAGCGCCGCGCGCTTGGCAGGCGGCCAGGCGTGCGGCCAGTGGTCGCTCGAAGAACTCGAACGTGGGCGCGAGGATCAGGTCCAGCGCGTCCCACTGGCCGTCGGGTGCGTCCCCGTCCACGAACACGTAGGGCACGCGCGCGCGGGTCAGCGCGGCGGCGACGGCCTCGCAGCGCTCCCACCAGGCCACCTGCACCACGTCGGCGTGGCCGAGCGCGTCCTGCCGGCACCCGTGCACCGGGCTGCCCGAGATCACCTCCATGATCGAAGGCGAGAAGGGCCCGTACACGTGCGTGGCCCGCGACAGCCTCAGGTAGCTGCGCGGCCACACGATGCCCACGCGCACCGGGCGCTGCATGGCCTCGAACTCCACCTCGTCGAGCGCGCGCGCGAGCTGCTCCCAGCCGTCGGCGTGCGCCCTCCGCTGGCCTCGCTCGTCGAGCGGCGCCCCGTACCAGCGGTCGCGGTCCACCGCCATGTAGACGTTGAGCGAGCGCAGCCCGTAGGCGCAGGCCACCAGCGCGCAGAACATCGACTCGTCCGCGCGCATGGGCGGGAACCACGGTGGCCCACCAGCGCCCAGCTCCGGCGCATAGGCACCCGGGGTGCTGCCGGCGAGGTACAGCGTGCGTCGCCGGATTGTCTCGAACTCCTCGGCGCGGTGGTAGTAGTCGAGGCCCACCACGGTGAGCTCCTCGGCCAGCGCCGGCAGGCTCATGGGCAGGCCGGCCTCGCCCAGCGAGATGTTGTGGAAGGTCTTCACGCGCCCGAGGTCGGGCGAGCACAGGCGGTCGCGCATGGCCACCAGGCTGCGGGTCAGCAGGTGCTCCTGGAACGCCGCCCAGTCGAGGTGCAGCGCGAGCGCGTCGCGCGGCTCGAAGCGCTCGGGGGGGTGGATGTCCATGCGGCCGCCGTAGGGACGACCGTGCACCTGGCCGGCGACTTCGAGCGACCCGTGCCGAGCCAGCACGAACTCGCGGAACGACGCCCGCGCATCGGGGTGGAAGTCCTGGCCGTAGGGCCCATTGCGGAAGTAGTAGCCTGCCTCGTTGTCGATCTGCAGCCACTCCACCGGGCCGTGCGGCCGAACGCGCGACGCCAGCTGCTGCACCACGGCGTCGAACCACACCCCCACCTCGGCCAGGTAGGCCTCGCTCGCGTACGAGGGCACCGGGAACATGCGCGGCGGGAAGTACAGCATGACCGGGTTGCCCCGCGGCGAGCGCGCTTGGCAGAGCGGGTCCAGCAGCACCCGCTCGGGAATGCCGAAGTGGGTCAGCTCGGCGTTGATGTGCGGGCCGGGACGGACGATGGCGCTGAGCCCCAGCGTGTGGGCCAGGTCCAGGAAGGCCCCGACGTCCTTGCGGCGGTCCAGCTCCCCGAAGTCGAACTGCCCGGCGCTCACCTCGTGGACCGACCAGGGGATGTACGTCTCGACGGCCGTGAACCCCAGCCCCAGCAGCCCGCGCAGGGCCGGCTCCCAGTCCTTGCGGGGGAGGCGCCAATAGTGGAGGGCCCCGGAGCGGGGAGGCAGGTGCGGGGCTCGCGCGGGCGACATCGGGGGGTGAGGGTAGGGCCGCGACCGGTCCGAAACAACGTGGCAATCGCGCTTGCCTGGTGCACGGGGGACGTTCTGGACCCCTTCAAATAGTGCAAACGATGCTGGAAACGAAAGTCGACCGCTGCTAGCGTCTTCGCTGCGGGCTCGAAATGAGCGCGGGTCCGCAGCACAGCCAAGTGCGGATGTCAGTCGTGAGAGTGGTGGGTTCGCCCACGGAATGTGAGATACGTGAGATGAGTAGCAAGTTGTTCTGCGGCGGCCTTGCGTGGGCCACCACGGATGAGACCCTGCGGTCTGCATTCGAGCCTTTTGGTGATGTGACGGACGCTAAGGTGGTGCAGGACCGCGAGACCGGTCGCTCACGCGGCTTTGGGTTCGTTACGTTCGCGACCCCCGAGCTGGCCAGCAGCGCCCGCGATCAGATGGACGGAGCTTCGCTCGACGGTCGCAAGATCCGCGTCGACATCGCCCAGGAGCGTCAGGGCGGTGGTGGTGGTGGCGGCGGTGGCGGCGGTCCCCGTCGCAGCGGTGGTGGTGGCGGCGGCGGCTACGGTGGCGGCGGCGGTGGTGGCGGCTACGGCGGCGGCGGTGGTGGCGGCTACGGCGGCGGCGGTGGTGGTCGTGATGGCGGCGGTGGCTATGGCGGCGGTGGCGGTCGGGA
>CAZEAA010000076.1:0-6782 GCA_964510015.1 uncultured Sandaracinaceae bacterium
CCTCGCTTAACTGCGGGGGGCTTCGACCTTTTTAAGCCGCTTGATCAACCGCTCGAGCAGCGCGGGCTCGAGCTTGCTCACCCACACGAACAACGCGGGGCCCGAGCTTGCTCATCCGCTCGAGCACCGCTTGTGCTTGTGTCGCCACGGTGCGCCAGCGCGCTCGGTGCCCTCCTGGAGCGCGGCAGCGGGCGCCTCGAGCGTCGCGAGTCAGGGTTCGAAGCGGCGCACGATGCGGAGCGACTCACCCGGCCGGACGAAGATCTCTTCTTCGATGGAGCGGCCGTCGTCGGCCACCAGGCGGAGCAGGTGACGACCCGGGGAGACCTGCAGGTCCGGGATGGGTGTGCGTCTTCCGGTGGGCCGTCCGTCGAGGTGCACGTGCGCCCAGGGCACCGTGGTGAGGATCAGGACACCCGGGCGGTTGGGGTCCGGCTGCTCGCGCGGGACCACGCTGAGCTCCACCAAGGCGGTCACGGTGGGGCGCACCAGCACGTCGGCCGCGACGGGTGGTCGGCCTTCGGCTCGCAGCTCCACGCGACGCGTGCCAATGCTCACGTGCTCGAGCCGCAGCGGGGTTTGCCCGCGCATGACACCGTCCACCCAGGCCTCGGCGGGGATGCCCTCGCGTTCGCGGATCTCGATCTGCCCCTCGCCGCCCGGCTGCTGCATGGCGAACCAGCCGAGCATCACGATCGCGCTCACCGCGAGCGCGCCGGCGACGTACCAGAGGGGGGAGAGGCGCGGGGCCACGGGCGGTGTGGCGCGTGGCTCGCTGGTCTGCGCGGCCGCCTCTCCCGCGGCCTTGCGGGTGCTGGCGCGCTTGCGCTGCCGCTCGCGCCTCACGTCTTCGGGCTCGGGCATGAGCGCGTCGGGCGCCAGCTTCACGGAGCTCGACAGCGTGGCGGTGATGGCGAACGAGGGACGCTCCGACGAGCTGAGCGCGTCCGACGAGAAGTAGATCTGCGTGGGGGCGTCGTCCCACGAACCGGCTGCCTCTTCGTCGAAGGCGGGCTCCGTGATGACGGTCGGTTCGTTGGCGAACGGGTCGTCTTCCATGGAGGCCGGGGGCCGAATGGACTCGATGTCCTCGGGGCTCCGCAGCGCGGCATAGAGGTTGAGCCGTCGCTTGCTGCGCTCGAGGGTCTCGTCGAACTCCGCGCGCATCCACTCCGCGGCCCGCGAGGTGGTGAAGGGTTGTCCGCCGATGCTGAGCGAGCGCAGGAACTCGGCCTGCAGCTCGGCCGTGGACTCGGGCCGGGTGCGGCGGTCGCGCGCCATGCACCGCTCCAGCAGCGCCAGCAAGGACTTCTCGGCGTCGCTGCTTGGTGTGGCTCGCGCGGGGCTGTCGTCGTCCGGGCGGCGTCCGGTGAGCAGCTCGTAGACACACGCCCCCACCGAGAAGACCTCGCTGCGCGGGTCGAGTGGTGAGCCAGCCAGCTGCTCGGGGCTGCGGTACGCAAAGCGACCGTCCAGCAGCGCGTCTGCGTCGTCGCTGCCGGTCCCGGGGATCGCGAAGTCCGTGAGCTTGATGGTCCCCTCGTAGCTGACCAGCACGTTGCTGGGTTCGAGGTTGCCGTGGAACACCGGGGCCGAGACGCCGTCCGTGCGCCGCGTGTGCGCGTAGTGGAGCGCGTCACACAGCCGCGCGCCCACGAAGGCGGCCATCCCCACCGGAGCTTCGCGCTGACTGGCGCGCCGCTCGATGATCGTCTTCAGGCTCTGCCCCCACACGTGCTCCATGACCGTGTAGTGCGTGGCGCCCACCTTGCCCAGCTCGTAGATGGGTGTGATGTGCGCGTGCCCCAGCGCGCCCAACAGCTTGGCCTCGTCGATGAAGCGCTGTGTGGCGGCGGCGTCGTGCGCCAGGTGTCCGCGCATGCGCTTGAGCGCGACGAACTTCTGGAACCCCTCCACGCCAAAGGTCTTGGCGAGAAACACCTCGGTGGCGGTCCCCACGTGGAGGCGCTCCAACAGGAGGTACTTGCCGAACGGTATGGCGCGCGGAGTGCGCGGGGCGCCAGGGGAAGTCACGGGCCGATGGTCGCGAAGGTTCGGCGTTGGCGCAAGCGCAACACAAACAAAAACGGGACCGGCGTCTCCGCCGATCCCGCTGTTGTCAGGAAGCCGGAACGATCAGTTCGCGACGGCGACCGCGGGGGGCGTGTAGGGCACGCCGGAGGCCGTGAGGCCCACCGACAGCGCGGCACAGTTGCCACCGCTCTGCACGTCGTAGAGGTTCTCGAGGGTCGGTCCGATGTCCTCGAAGGTGATGTCGCCGCCGAGGAGCGGAAGCAGGTTCATGATGGTGGTCTCGAAGTCGCTCTGGACGAGCGCGCCGCCGATGACGACGTCCTCGAGGCCGTCGCTGGTGAGCGTGCCGGTGATGATGACGTTGGTGACCGACAGGTTGATGTCGACCGGGCCGTCCTCGGTGCTGTACGGGATGGTGAGCGCGAGCGCGCTCACGTTGCCGCGCATGTTGCCGTTGCTGTCGAGGCTGCCGGTGAACGGACCCGCCAGGGTCTCGCCCTCGCCGTCCTCGACTTCGACGATGACGCAGCCGGTGCCGGTGCGGACGCTGACGATCAGGTCGATGCGGCTGCAGTCGGTGGAGCCGGCGGCGCAGGCGAGGCCCGCGTCGATCTCGGCCTGGAGGTCGACGGGATCATCGGGCGCCAGGGCCGGAAGGGCCGCCGCGAGGTCGATGAGGGAGTTGTCCACGCCACCGGCGTAGTCGGGAACGCCGCAGATGTCG
The DNA here is from genome assembly GCA_964510015.1 of uncultured Sandaracinaceae bacterium. Taxonomy (GTDB): domain Bacteria; phylum Myxococcota_A; class Polyangia; order Polyangiales; family Houyiibacteriaceae; genus JADJJE01. The sequence goes on from CAZEAA010000076.1 coordinate 2,759, forward strand.
CCCGTGCCGTCCACGTTGTGACCAACGGTGTCGCCAGCGCTGGCTTCGGACGGGGTCGGGATGTGCAGCACGTTCATGCGGTACAGCGACGGCTCGCCGGCGTCGCCACACATGCCGAAGTCCGTCAGCGTGTTGGTGGTGCTGGTGTTGGTGGTGCTGGTGGTGGTGGTGCTGGTGGTGGTGGTGCTGGTGGTGCTGGTGGTGCCACCGCTGTCATCGCCACAACCGGCAAACAAGGACGCGCTCAACGTAAGGCTAAAAGCTAGTTTCTTCAGATCCATCCCAATTTCTCCTTCGGACCCCCGTGCCCGAGGCAGCGGAGGGATTGGCCACCGCCAGCGGATGCGGGCGGCGTAGCTTGGTAACACGGTGGTTTTGACGGGCGCAAGGGGTGTCGGGCCCCGAGTCGCCAGTAGAATGCCTGACGATTCGTCTATCGTCCACAACTTCGTACCCCACTGGCTCAGGGGGCCTCCAGCAAGCTCGCGGAGCCCGTCAGGCCCACGGAGAGCGCGGCGCATTCACCGGCCACCCGGACGTCGTAGAGGTTCTCGAGGATGGGCCCGATGTCCTCGAACGTGATCTCGCCGCCCAGCAGCGGCAGGAGATCGCGGATGGTCTGCTCGAACGCATCGCGCTCGAGGCTGCCGCCCAGGACGATGTTGCTGAGAGCGCTCGAGTCCAGGTTCGCGGTGAGGACGACGTTGGTGACCTGGAGGGCGATGTCCACCGCCCCGCTCTCGGCTTGGTAGGGGATGGTCAGGTCGAGTGACGCGACCTGCCCCACGACAGCGCCCGTGGCGCTGAGCGACGCGTTGAAGGGGCCCGCCAACACGGCGTCGTCGCCATCGAGCACGGTCACCTCCACGCAGCCGTCACCCGTGCGCGCGCTGACGATCAAGTCGAGACGCGTGCACTCCGACGGCTGTGCGTCGGCCGGGCAGCCGAGGGCGTTGTCGATCTCGGCCTGCAGGTCGATGGGATCGTCCGGCGCCAGCGCGGGGAGGGCCGCGGCCAAGTCGATCAGCGAGTTGTCCACGCCGCCAGCGTAGTCGGGCACCCCGCAGGTGTCGCCCGTGCGGTCCACGTTGTGGCCGACCACCGCGCCGTTGCCGGCCTCGGTCGGAGTCGGGATGTGCAGGGTGGTGACGCGGAAGCGCGTGGCCTCGCCGGTCGGCGTGCACTCGATGGGCACGATGTCGGGGCCGTTGTCCACGACGTTCATGCCCTGGTCGCGGTTCTCGAGATCGTTTCCACCGCCGTCGCAGCCGCTCAGGATGGTCAGGAGGCCGAGTGCGCAGAGGGCGCCTCGGTGGCCGAGTGAATTAGTCGAAGTCATGCAGGTCTCTCCGTGGTTCGTGTAGTGAAACGACACGAGGGGACCCACCCCGACCGATGCGCTCGAGGGATGCTCACCACTTGAACTCCGAGGCGGAGACCACGCGGCGCGCATGTCGAGGCGCCGGGCGGCGCGCTCCCCTCAGATGCTCACAACATGCCCAGCCGAAGACGCGCCGTCGAGGGGGGCGCGCACTTTTCTCCGAGGGTGTGCCCGAGCCCGCTCTGCGAGCTCGCCACGGGATTCGCACATCGAGTCCGCGACGCAGCTCGCGACGCGGGGTCAGCGACGCGGACTGTGCTCGACCTCGGCCGTGACCGCGTTCCCGTTGGCGTCCGTGGCGCGCACGGCCACCACGTGCGGGCCGGCCGCGAGCTCGCCGAGGTCGACCTCGAAGCGCTCCACCGCGGTGTCGAGCAGGTGGTCCACCGGGAAGACGTCTCGGAACTCGCCGCCGTCGATGGCGACCTCGAGGCGGGCGATGGGACCGAGCGTGTCGACCGCGCGGCCCGTGACGCGCGCGCCCTGCAGCGCGAGGCCCTCGATGACGGGCGCGTGGTTGTCGACGCGGATGGGCTCCGAGACGGCGCGCGACGTGAGGCGCAGCTCGCGCGGGTTGGCGTTCTCGTCCGAGGCCTCGACCTCGACGAGGTAGTAGCCGTCCGGCAGCGAGGCCGTGTCCCACGTGTAGTTCGCGTCCGTGTGCACCACGCTCTCGCGCAGCATGTCGCGCCACACCGTCTGGTTCTCGGCGCGGAAGCGTAGGCGATAGCGCAGCGCGTCTCCGTCTGGGTTGTCCATCTGCCACTCGAGCTCGAGCCGCGTGGTGGCGGTGCGCGTGGCGCCCGAGGGACGGGCCTTCACACCCACCGACAGGACCGCCGCGCGCTGGTTCTGCTGGAGGTAGTGCAGGACGATGGCGTGCACCGTGCTGGTCGGGCTGGTCAGCTCGGCGCGCACCTGGATGTAGCGCGCGCCCGCGCTGCGCACGGGACCGGGCGCGGTGATGGGCGCCGACCACTCGCTCCACGTCTCGTCGGGCGTGGCGCTGTTCCCGCTGCGGGTCAGCATTCGCACGGCGCCCTGACCGCGCCAGTCGAGCTGACCGAAGCGCGCGTTGAACGACGCGTCGAGCACGGCGCTGGTCCACATGGGGGCCGTGGCCGGGCGCTCGGTGATGCGGTACACGGCGCCGCTGTCGCCGGTGACCAGGACGGGCTCGCTGCCCAGCATGTCGATGGCCAACACCTGGCGCTCTTCGACGTCGACCAGGATGGCGTTGGTGCGGTCCGGGGCGACGCGGATGACGCGGCCCTCCTTGCCGGCGCCCGCGTACACCGTGCCGTCCGCGTCGAGCTGCACCGAGGTGAAGTGGCCGTCCTCCTGCGCGAACACGCGCTCGGTGCGGCCGTCGGGGCTGACCACGAAGAGCCGGCCCTTGCCGGTGGCCGGGCGGCTGGGCACGCCATCGACGGCGGCGCCCACGCGCGGCGGGGCGGGGAACTCGTTCGCGGCCACGGCCAGCGTCCCGTTGCGCACGGCGATGGCGGTGACTTCGTTACCGGGGAAGTCGTAGATCACCTCGGCGCGTCCCGGGCCGGTCAGCTTCAGCAAGAGGGCGTCGTCGCTGGTGCCGGCGTAGATGCTTCCGTCGGCGTCGCGGGCCAGGCTCATCACGTGGCTGGCGCGGCTCTGGTAGTAGACCTCGGCGTGACCGGCGCGATCGATGCTGTAGACGCGGCCGTTCGGGCCGGTGCCGGCCAAGAGCGAGCTGCCGTTCACGACCAGCGACCAGACGTGCTCGGCCTCGGGCAGCTGCACCAGCTCGCGCATGGCGCCGCCCGCCGCGATGGCGAAGACGCGGCCTTCGGGCAGCGTGCCCGCGTACAGCGTGCCGTCCGTGTCGAGCGCGAGCGAGGCCACCACGAGCTGACCCGTGGCGGCCACCTCGTCCACGCTGTCGCCACGCAGGCGCAGGATGCGGCCCTCGTTGCCCGTGCCGAGGAACACGCTGCCATCGGGCGCGCGCACCATGCTGTAGATGAGCGGCGTGTTCGGGACGTCGATGCGGCGCACCTCGCGGCCCACGGCCAAGCTGCCGTGCGAGAGCACGGTGGTTCCGGCGAGTTCGCCCGCGCTGAAGGTGCTGGCCGAGTCCACCTGGAAGCTGCGCGTGCCGACCGCCGCGGCGTGCGAGGTCCACGCGGCGCTACCGAGCAGGGTGAGCGCGGGCACGCCGAGGGCGACGCCTAGCAGGATGGAGAGCGCGCGGTTGTTACGCATGGTGCGTGTGTTGCGCATGGTGCGAGGAGGGGCGACGGGATGACGAGGCGTGGTCATGGGGTGGCTCTCGGCTGACGGACGCGGAGGGTGAAGCGGGCGCTGCCGAAGACGATGTCGCCCATGGGCAGCTCTTGGCGCACGCGGGTCTCGAAGGGCGCGGAGACGAGGGCGCCCGTGACGGGCTGGAGCGCGTCCAGCGCGGAGGGGGGCAGGCCACTGACAGCGTGACCGTCGAAGCGCAGGCCGCGGGTGGGCAGCGCGATGGCGGCGACCAGCGAGGTGGCCGGGTAGCGGTCGCCGAGGTCGCGCAGGTACTCGGCGAGGTCGGTCGGACGGCCGTGCTCACGCGTCTGCGTGGGGCCCGGCGCGATGGTGATCTGCAGCGTCTCGCCCGCCACGTGA
>CAZEAA010000076.1:6882-18961 GCA_964510015.1 uncultured Sandaracinaceae bacterium
TCGAGGCGCACCTGCGTGCGCGCGCGGAAGACCACGTCGGTCGCGTCGGCGGCCGAGGCCTGAAGCGCGTTGAGCAAGCTCGAGTACGCCAGCATGGGCGAGAGCGCGCGGTGGTAGGCCACCTCCATGTTCCACTCGCTGCGCGGGGCGCCCTCCACACCGTGCAGGCGGACGCGCATGGGGATGGTGGCGGCGGCGATGCGCGTGTCGATGACGATGGCGCTCTGACGGTCGTGCACCAGGGCGCCGAGCGGCGTGACGGCCTCCGCGATCTTGAAGGAGCGCTGGTCGCTGACCAGCACGTGCAGCACGCGCGCCGTGGTGGTGGGCAGGCCCGACTCGCCGCCGTTCACCATGGGGTGGCCGAACGCGACGACGCGGTTGCCGCCCACGTGCGTGACGGTGCCGATGCCGGTGGTGGCCATGTCGCCGCGCACCAGCTGCACGCCGATGGAGCCGCCGTCGATGTAGCGAGCCCCCGGATCACGCGCGGGGCGCCCGGCGCCGCCGGTCTGGACGGGGTCGAGGCCCAGGCCCGCGAGCTCGCGCGAGAGCATGCGCGCGACCCCGTCGGTGAAGCCGCCCAGCATGAGCGGGGTCTGCGCCGGCGCGAGGCCCACCGGACCGCCGGTGTTGGCGCGCGCGAGGCGAGCCACGTCGGCGCGCACCGAGGCGAATGCGTCCGCGTCGGCGGGAGGCAGCGCGGCCGTGCGAGGCCCAGCAGGAGCAGGGCGACGAGCCGCGCCACCCGTCCCGCGCGCGGCCCCCGAGGTGGGGAAGAGCTCGGCACCCGGGAAGCTGCTGGGGCGCAGCGGACGGTTCAGCTCCGCCAGCATGTTGGCGATGGGCGTCACCCCAATGACCGGGTCCGTGCCGTACGGCCAGCCGTACGCGTACGCCCCGGCGAGGCGTCCATCCAGGTAGACCGGGCTGCCGCTCATGCCGCCGACGGCGCGCGCGCGGTTGAGCAGCGGGTGCGGTGTGCGCACCAGGATCAGGTCCTGGTCGGGCCGGAAGTTGTGCAGCACGTCGATGACCTCGACGTCGAAGCGCTCCGGCTCGGTGCCCGTCAGCACGCTCAAGCCGTAACCCCGCATGCCAGGGCGAATCTCGCTCACGGGGATGGTGCGCGGGCCGGACTGCGCGATGCCGACCGTGGCGGCTACGGCAGCCAGCGCCGACACCAGCGCGGCAAGGAAGACGGGTCTGCGCGTCATCTCGATGGCTCCATGATTCGCTCGGAACGCGCAGCGACGGTGTGAACTTCCACCCCCGCGCGTGCTTTGGGTTGGACCGGCGGTGCGCTCACTCGGCCGGCGCTACCACGGCCGCCGCTACCGTTCCCGGGGGCTGCAGGTCCAGGCTGCGCAGGAGCTCGCGGACGGCCTCGAGGCGGAAGGGCTTGGTCAGGCACGCCACGGCGCCCACCAGCGAAGCGGCGGGGTGTTCCCGACCCCCAGCCTCCACCACCAGCACCACGGGCACCTCGGGCATGAGCTCCGCGATCTCTTGCGCCAGCTCGATGCCGTCCATGCCCGGCAAGCGCTCGCTCACCAGCACGAGGTCCACGGGCCACTGCGAGAGCAACGCGAGCGCGCCCTCGCCCGAGCCGCTGCCCACCACGCGGTGCCCTTCGAGCGTCAGCATGCGCGCGGCGCGGGCCTGCTGATCGGGGTCGCTCTCCACTACCAGGATGCCGCACGCACGCTTCGTCTGCGCCACTCGTCGAGCCGCCTCGATGAGCGTGATGCGTTCCTGTGGCGCCGACTTGGACATGAGCGTGGACCATCATAGGGTGCCCCTCCGTGGGATGCAACGATGGCCCTTGGCCTTTGAATTCGAAGGGATTCAGCTGCCCAGACGGAAGTCGCGCACGTGTGACAAGCCGGACTCGGGCGGTGGGGGTTCCAGCTCCCAGGTGTCCATCAGACCCACCAGCGCCTCGGGAAAGTAACCGTAGGCCATCGCGCACACGGCCGGGTCCGAGTCGAACACCGCCACTACCTCCGCGCCGCGCGCCAGCTCGGGCAGCATCTCGCGCTTGTGGGCCTCGTCGGACAGGGTTGCGTCCGGCTTGAAGGCCAGCTGCACGCCGGGCTCGGCGATGGGGAAGCCGTGGTCGCGTAGGGCGATGACGCTCCCGATCAGCATGCTGGGGATGTCACGGGCGCTCAGGTAGACGACGCCCCCGCCGGCCTGGTGGACCTGCGAGGCGAAGTCGGCGGCGCCGGGCTCGGGCGTGTCGTGCACCAGGTAGGCCGAGTCGTGGTAGCGCGTGTACCAGAAGTTGGTGATGTCCCGGACGATGGCGGGCTGCACCACGCCCACCTCGCGCAGGGTGTCGCGCAGCAGGCGCCGAATCATGCCGTGATCGAGGCGGCGCAGGGACTCCGCCACCGCCGGCGCTTCGTTCTCCACGCTGTCGGCGAACTCCCGGAGGATCGCGAGGGTGCGCGGGCGCGTCTCGAACAGCGTGCCGTCCAGCCCGAAGACCACGATGGGGGGGAGACCGCCGTCCGTGGCCCGCACGTTCACCCGGTCGAGGACCTGTTGGAGCAGCTGAACTTGATGGGGGAGGGGTGGTGGCAGCACGGCGGCGAGGTTATCAGGGGTGCCCTCGAGGAAGCAACGGAACGGCAATTGTCCACCTGGGGACGCCGTGGCGCGCTGCTCGGGCGGCTGATATCTTCGCAGGCCATATGTCGTCACACGCTTCGCTTCGGTCTTTGTTCTCCTCGACGTTCTTCTCGGGGTCCGTGCTGCTGGCGCTCGTGTCGCTCGCCCTGATGGGTGGGGCGCTCTCGGGCTGCAGTCGCCCCACGGCCTACGTCATCGAGGGGGAGACGCTGGTCTACACGCTGACCAACCTGCACCCGGACGAGCGGCGCGGCATCGCGTACTCCCTGAACTACCAGCAGGACGGGCTCATCCCGGTGTGCACGCAGGTGAACATCGACAGCGTGAACCAGCGCGAGCTGCGCTTCACCGTGGGGGCGACCGGGCGGCAGTACCGCTATCTCTTCACGCGCCACCTGCGCGACGCCATCGACATGCACATGAACCGCTACTTCGGGCCGAACTGCCCGGACCTGACGGCGCTGAGCGAGGCGGACCGCTCGGGCATCCAGCAGGGTCAGGTGTTCCAGGGCATGAGCAAGCAGGGCGTGATCCTGGCCATCGGCTACCCGCCCGAGCACCAGACGCCTTCGCTGGACGCGGACCAGTGGTCCTACTGGCGCAACTCCCACAGCCGCTTCCAGGTCTACTTCGTGGGCGGCCTGGTGAGCGGCATCCAGCAGTAAGCTGCGCGTCTTCCTCACCGGCGCGACGGGTTTCCTGGGCGCGCACGTGCTCGAGGCCCTGCACCGTGCGGGGCACGAGGTGCGCGTGTGGGCGCGGGCCTCGTCGGACGTGAGCACGCTCCCCCACTCAAAGGACGTCGAGGTGCGGCGCGGGTCGCTCTTGGACGAGGACGCGCTGGCGGCGGGCATGCAGGGCTGCGATGCGGTCCTGCACGCGGCGGGGGGTGGCAAGGTGCTGCGCATCGCCGACGTGTATCGTGACAACACGGAGACCACGGCCGTGCTGGTGGCGGCCGCCCTGCGCGCGGGGGTGACGCGCTTCGTGTTGGTGTCCTCGCTGGCGGCGGGCGGTGGTGGCCCGCGCCCGCGCGTGGAGAGCGACGTGCCGCGGCCGGCGTCGCACTACGGCAAGAGCAAGCTCGAGGCCGAGCAGCGGGTGCTGGCCGCGCGCGAGCGCATGCACGTGGTGATCGTGCGGCCCCCCGCGGTGTACGGGCCGGGCGACACGCGCATGGTGGCGCTGTTCTCGGCGGCCAGGCGCGGGGTGATCCCGATGGTGGAGCCGAGCGGCAGCTTGTCGCTGGTGTACGGGGCCGACTGCGCCGACGCGCTGGTGCGCGCGCTCACGGCGCAGGTGCCGAGCGGGCGGGTGTACTACGTGGCCGACGGGGAGCCGTATGGGCGGCGCGAGTTCGCGCGGCTGATTGGGGAGGCCGTGGGGCGACGTGTGCGGGTGGTGCCTGTCCCCGTCGCGGGGGTGGTGCTGGCCGGCGCGGTGAACGAGGCCTGGGGGCGGCTGCGTGAGCAGAGCGTGGTGCTGAGCCGCGACAAGGTGGCCGACATCCGCGTGGCGCATCAGTGCTGCGACGCCGGGCTGATTCGCGAGGAGCTCGGGTGGCGGCCGAGTCTGCGGTTCGGGGAAGGGGCGCGGGTGACGGCGGAGGCGTATCGACGCGCGGGGTGGATTCGGTAGGGACAGTTGTCGCCGTGCGTGGGCGTAGGCGTGGTCGTTGACGGCGACGGCGATGGCGATGGCGATGGCGATGGCGACGATCGTGGGCTGTAGTGCTGCGGAAATGCCTTGTTCTAATGCGTTTGGCCGCCCCGGCTTGAAAGCCGGGGCAAGGAGTCCGCGGCCTCGGCTCCTGGACAATGTCCCCCCCTTCGGGAGGGACTTTAGTCTCGCCAACTCGTGCTTCGCCGGAGGCGTGGTGGGGCTGTCTCAGTCGAGGGTTCGCGTTCGTCGCGCCGGCACACAGGAGCGGAGCTGAATGGATGTGTTGCGTAAGTCCGCCCTCTCCTGGGCGCGGACTGCGTTTCGCTGAGCCTGTCGCGCGGGGTGCGAGACCGGAGGGGTATGGGCGTTCGGGGGAGCCTTGAGCTTGTGCTCGTGCTCGTCGGTCGATCGGCGACGTCTGCCGAGGGCGGACACGAGCACGAGCAGGACCACGTCAATGAGCACGACGACGCGTACGACCACGTGCGTCGGCGTCGGCGTCCGTGTCCGTCGCCGCTGCAGTCCGTCGCCGTCGCCGTCAACGACCACGACTACGTCCACGTCCACGCCCACGACTGCGACTGGGAGCGGAGCGGGACTAGGCGGAGGCTAGGGCGGTGCGGAGGCTCTCGGCGAGGGCGGCGCCGTCGCTCTGGTTCAGTGTGCCGGCGGGCCACTTGATGCCGAGGCCGTGGTTGCCGTTGGGCTTCGGGATGATGTGGAAGTGGACGTGGAAGACGGCCTGGTGGGCGCCCGGTCCGTTGTTCTGGAGGACGTTGTACTCGGGCACGCCGGTCACGGCGATGAGCGCGCGGCAGAGGCGCGGCAGCACGCGGCCGATGGCGGCCGAGGACTCGTCCGAGAGCTCCGCGAGGGTGACGGCCGGCTCCTTCGGGATGACGAGCATGTGCCCTTGCGAGAGCGGTCCGATGTCCAGGAAGGCGAGCACGAGGTCGTCCTCGTAGACTCTGTGGCAGGGGATCTCACCGCGCAGGATCTTGCTGAAGATGGTGTCGGACATGGGCGCACCATACCACTGGCGCCGTCGCCCTGAGCGCGGCGGTGGCGAGACGGCCCTCAGTGCGTCTCGGCGCCGCTCCGCACCGTGAACTCGGCGATGATGGCGGTGGTCCCACGCATCAGCGCGTCGAGGGCGCCGGCGCGGTCGATGGCGCCGTCGATCCACTGCTGCACGGTGGCGCGCGAGATGGCGACCAGCATCTGCGCCAGCACGGCGGCGGTGGCCGGCGCGCAGCCCGTGACGTCGGCGATGGTGCGGTGCCAGGGACGCACCATGCGCTCGCGCACTTCCACGATGGTCTCTTCCAGCTCGGGGAAGGGGGCGACGGTGCCGAAGAGGTACCAGCCGCCGGCGCCCTTCTCGTCGATCAGGTCGAAGACCACCTCCACGAAGGTGCGCACGGTGGCGCGAAAGTCGTCGGCGTTGCGATCGGGGCCGGACGGGGGCGTGGCCACCAGGCGCTCGCGCAGGCCCGCACGCAGGGCGTCGGTGAAGTCCTCGAGCACGGCCACCAGCAGCGCCTGCCGGTTGGGGAAGAACTTGTAGACCACGGGCCGCGTGACCCCCGCCGCGGTGGCCACCTCGGGGATGCGCACGCGGTCGACGCCCTCCCGCGCGATGATGGCCGAGGCCACGTCCACGAGCTGCTGGCGCCGGTCCTTGGCCCACAGGCGCTGACCCCGCTCGCTGTCGGGGAGCACGTCCTTGATGGTGCGGATGGAGCGTATGTTGCGCGGCGTGCTCATGAGGAGGGGGCGTCGGCGGGACGCGTGGCTCGCACGGACGGACGCGCGGTCAGCCTCTCGGCGTAGGCGGCGAGGTGCGGCGGCACGTCCACGTCGAGGAGCGGGAGGAACTGCAGGAAGGGCGCGTAGGCGATGTCGGCCAGCGAGAACTGCTCGCCCACCAGCCACGTGCGGTGCGCGAGGTGCGCCTCGAGGATGGCGAGGTGCTTGGCGATCTGCTTGCTGGCGTTGGCCATCACGTCGCGCTGCCAGCGCGCCTCGGGGAGGAAGCGCTTGGGGAAGACGATGGTTCCCACGTGCCCCGCGAGCTGGAGGTCACACAGCTTGACGTGCATGTGCAGCTCGGCGCGCCCCTCGAAGCTGGCAGGCTGCAGCGGCGGTGTGGGGTGCTTGGCGTCGAGGTAGTCGAGGATGGCGCTCGACTCCACCAGCGTGACCGGCCCGTCCACCAGCGCGGGCACGCGCCCATACGGGTTGATGGCGAGGTACTCGGGGCTGCGATGCTCCTTCGCGGCCATGTCCACGACCTTTACGTCCCAGGTCACGCCCTTCTCGAGGAGCGCGATGTGAACCCGCTGGGCGTAGGTGCTGAAGGGGTGCGAGTGGAGGGTGGGCATGGCGTCTGTCTCGGGGCCTCGGCTGTGGTACCAAGCCGCCAGAGGACCACGGATGCCGACCACGCTCAAGTCGATCACGAAGAAGCTCGCCCATCAGCTCGACGAGCTCTCGTTCGCGGCTCCCGTGACGCACGTCTACAACCCGCTGGTCTACGCGCGCGCGCCGCACGAGCGCTACCTCGACCGCTATGGACGCGGAACCAAGCGCGTGGTGCTGGTGGGCATGAATCCCGGGCCCTTCGGCATGGGCCAGACCGGCGTGCCCTTCGGCGACGTGGGCTTCGTGCGCGACTGGATGGGCATCTCGGGCGAGGTGGGCAGCCCGCCGAACCCGCACGAGAAGCGGCCCATCGAGGGCTTCGCCTGCAAGCGCAGCGAAGTGAGCGGAACGCGCCTGTGGGGCTGGGCGGCCGAGCGCTTCGGGACCGCCGAGCGCTTCTTCGAGGACTTCTTCGCGGTGAACTACTGCCCGCTGATCTTCATGGAGGAGAGCGCGAAGAACCGCACCCCCGACAAGCTGCCGGCCGCCGAGCGGGCGCCGCTCGAGGCGCTGTGCGACGACGCGCTCCGTCAGATGGTGGCGCTGCTCGAGCCCGAGTGGGTGGTGGGCGTCGGCCAGTGGGCACGCATGTCGGCCGAGCGCGCGCTCGCGGGAAACGACGTGCGCATTGGCCAGCTGCTGCATCCGTCACCCGCCAGCCCGGCCGCGAACCGGGGCTGGGCGCCGCAGGCCGAGGCGCAGCTGCGCGAGCTCGGGATCCTCGACTGAGTCGCTAGGTCGATTTATCGACGCCCTTTGCGGGGTGCGTCTCTGCGAGCGGCGGGAGTTCGCCTAGGGGGCGCGGCTCGGGAGCCGGCGGCGGCGTGGGGGACTCGGGCGCCACGCGCTCCACGCTCTCGGCGTGGGCTTTGATGGCGGCCACCTGCCTGCGGTTCGCGCCCGCGGCCAGCAGCTCGGCTTCGCTCGCGCGCAGCACGCCGTCCACGCTGCCCAGCGTGCGCAGCAGCTTCCCGCGGGTGCCGGCGCCGACGCCGGGGATGCTGTCGAGCTCGCTCTGCAGGCGGCGCTGCGTGCCCTTCTGCTCGCGGATGCGGTTGCTCGAGCGGTGCGCTTCGTCACGAGCCAGGGCCAGCATCTGTAGCGCGGGCGTGCTGTGGATGGCGATGGGGTTCTTCTGCTCGGGGAGGTAGATGCGGTCCACCAGCTTGTCGCCGCGCACGTTCTCCTTCTCTTTCGCGAGCCCCGCCAGCGGCAGCCCGTCCATGCCGAGGTCGCGCAGCGCCTCGATGGCCATGCGCAGCTGGCCGCGTCCGCCGTCCACCACCAACAGGTCGGGCAGCTCCCACGCCTCGTCACCCGTCATGGCGCGCTTGAAGCGGCGCGACAGCACCTCGTAGATGGCCCCGTAGTCGTCGCCCCCGCTCACGGTCTGCAGATGAAAGCTGCGGTAGCGCGCGCGATCGGGCTGGCCGTCCAGCAGCGCTACCACGGCGGCCACGGTGTCTTCCCCGCCGCTGTGCGAGATGTCGATGCACTCGATGCGGCGCGGCAGCGTGGGCAGGCGCAGCTTCTCTTGCACGGCCAAGAGGCGCTGCTCCACGTCTTGGTCCGCACGCTGCTTCTCGGTGAAGGCGTGCTGGGCGTTCTCACCGGCCATCTCCAGCAAGCGCACGCGTGGCCCGCGCTGCGGCAGCAACACCTTCACGCGCTCGCCGCGTCGCTCGCTGAGCACCTCGCCGAGGCCGTCCATGGCTTCCACCGCGAGCGGCAGCAGCAGCTCGTCGGGAAACTGCGCGCCGTCCATGGAGTAGAACTCGCTCACGAAGGACGCGAGCAGCTCGTCGTCGGGCAGCGACACGTCGTGCAGCCCGAAGGTGCGTACGTTCACCAGCTTGCCCTCGCGGATGCGCAGCAGCGCCACCTCGGCCTGGTCGGCCACGCGGTGCAGCCCCACGATGTCCTGGTCCACGCCGTTCACGGTGGTGACGCGCTGCTCTTCTTGCACGCGCGACACGGCGCGCAGCTGATCGCGGAAGACCGCGGCCTGCTCGAAGTCGAGGGTACGCGAGCTCTCCGCCATGCGGCGCTCGAGGTGCTTCACCAGCTCGTCGTGGCGGCCGGAGAGGAACAGGCCCACGTCGCGCACTTGTTCTCCGTAGGCCTCGCGCGGGACATCGAGCACGCACGGGGCCGGGCAGCGCTTGATCTGGTACTGCAAGCAAGGCCGCACGCGGCGCGCCATCTCCGAGTCCGTGCAGGTGCGCAGCTGGAAGTGACGGTTCACGAGGCGCAGCGTCTGCCGAGCGGCCGTGGCCGAGTGATAGGGCCCGTAGTACGAGGCGCCGTCCTTGCGCGGGCGGCGCACCACGTCGATGCGCGGCCAGGGGGCGCTCGGGTTGATGCGCAGCGACAAGAAGTCCTTGTCGTCCTTCAGCTTCACGTTGTAGCGCGGCTGGTGCGCCTTGATGAGCTGGTTCTCGAGCAGCGCGGCTTCCTTCTCGCTGCCCGCGATGAAGGTCTCGAGGTCGATCATCTCGTGATCGAGGCGCGCCACGAAGGCGCGTTGATCGCTGCTGCCCGGCTGGAAGTAGCTGCGCACGCGGCTCCGCAGGGAGCGCGCCTTGCCCACGTAGAGGACCACGCGCTGCTTGCCATAGAACACGTACACGCCCGGCTGGGTGGGCAGCGTGTCGAGCTTGCGCTGAACGAGGTCGTTGAGGCTCATGATCGCGGTGCTCTAGGCGCGCGGACCGGGAGAGAGTCAGGAGGCAGGGTGGTCGGGGCGGACGACCTGCAGGTCGGTCACGACGGCGTGCAGGGGTTCGTCGTGGGGCAGGCTCGGGGCCTCGCCCACCAGCTGGAAGTCGTAGCAGATGCCACAACGAAAGGCTGTCGGGAGTCTCGGCAGGAGGCGGTCGAAGTGGCCCTTGCCGTAGCCAATGCGCTGCCCGCGGAGGTCCATCACGAGCCCCGGCACCAGCACCACGTCCACGTCGTCGAGCGCGACCGCCGCCGCGTCGGGAGGCGGCTCGCGCAACCCGTAGGAGCCCCACACGAGCGAAGCTTCGTCGTCGAAGCGCGCGACCTCGAGCGTGTCCGTCTCGGGGTGGATGCGCGTCAGCGCGAGCGTCACGCCGCGGGCGCGTAGGGCCTCGTGCAGCGCGTCCAGGGTGGGCTCGCCCTTGATGGGCAAGAAGGTCAGCACCGTCTTGGCGCGCGCGAGCTCGGGCTGGGCGAGCAGGTGAGCCACGATCGCGAGCGAGCGCTTGCTGCGCGACTCCGCGGGGACCGATGCCCGCAGCGCACGCATCTTGTCGCGCAGCGCGCGCTTGGCCTGCTCACGGACGTAGACGTCGAAGTCGGGGTCGTTGGCCACTAGGGCAGCCATGTCCTCGGCGTCGGGCGGCCCGTCAGCGGTCATCGGACTCGTCAGAGATCATCCGGCTCGTCATCGCCCGGGCCGGTGCCCGGTGCGGCGGCGGACGGAGCCGAGATGGCCGTCTTGCTGGCGCGTCGGGCCAGCTCCGCGTCTTCGCTGAGGCGCAGGTCGATGCGCTCGATGGCCCGCGAGATGGTGTCGCGCGCCAGGCCCTCGACCTCGGCGCGCTGACGCTCGGCTTCTTTCAAGTCCTCCACCAGCCCCAACGCGACCACGGCCAGCAGCTGCGCGGGGGCGGCGGAGCGCTGCGCCTTGGGTCCCAGCTGAGCGATGCGGTCGTTGACGATGCTCGCGAGGCCCTTGAGGTGACCCTCGTCGGCGTCGGTGCTCAGCCGATAGCGAGCTCCCGCGATGTCCAATGTGACCGTGCGCTTCACGCGGCAGAACCTAGCGGCGCATCTCGTTCTTGTCCATCGCCTTGCGGGTGGGTGTCGAATCGGGGCGTGATCGCGGGGAGGGCGAGAGGCACCCTGGTCTGCGGGATCGGTCGCGCTGGCGCTCCCTCTGGTACCCCCCTGGATTCGGCACTGCGCTTAGCTCCGTTTGAATCCTGGGGCCCCCCACGTCCCGCTGCCCAGGGCGCCTCTCGCCCTCCACGGCGACGCCTCGTCTCGAGGGCTACCGGCGGCGATTCCAAGCCCTCGTCGCGAGTGGGCTCGACTGGGCTCGACGGAGAGTGTGGTCCGCGCCGAGTCGAAATGGGGCGGCAGCCGGTCTGGACAGGCTCACTGAGCCGCAAAGGCTCGGTCTGTAGCAGCATCGTTCCTCCAAGCATCCAACAACGAGTTCGCCATACTAAGCTCCCTCAGCGTGGACTAACCACGCCAACTGGAAATATGCTGTGCTCTGTTTTGGGGAATTCGTAGCTCCGGCGCCTGCAACGCAATCAAGACCACGACGAGAGACGAATATGAGCGAAATCAGCCTGATGTGGGAACTTGTCGAGCGCTACACGCATGAGACACCTGAAGAACTGTACCACTACACGTCCACTGAGGGATTGGTAGGTATCGTCCATCACAACGAACTCTGGCTCACCGAGTGCGGAACGCTAAACGACCCTACCGAACTCCACTATGGTGTGGGTCTGTTCTTTGATGAGCTTCAGAAATTGGTAGAAGTGGACGCCGACACGCTTGCTAAGATGAAGATCCAAATTCGAGACCAGGTCAGCGTGTACGTTTGTTGCTTCACAACCGATCCAGATTCGCTATCGCAGTGGCATGCGTATGGAGACGGAGGTCGCGGGTGCGCTGTTGGAATGTGCGCGGAAAAAATCAACTCGGAGGGACCTGATGACAGCAATGAGTTCAATAGCGAGCCTGTCCTCTTCAAGGTGAAGTACGATCTGGACGACTTGAAGGAGTACGTTCGTCGAGCGTTCGGAATCCTTGAGCGACTTCGGCAAGCGCCTGTGCCACACGAGGAGGTCATGAAAAGCTATGCCTCGTTCCTCAATCAGGCATCTCTTTGGTGCGGAATGATGTTCAAGCATGCGAAGTATGCGAAGTACCATCACGAGGACGAGTGGAGACTTGCGCTTTTGCACGTGAATGGTGCCTCACCGTCGCCTTCGATATCGTTCCGGTCAGGACGCTACGGGTTGACCCCGTTCGTAAAGATTCCGATCTGTAGCGCTTCGAATCGTGGTAGTATTGTTAAATCAATTTACATCGGACCATGCGCGGATCGTCGGATGGAGCGAAACGTTCGAGTTCTTTGTTATGAGTCTGGTCTTGAACATGTAAGTGTTGTGCGTTCGGAAACTCCCTATATGTAAACATCTGTCCGTGCCAAGCCTCCCGTCACTATGTGGGCTCGGCGGAGTATGTGGCTTGCGCCGAGTTAGACCGGGCTCAGCTGGGCTCGATGGAGCGGACGGATTCGGCGGACGGCACGCGCACTCATTAGAGTCGGTGGGATCCTCACGCGCTCAACGGACTCGGTGAGCCCCAC
>CAZEAA010000077.1:0-18835 GCA_964510015.1 uncultured Sandaracinaceae bacterium
AGGGGAGGTCTGGTGCCGGGTTATGGTGGGAATGGTGGTGATCGACGAGGTCCGGGGTGACACGGTCCGGGTCTTGTCCGGACTTCGGGTGGGTGAGCGGGTCGCCGTCGCGCCCGATGCCCAGTGCCTGGCCGACGGACGGCGCGTGGCGGCGGTAACTCGATGAGGGACGGCAACGATTCCTTGGGCTTCTCGGGCGGCGTCGCAAGCACGTTCCTTCGCTCAAAGTTGACGCCGCTCATCATCCTCGTCTCGCTGGCTCTGGGGATCCTCGCCATCTACACCACGGCCTGGGAAGAAGACCCGTCGGTCACCGTCGCTGTCGCTGACGTGTTCGTCGCGTTCCCCGGTCGTGGCGCAGCGGATGTGGACGCGCGAATCGCTCGTCCAGTGGCGGCATGGATCCTCGAGATCCCGTCGGTGGAGCATGTCATCAGCTCGGCCACTGACGACGCGGCCTTGCTCGTGGTGCAGTTCCGGGACGGCGTCGAGCGCGATCTGGCGCTGAGCCAGCTGTACGAGCGCCTGAATGCCAACAGAGACTCTCTCCCCGCGCGGGTTCCGCCGCCCTTGGTGGTGCCAAGAGGTGTCGAGGACGTTCCGGTGCTCGCCGTCACGCTTTGGCACGAGTCGGACAATGCCGTGCTCGTTCGCAGGCTGGCAGCGGAGCTGGCCAGCGAGCTCGAGTCGCTTCCCGGAGTGTCGCGCGTTCAGCTCACGGGAGGTTCTCGCCGCGAAATCGTCGTCGAGCTCGACGCGAACCGGCTCGCGGAGCGAGGTCTCGGAGCCGACCGTATCGTCCAAGCCGTCGAGGCGGCGAACGTCCGGCTGCCGGCGGGCGAACTGGCGGGTCCGGGCGGCAGCTTTCGCGTTGAGACTGGAGCGCTGCTCTCGTCCGCCCAAGACGTCGAGGCGCTGGTCGTTGCAGCCACGCCTGCCGGGCCCGTCTATCTCCGCGACGTTGCGACCGTCCGCGATGGCGTGGCCGAGCCGCGAAGTTATGTGGCCCACCTGCAGCGCGGCGACGGCTGGGCGTCGCACGCCGCCGTGACCCTGGCGATTCACAAGGTCAGTGGCGTTGACGCCGCGGGTCTGACGGAGCGTGCGCGGGGCCTGCTCGATAGGCTCGCACCGGAGCTCCTGCCGCGTGATGTCCATCTCAGCGTCACGCGCGACACGGGACGAACGGCGACACACCGGGTAGTGACGCTGATCGAGCACATGGCCATCGCGACGTTGGTGGTCGTCCTCCTCATCGCGCTGGCGCTTGGCCGGCGCGAAGCCGTAATCGTGGCCATCGTGATTCCCGTCACGCTCGCGATCGTCCCGTTCGTCTACAAGATGACGGGCTTCACGCTGAATCGCATGACGCTTTCGTCGATGATCTTCGCGATTGGGATTCTGGTCGACGATGCAATCGTCATCATCGAGAACATCCACCGCCACTACCAGGAACGGGGCAGCGAGAAGGACTTGGCGCGGGTCACCCTCGAGGCCGTTCGAGAGGTGGGCAACCCAACCATCCTCGCCACGTTCACCGTCATCGCGGCGTTGATGCCCACCGCGTTCGTCTCCGGCATGATGGGACAGTTCCTGCGCGCGCTGCCTATCGGTGCGTCGGTGGCGATGGTGTACTCGTTGTTCATCGCCCTGACCGTGACGCCGTACCTCGCGTACCGACTGCTGCGACACCCGAGTCGCGAACGCGGCTCGGAGGATGCGTCTCCGGCTGCGATGGTCCCGCGACGTGGTCTGTATCGACGCAGCCTCGAGTGGGCCATGGCGCGTGGCTGGCGCGCAGCCTCCGTCTGGACCGTCGCCATCCTCATGCTCCTCGGCTCTCTGGGGCTCGTTGTCGCTCGGGCTGCGGTCGTCCAGATGATGCCGATTGCCGACGTGGACGAAATGTCCGTGATGATCGACCTGCCACCCAGCTCCACACTCGAGGATACATACGGGCGCGTTACCGACGTCGCGCGGGCGCTTGAGGAGATACCCGAGGTCGCTATGGCTCAGGCCTACGTGGGAACCGCCGGTCCCATCACGTTCCAAGGCGTGGCTCGCCACTACATGCTGAGGCAGCAAGGCTACCAAGCCGAGCTCCAGATCGGGCTAACGCCGAGGGGAGACCGGCAGAGGACCAGTCACGAGGTCGCCGCCGAGGTGCGCCGGGTGGTGGCTGGGGCGCTCGAACACGATCATGCGTGGCTAACGGTGGTCGAGCTTCCTCCAGGACCTCCGGTTCAAGCCGCCTTGGTGGCCGAGATTTACGGCCCCGACGAAGAACAACGGATGGCGCTCGCGCAACGGGTGAAGCAGTTGTTCGAGTCGACGCCTGGCATCGTCGATGTGGACTGGTCGGCGCGCCGCGGCCCTCCCGTGCTGCGCTACGAGGTGAATCAGCAGCACGCCGCCGTGCGGGGCGTCGTTCCGGCGCAAGTGGCCACCACCGTTCGCACGCTGTTCCACGGGGACACCAGCGGGTGGGCCTACCTGCCGAGAGAACGAGAACCCGTGGCCGTTAGGCTTCAGGTGGCGCGCGCCCATCGCGCCAGCGAGGTCGATCTCAGCTCGTTGTACTTCAGCTCGATGGTCGGGCCGCCGGTCCACGCTTCGGACATTGGCAGCGTGCGCCGACTCGAAGGCACCTATCCTCTGATGCGAAAAGACCTGCAACCGTTCGTCTCGGTGACCGCTGAGGTCACGGGTGCAGGAGCAATCTACAACGCGATCGACCTGAGTCCGCGGTTGGGCGAGGACGTCGGTCCACGAGCTCGACCGGTTCGCACGCTCTGGAACTCCGACGCGCCTGAGTCGGACGAGCTCGCGGTCCGCTGGGGCGGGGAATGGACCGTGACTTACGAGCTGTTCCGCGACCTGGGTGCAGCCTTCGCGATCGTGTTGCTCCTCATCTACGTGATGCTTGTCGCATGGTACCAATCGTTCCTCGTTCCATGGGTCGTCATGCTTCCGATCCCCATGGCGTTCATTGGCGTGATCCCTGGGCACTTCATCCTGGGCATGCCGCTCTCGGGAATGGCGGTGATTGGGGTGATCGCCCTCGCCGGGCTGATGGTGCGGAACTCGATTCTACTCGTCGACTTCGCCGGCCAGCGCGTCGCCGCGGGAGCGAGCGTGCGGGAGGCCGTCCTCCTCGCAGGCGAGACGCGGCTTCGGCCGATCGTCCTTACCGCGCTGACCGTTGTGCTCGGCGACGGTGTGCTGTTCTTCGATCCCATGCTCCAGGGACTCGGGCTCACGATGGCAGCCGGCGCGTTGTTCTCCACAGCGTTGACCCTCGGAATCGTGCCGCTCGCGTACTATCAGCTGATGTCCGTTCTGAGTTGGGGCGAACGCGAGGCCGACGCGTGAGTGGCGGGTGAGGCGGCACCCTCTCCGCCGCCGCTCCTATGAACGGTTGGGCGCGCTACGGCCCCATACGACACGAAAGCAAGGTGACGACCATGTTGAGCGATGATGATGTGAAGTGGCTAGAGACGCCCCCGCCTGGGTGGTCACCCGTGCGCCTGCCGCACATGATTCTGGAGGACAGCTTCGTCTCCGGCGACAGCTCGGGCCGTCGGCTCTCACTTCGATACTTCCGACACGACCCGGACCGAAGCTTGCGAGCCAGGGTCATCTTCGGCCCAGGGACGCAGGGGCCGCCGGGGCACGCCCACGGCGGCAGCATGGCGGCGGTTCTGGACGAAGCGATGGGCGGCGCCGCGTGGATGCAGGGCCATCCGGTCGTGGCGGCCGAGCTCACCGCTCGATTCAAGAACATGCTCCCCCTCGGGGCGCGCTGCGTTGTGGAGGCCTGGGTGAGCGCCGTGGACGGTCGCAAGGTGCGAGTCGCCGGCCGGCTCAGGCAGGGCGACGGCGACACCGCCTTTGCGGAGGGCGAGGCGGTCTTCATCACGCTCGACCCCAAGAAGTTCGGTGCGCTGACGTCGGAGGCGTCCCGGATCTTCTCCGAACTCGACGAGGGCAGGTCATGAACAAAAGCCCCCCTCTCGAGCGCCTTCTCGACCCGGCGCAATGCCTGGAACCGACCGAATTCATCGACAGCGACAGCGCTTCCGTGGCAGCGCTCGCCCAGCGCGTGCGGGGGGATGGCCCGCCCACCCAGAAAGCCGTCCGCCTCTTCGAGCACGTCCGCGACGAGATCCAGTACGAGTTTCGAGCGAAGCATACGAAGGACGAGTTTCGCGCGAGCCGTGTCCTGGCGGACGGAAAGGGTTTCTGCGTGCAGAAGGCCGTCCTGCTTTGCGCGCTGCTGCGAGCTGCGCGGATACCCTCGGCGCTCGTGCTCTGCGACCTGAAGGACTACACGCTCCCCTCGCGCATCGTCCGGGCGATGGGTACCGACACGATGTTCCACCACGGCCTCAACGCCATCCACCTCAACGGGAGGTGGCTCCTAGCGGATGCCAGCCTGTCCCCAGACGTCGTCGAACGAAAGCGCTACCGTCGAGTCGACTTCGATGGTGAACACGACGCGCTCTTTCCGAATGCGACGATCGCTGGAGACGCCCACGCCGAGGTCATCCGATTCCACGGGATGTACGTCGATCTTCCATTCAACCAGATGACGGGAGCGTTCATGGCCGCATACGCGCAGGCCGATCTGGCCGCGCTGGCGGAGATGGGCCACCAGTTCTGACGGTCGAGCGTCGCCGCTCGGAGCGGCAGCTCATCGACGGTAGCGCCGTCTGAGTATCCGCGCTCGCAACCCCAAAGAGGGTGCGCCTCGGCGTCGGCGCGGTGCGCGTCGACGTCGAGCGCGACTTCGATGGCGAGACCCTGTCGCGTGTGCTCGCGGTGCATGATCGAGAAGCATCAATGGCTTGTCGACGTCGGCGCAGCCACCTGGGGAGCCACATAGCTGCCAAATGTAGCGGTCTCAGGTGGAGCACCGCTGTCTTCCCAATGAATTGCGACCGAGGAAGTCAGCGGACGGCGCCGCTCCTCACGCTTCGGGTGTCCGAGTGAGCTGCATCTCGCGCGCCACGTAGTGACTCACCATGTCGGCCAAGCCTTCGGTCAGCTCTTCGTACGTGACGGGCGGGGTGGGGTCGGACAGGTGCTGCACCACCGAGAAGATGCCCCCGTTGATGAAGATGTAGCTCATGGCCGGGATGCGCCGCAGCCGCATGTGCTCGGGGTGGTGCATGACGTGCTGCATCACGATCTCGGTCAGCACCGTCGTGACTGGCTGCATGTAGTCCTTGATGTCCACGCGCAGCGCCTCACGCGCGCAGCGCAGGTAGCGCTGGTCGTTGCGGTTCAGGAACACTTCGAAGTGCCCCAGCATGGCCTTGATGGCGTCGCCGATGGACATGCGGGCCAGCTCCGGCACGAGCGGCTGCAGCATGGTCACCACCTCGGCTACGAAGCGCCTGGCCATCTGCTCGAAGACGGCCTCTTTGTTGGTGAAGTACTCGTACAGCGAGCCCACGCCGATGCCCGCGATGTCCGCGATGTGGCGCGTGGTGGTGCCGGCCATGCCGCGCTCCGCGACGCAGATGAAGCCCGCCTCCACGATAGCGTCGTAGGTGGCTTTGGAGCGCTCTTGCTTGGGCTTGCGCGGCATGCGTGCTCCTCAGCGGGGGGCTTCGAACTGGTACGCGTCGAGGTCGAAGTGCTTGGCCGCCCACATGGTCTCGAGCGTGGGGGACGCTCGAAAGGGGACGTCCCCGTGCGCGTCAAAGTAGTAGCTGTTCGCGTCCGCGCAGCTGTCTTGGAAGAACACCTGGTTGGGGCGGCGGGCGAGCATGCTCTCGAAGTACGCGGTGTTGGCGGCCGCGCTCACCTCCACGCGCGTGGCGGCGCGCTCCCGGGCGTGCTGCAGGCAGCGCACGATGTGCGCCATCTGCGTCTCGATCAGGTTGAAGTACGACGAGCCGTTGTAGCCGTAGGGCCCCAGGATGGAGAAGAAGTTGGGGAAGCGTGGCACGCTGATGCCCTGGAACGCTTGGTAGCGGTGCTCGTTCCAGAAGGTCTCGAGATCCGCCCCCTCCGCGCCGCGCACCGGGAAGGGCGGCATGTTGCCGTTCTCGAACACCTTGAAGCCCGTCGCCAGGATCAAGACGTCCGCTGCGTGCTCGCTGCCGTCCACGCAGCGCACGCCAGTCGGCGTGATGGCCTCGATGGGGGTGGTCTCGAGGTGCACGTTGGGGCGGTTGAAGGCGGGCAGGTAGCTGTTGGAGAAGCTGGGGCGCTTGCACCCGACGGCGTAGCTGGGCGTGAGCTTGGCGCGCACTTCGGGCGAGGTCACCGCGCGCCGCAGATAGGCGCGCCCCATCCGCTCACCTTGGTCCGCCAGCGGCACCTTGGCGTGAAAGTGCGCCGCGAGCGGGAACGTGACCTCCACAAAGGTCTGGCTAGCGAGGCGCGTCGCGCGGCGCACCCCCGGCAAGCCCAACAGGCGACGCGCGAGGCGCGGCAGCTTCACGTCGGGCTTGGGCATGCACCAGATGGGCGTGCGCTGGAAGACCGTCAGCTGCGCTACCTCCGGCGCGATCGACGGGATGACCTGCACCGCCGAGGCCCCCGTGCCGATCACGGCGACGCGCCTGCCCCGCAGGTCTAGCGTGTGGTCCCAGCGGGCCGTGTGCATGACCGCGCCCGCGAAGGTGCTGAGCCCGGCGATGTCGGGGGCCTTGGGCTGCGTCAACACACCGGTCGCCCCGACTACGAAGCGAGCCGTGAGCGGCGCCCCGGCCTCGAGCTCCAGCGTCCACAGGTGCTCCGAGTCGTCGAAGGTCGCGCCGACGACGCGGGTGTTCAGGCGCGTCCTCCGCCGCACGTCGTACTTGTCCATGCAGCGCTCGGCGTAGGCCTTCAGCTCGTCGCCGGGCGCGTACACCCGCGACCAGCTGCTCTGTTGCTCGAACGAGAACTGGTAGCTGAACGAAGGGATGTCCACCGCGACGCCGGGGTAGGTGTTCCAGTGCCAGGCGCCCCCCACACCGTCGCCGGCCTCCAGCATCAGGTAGTCCCCGAAGCCGGCCTGCTCCAGCAGGATGGCCGCGCCGATCCCGGAGAAGCCCCCGCCAATGATGATCACCTCGTGGTCGGGCGTGGTGCGCGTGTCGTCGACAGGGGAGCGTGTGGTCATCGGGGGCTCCGGCGTGTGGGCGGCCTCTGCTGCCTGAGGCGACCCGAGTTGAATCCGAACAATCGCTCGGGATATGCTGTCACTAACTAGCCAGGTGGTCAACAACATGCTCGCAACACGCGTCACTTATGGGTCCTCAGCGGTTGTCACCGGAGCCGGCAGCGGCATCGGGCGCGCCTTCGCGCTTGAACTCGCTGCGCGTGGGGGCCGCGTGGTCTGCGCGGACATCCGGCTCAGCGCAGCAGAGGAGACGGTCCAACTCATCGAGCGGATGCGGGGGCGGGCCCTGGCCGTGGCCTGCGACGTGTCCGAGCTTCCGCAGGTGGAGGCCCTGGCGGAGAAATCCGAACAATGGCTCGGAGGCCCCGTGGACCTGGTGGTCAACAACGCCGGTGTTGGCGTCGGCGGGCTGCCGATTGGCGAGCAGTCCATCGAGGACTGGCGCTTCACCATGGGCGTCAACCTGTGGGGCGTGGTGCACGGCTGTCACGTGTTCACCCCGCGGCTGCGCGCGCTGGGTCGCGGCGGGATCATCAACGTCTCGTCCGCGGCTGGCTTCGCCGCGGCCCCGCTGATGGGCGCCTACAACGCGAGCAAGGCGGCCGTGCTGGCCGTGTCCGAGACGCTGCGGGCCGAGCTCGTGGGGACGAACGTGCGGGTGGCAGTGCTGTGTCCGACGTTTGTGAAGACCAACATCATGCACAACGGCCGCGTCCCCCCGGAGACCTCCAAGCTGGCCAGCCAACTGATGACGCGCACGGGGGTGTCGCCCGCGAGCGTGGTGAAGAAGACGTTGAACGCGTTGGACCGCGACCAGCTGTACGTGCTGCCGCAGCTGGATGCGCGCCTGTTCTGGCGGGCCAAGCGCCTGGCCCCTGCGGCCTACAACCGCGGCACCGGCTGGCTCGCGCGCACCTTCGCTCCCCGTGAAGCCACCGCCGACTCGGACAAGTCCGCCGAGAGCACCAGGGCGTCAAAGCCCACCAAGTCCGCTCGAACCTCAGGAGGAGCCCATGGCACAAGTTGATCTCAACAAGATTCTGACCAAGATCAAGGCCACGCAGTGGGGCCTGGGGGACGTGGACTGGGACGCGCCCGGTGCTGACGGCATCACGGCCGAACAGTGGCCCAAGCTGAAGACTTTCATGGCGGACCTCATGTGGATTGAGCACGTGGGCGCGCGTGCCTTCGCGGCCATGGCCAAGACCGCGCCCACGGACACGCTGCGCGAGATCTACACCTACTTTCACGCCGAAGAGCAGCGCCACGCCAACGCCGAGATGGCGCTCATGAAGCGCTGGGGCATGCTGGACGGGGACGAGCTGCCAGAGCCCAACATCAACCTGCGGTTGGTGATCGAGTGGCTGGACAAGTACGCCGACGGGCTGCCCTTCTACGTGCTGGGCGCAGTCATCCCCATGCTGGAGGTCGCGCTGGATGGCGCTCTGTGCCACTTCTTGTTGGACACCGTGGACGACCCCGTCTGTCACGCGGCGTTTGACCGCATCAATGGCGATGAAGCGCGGCACTTGGCGGTGGGCTTCACCGTCATGGAGCAGCAGGGGGTGGGCAAGAGCACGCTGGGGCTGATGCGGATGTGCGCGCCCATGATCGACCCGCGCACGCTCTTGGGCATCGCCGTGTACGTGCCCCTGCTGAACAAGATGCG
This sequence comes from uncultured Sandaracinaceae bacterium, assembly GCA_964510015.1. Taxonomy (GTDB): domain Bacteria; phylum Myxococcota_A; class Polyangia; order Polyangiales; family Houyiibacteriaceae; genus JADJJE01. The sequence goes on from CAZEAA010000077.1 coordinate 8,790, forward strand.
CGACAACATCGTGGAGCTGGGCCTGCCTGAGAAGCGCCTGTACGACGTCATGGGCAAGTTCCGGCGCATCGGCGGGCGCACCAAGGTGGGCCGCCGCAATCCTTGGTTTCAGGCCGTCCAGCTGCACTCACGCTGGGTGATGAACCGCGAGAACAAGCTCTATCACGTGCCCGCCGACGCGTCGGTGCGGCTGACCGCGCGCATCCCCAGAGAGGCGCTGCCGCCCGTGCCCACATGGGTCAAAGAGCTCACCTGGAGGCCCGCAGCGTGAAGACCGAGACGCTCATCATTGGGGCCGGCTTTGGCGGCTTGGGCGCGGCCATTCGGCTGCAGCAGGCGGGCTTGTCGGACTTTGTGATCCTCGAGCGCGCGGCCGAAGTGGGCGGCACCTGGCGCGACAACCAGTACCCCGGGGCGGCCTGCGACATCCCGTCCAACCTGTACTCGTTCTCGTTCGCCCCTAACCCCGACTGGTCGCGCACGTACTCGGGCAGCGCGGAGATCCTGGCGTACGTGAAGCAGCTCACGCGCGACCACGGCGTGCAGTCCAAGGTGCGCCTGAACCAGTGCGTGAAGCACATGCGCTTCCACGTCGCCGAAGGCGAGTGGGAGGTGCACACGCAAGCGGGCGACGTGTTCCGCGCGCGCAGCGTCATCGCTGCGGCCGGGGGCCTGGTGGACCCGGGCTATCCCGCTATCGAGGGGATCGAGAGCTTCGCTGGAAAGCGCATCCACAGCGCGCGCTGGGACCACAGCTACGACTTCACGGGCAAGCGGGTGGCGGTGATTGGCACCGGGGCCAGCGCCGTGCAGATCATCCCCGAGCTGGTGAAGCAGGCCGCGCACGTGAAGGTGTATCAGCGCACGCCGGGCTGGGTCCTGCCGCGTGCGAACTACCGAGTCCCAGCGCGCGCCCAAGCCCTCTTTCGCAGGGTTCCGGCTACGCAGGAGGCGCTGCGGCAGGCGCTGTTCTGGGGTCACGAGAGCATGGCCCTGTCCATCATCTGGACGTCGCCGCTGACGCACCTGACCGAGCGCGTGGCGCGCATGCACCTAGAGTTACAGGTGAAGGACCCGTGGCTGCGCCGCCAGCTGACCCCCAACTACCGCATCGGGTGCAAGCGGGTGCTGCTGTCCAACGACTACTACCCGGCGCTGCAGAGCCCCAACTGCAAGCTCATCACCTGGCCCATCGTCAGCTTGAGCGAGCGGGGGGTGCGCACGGCCGAGGGGGTGGAGCACCTGGCGGACTGCGTGGTGTTCGCGACGGGCTTTGAGGTGCGCAAGACCAGCACCGCGTTCCCGGTGATGGGCCTCGATGGGCGCGTGCTGGGGGACGAGTGGCGCGCGGGGGCGCAGGCGTACAAGAGCATGAACGTGTCGGGCTACCCCAACCTGCACTTCATCTTGGGGCCCAACTCGGGGCCCGGACACAACTCCGCGCTGGTGTACATGGAGTCGCAGATTGACTACGCCGTGCAGGGAGTGCGCGCCGTGCGCGACGGCGGCCTGCGCACCCTGGACGTCAAGCCCGACGTGCAGCGGCGCTACAACGAACAGCTGCAAGAGCGCCTGTCCAAGACCAACTGGAGCTCCGGTTGCAAGAGTTGGTACCTGACCGACAGCGGCTACAACGCGACCATGTATCCGGGGTTCGCGACCCAGTACGCGAACGAGCTGCGTCACCTGGACTTGGCAGACTACCGCACCCAGCCGCGGGCGGCGGGCGAGCGCGCTCCGACCGCAGGCGCGCACAGGGCAAAGGCGATTCTGCAGGGGCCCAGAAAGAATCAAACCGCGTGCTGACTGGCGCCGATGCGGTGCTGCCGGATACCACCATCGGTGAATGCCAACCAGGAATCAACGTGCTCTTGAAACGCCGTTTCAGATGAACAAAGTGCACAGCACAAACGCAACCACAGTTTATCCCAATTATTCCAGTTATGAATCAGGGAGTATAGCCATGACAGCAGTCGCGAAAACGAACAGCAGTCTGAACGGTGCCTCGGTGGGAATCCCGCCGCGTAATATTGATTTCAATTTGCCGCCAAGCACCCCGAAGTACTTCTATGGCGAAAACGCCACGGCAACCACTTTCTTCGCCATGCTGTCAGGGTTCTTCCCGCCGGGTGAGCGTTACTTCATGGATTCGGTGCGCCCCTTCCGAAATCAGGTTACCGACAGGGCGCAGCGTGCTGCCATCTCCGGATTCATGGGCCAGGAGACCATCCACGGGCGCGAGCATGATCGCCTGAACGAACTGCTTGCCGAGCGCGGCTTCGACATGCGCGCGCCCGAGCGGTTCGTTGAAGTTGGCCTGAAAGCTCTGAAAATGCTCCCGCCGAGCACCAAGCTCGCAGCCACCACCTTCATGGAGCACTTCACCGCCCTGCTGGCAGAGCAATTGCTTGAGGATGAGGCCTTTCGTAGTCTGGCCGACCCTGAAATGATCAAGATATGGCAATGGCATGCGCTGGAGGAACTCGAGCACAAGTCTGTCGCCTTCGACGTCTATGAACTGGTCGGGAACCGGCACAGTGAACGGGTCGCGGCCGCTGCGGCCTCACTTGTCGTGCTGCTGCCGATGCTCGGTGTCACTTGGGCATGGATGCTGGCCCGCGACGGCAAGCTCGGCAGCATCAAAGACAACGCCAAAGGCCTGAACATGCTGCTTGGGCGCAACGGGTTTGTATCGAAGATCCTGCCGCGGGTGCCGGACTTCACCCAGCGGCACTATCACCCTGGCAATCACGACACCCGTCAGCTGGAGCAGAAATGGCGCGAGCGGCTTTTCGCAGAGGGCGGTGACCTGTTCGATGTTTACAAGAACCGGGTCGCATGACCTGTCGTTCAACCCGGGCTTTGCTGAATGGACCGTGTCGGTCCGGTCGGGACATAGCCACTTTGCGGGGAGCGGTTCGCGGCGACGGCAACGGCGTCAGCGCGCTTGCAGCACTTCTTGTACTTGCGGCCGCTGCCGCAGTGGCATGGGCTGTTGGGGCCTAGCGATGTCATGGGTAGGATCCTAACGAAGTGGCCTTCTGACGCACCTCGGTGAGGGAATTGCGTAGTGCTGCGGTGCTCTCAAGCGAGCGACTGCTCCAAGGCTAGTCGCGCCAGCATGCGGCCCACCGGGTCGACACCTACCTCGCGACGCAGATCCGCGAGATGAGAGAGCCACTTGGCGACTCCCGGTGCCGGGCCCGGGGCGGCCTCCTGCGCTGCCGGGCTCCACCTTGCCGCGCGCTGGTGGACGTGAAGACTCTGCACAACCTTGCGCCACACGGCCAAGTTGTGAGCGTGCGGTGCCTCGCGAGGCAGACCCATCTCCGGCCAACGCGACCACTGCTGCAGGTCATGGTGCGAGGCCGCCAGCGTGGCGACCTGAAAGGCTACCTCCCGATCGGATGTACGCCTGCAGGCCTCTGCGATAGTCAGACGAGCGGTCGTCAGGAGCGGGGAGGCCGTATCGAGTGGGCTCTCGACGAGTGCATAGGCTTTGGCGTCCCCCTTCATCCAAGCTCGCTTTGCCGCAATCGCCACACGGCGTTCCTCGGAGACCGCCAGATCGCACCCGGGGAGGCGGATCGCGAGGCGACACATGAACTCGTGGACGAAGTAGTCAGCCACGCGTGCGTCACTGAGCGCGAGATAGAGCCGCTCACCAGAGGTCACACGGCGGCTCTTGGTCATCGCCACGTGTGCTGGTACCCATGCTGGAAGCATGTTGGTTGGCATGCTGCGATAGTACCGAGAGGAAGGGCGGGGCAGCCAGCGATCTCTGTACCGGCGAGCTGAGCGATACGATCAGTCTTGTTCCTGGTCACGCGCGACAGCGAGGGGCTCCTGCCGGTGCCCTTGAAGTGTGAGGCAGCGAGCTGCACAGTTGCCACGTATGGGAGAAGTCGAGGCATCAGCGGCGGTCGTCGCGTTCAGAGAGTCCGAACGTCAGATGACGCTTGGCTCTTACCGGATTGGACGCGCTACCATCACGCTGCACCCGACGCTGACGATCTGGGACGGTGATGGTCGCTGGTTGGAAGATGCAGAGCCAGCTGCCATCGCGGTGTTCCTGCACGAATACCTCCACTACTTGCATAACTGCTCAACCTTCGTGGGGGTTATGCAAACGCTCACCACGATGGGTCTCACCCGCCTCTACGCGCAGACCTTGGACCGAGATGGGAGGTCCACGAAGCAGCTGGGCACGAGCCACCAGGCGATGCTGGTGCGGCTGCAAGGATGGTGGAAACATTTTGTCGTACGGCGTGATGCACATGTGATCCCAGACACCACGGTCGCCTTTGCCAATCTAACGTGGACTTCCCAGCCCTCGGGACCGGGTGTGTTCCAGGAGGCCCGGATCTCGACGACGGCGGTGCTGGTGGGCGGGGGCAAGGTGGACCTCGAGTTCACCTTGAGCGTGCGAGAAGTGGAGGAGAGCCTCGCGTATATTTTCGAGACGCTAGTGCACAATGGATTTGGAGGGCTTCCAGATACTGCGGAATTCGTCCCGTATCGCGTGCTCCCTGCGCTCGCCGCCGCGGTTGCGCCCGGGATCACCGACGAGGATGTGTTCCGCCTGGGGTGTGTAGCTCTGAACTGCACCAACCCGACGGTCATTTTCATGGCGCTGCTCGACAGCTGTGCGACCGACGGCACTGAGGCGACGCTCTCCTTGTACGCGACGGGCGACGGCTTCCAGGAAGCGCATGACGACTTGGAGCGGCGCATCGGTGAAGCCGAGAACGCATGGACCGGGCGCGGACTGATGGAGGATGGCGTTCGCTCGTTCCTGGCCCAGGCGCGCGCGCTGCTGGATGAACGTCGCAGCAATCCATGGTTCGAGCTCGAAGGTCGACCTGGTGCGACTGGCGGGTTCATGGAGAACGTGCAGGCGCTCGTCCTCCGGCACCCCCCCTGCGATGTGATGCATGGCCACCCCCCTACACCAGTCTCGTTTGGCACAGGGGACACGACACGCGCCGCAGAGGGTCGTCGCTGCATGGACTTGGCTGCAGACGCGATGTTCGCGCACCTCGACTCTCGTTTCGAATTCCGTACGGATGGGACGGCGCGGTCGTCCTGCAGCCACTACGGATTCTGCGCCCATTCAACGAAAGACCCGACGCATTGCATGAGCCAACCGTGGACAAGCATCAGGTTTGACGACCCACGGTGCCTCTATTCGCACTCCGTCATGTCCCTCCTTGCCAAGATCGTATTGACGCCGCGCTAGCTATCTCACTTTTGGAGGTGGCCTGCCGTGGAAAACGACAAGATAACGCGATGAACAAGAAATCGGCGCAGAAGACCACCGTACCGAAGAAGCCATCAAAGAGAACAGACGCGAAGCGGATTCCGCGCTCACGGAGTGCGGTGCCCGCTCTTCGTGGGTACTACTACCAACTTCTGTGGAGTGCTCTGAGGTGGGCCCAGCTAGAACGAGACACGATCCTCATGATTGAGGGCGAGGAGGACATCGATCGCGATCGCAAAATACGACGTTCCGCTCCAGAGCACCTTGCCGAGCAGATCAAGCTTCGCGAGGGTTCGGTTGTCAGTACCTTCGATATCCTTAGTGTGATCGGCAACTTTATCGTTGGTTTTCGCAAGGCAGAAGCAAGCGGCGTCGCATTTAGAGGCATTCTTCGAACTACCAGTCGCTCTCCGAAGACACGACAGCCCGATATTCGAAAATGGCTGACCGGTGAGCGTCGGAACCATTCTAAACTCGCAAGCGCGCTTCGAAAGCGTATTCCCGATCGGTCTGCCGATGTGGACGCGATGGTTAAGGAAAAGAGCCTCAAGCGATTCTGTGATGCGATCGAGTGGTGTTGGGCCGACCAGGGAATCGCAGAAGTCGAAGGAGCACTAGCCACTGCGCTCGCACCGTTCGCGTGTGGAGAGGCCCATGTCGAGATCCTGAAGGCGAACGTCGTTCACGAGGTGCTACGGCGCGCGACCAGCAGTCCTGCCGCGGAGCGCCGCCTAAATCGCCAAGAATTTGACGAGTTCGTGAGCGATTTCGCGCTGGATCGTGGGCCAGTGTTTCATGGAAGTTCCCCAGGGATCGCCCTTGCAATCGCGACGAGCGAGACACATAGCGTAGCCGCTCTTGTCCGTACGAACTCCACCGAGGCCCTGGCAGCACAGCTCAAGAAGAGTGATGAGCTTGCTGCTGCACGGGCTGCCGTCATCCCCGTAATTACCGCGGAGGACCTCATGCGAGCCGATGTTGTCGCGTACGCGAGCGTAGCGCCCTCAACGAAGAATGGTCGTCGCGTGGCCATCCGCGATGTGCTCCGCCACGCGCGCCATCGGTGGGCACTCGATGGAGTTCGGGTGGCCTTCGACGCTCACGAGAATGGACCGGGGTGTGCTCATGAGAATGAACCCCCCGGGGCGGTAGCAAAGGCGGGGTGAGCGAGGGTCGTTGGCGACCCTCGCGGGATGGCGAAGAAGCGTCCGTGCCGGATCTGTCGGAAGTGGTTCGAGGTGGACGTGCGAGCGGGAGGGCGGCAGCGGGTGTGCAGCGCGGAGGAGTGCCAGCGCGAGCGGCACCGCCAGGCGTGCGCGGCGTGGCACGAGAGGCACCCGGACTACGACAAGGCGGAGCGGCTGCGGCGGAAGGTGGTGCCCGAGGTGGAGCCCCCGCTGCCGACGCCCATGGCCGACCCGATGCCCCAAGTTGCCTGGGATGCGGCGCGAGACGCAGTGGGCGTCGAAGTGGCAGTTTTCGTTGAGGAATCCCAGAAAGTCCTGGTCGACTGGGCGCGAGACGCAGTGCTCGCGCAACAGTCGGTAATTGCGAGAGAATCTCGGAAAGTTGGTGGGGTGTCCGCGCGAGACGCCTTAGGAGCCCGGTCGCCGCCGACGTAGACCTCCGGGCTCGCATGCAGCTCGAACTCCACCAGCTTGAACGGAAGTACGCGGGGCTGCGGATCGCGGACCCCGCGCGCCGCAGCCAGCTGGTGGCGAGCCTGTCGACGGACGGCCAACAGATGCCGGTGGTGGTGGTGCGCACGGACCGGGCGGAGCGGTACGTGCTGATCGACGGGTACCAGCGGGTGGGCGCGCTCGAGACGCTGGCCAAGGACCACGTGGACGCGGTCGTGGTGACGATGCCGGAGGACATGGCGCTGGCGATGACGCACCGGCTGCAGCACAGCCGGCGAGCGAGCGCGCTCGAGGAGGGCTGGCTGCTGCAGGAGCTGACGACGCAGTACGGCCACGATCTCGGTCGGCTGTCGGTGATGCTGTGCCGCTCGCGCAGCTGGGTGAGCCGGCGCCTCTCGCTGGTGCATGTGCTCCCCGAGAGCGTGCAGGCCGCGGTGCGCGAGGGCCGCGTCAACGCCCACGACGCGATGAAGTCGCTGGTGCCGTTGGCGCGCGCCAACGGGGCTCACTGCGAGCGGCTGGTCGCGAAGCTGCCGCGCGAGGCGCCGAGCAGCCGCGAGATGGAGCGCCTGTATGCCGCGTGGCGGTCCGCGGACGACGCGGGCAAGGAGCGCATCGTCGAGCATCCGGCGCTCTACCTGAAGGCCAGCGAGCAGGCTGGCGAGGACGCGTGCCAGGCCCTGCGGCGAGACCTCGAGATGCTCGCGAGCATCAGCGTCCGCGCGCAACGGCGCGTGGACGAGGGGGTGGTCACCACCGCTTCCCCAGCGCGACGCGCGCGGGTCCGCGGCGCCATGCGCCAAGCCCGCCAGGCCGTCGAGACGCTCGACGCGAGCATGAACGAGGAGCGAGAGCATGTTGGACTTCGACACCCGCAGCGCGATCCTGCGCCTTCGCCGTGAGGGACACGGCCACCTCACCATCGCCCGCGCGCTCAAGGTCAGCCGCAACGCGGTCCGCCGTGTGCTCAAGAGCGGCGAGGCGAGGGTGCCTGCCCTGCAGCGCGCCACGCAGGTCGACCCGCACATCGAGACGGTGCGTGCCCTCCACACGTCGTGCGAGGGGAACATGATCCGCGTCCAGGAGGAGCTCGAGCGCGCAGGCCACCCCATCCCCTACTCGACGTTGACGCGCTTCTGCAGGGCCCATGGCATCGGCGTCGCGCCCAAGGTTCCTGCGGGGAGCTACACGTTTGGGCCGGGCCAGGAGTCGCAGCACGACACGTCGCCGCACCGGGTGCTGATCGGGGGTACGCGTCAGCTCGTGCAGTGCGCGTCGCTGGTGCTGTGCTTCTCGCGCATGACCTTCGCCAAGGTCTACGCACGCTTCACACGCCTCGAGTGCAGGTCGTTTCTCACGGAGGCGGCCTGCTACTTCGAGGGTACGACGGACGACTGCATGACCGACAACACCTCGGTGGTGGTCGGGAGCGGCACGGGGAAGAACGCCGTCCCGGCGCCCGCCATGCAGGCCTTCGCGGAGCGCTTCGGCTTCCAGTTCATCGCGCACGAGCTGGGCGACGCCAACCGCTCGGCGCGCGTCGAGCGCCCCTTCGACTACATCGAGCGCAACTTCTACCCGGGCCGCACCTTCGCGGACATCGACGACCTGAATCGGCAGCTCCGAGAGTGGTGCGGTCAGGTCAATCGCCGACCCAAGCGCAGCCTCCAGTGCGCGCCCGTCGAGCTCTTCGAGATCGAGAAGCCCCGTCTCCACAAGCTCCCGCTGCACGTGCCCGAGGTCTACGACCAGCACATCCGCCGCGTCGACACGGAGGGCTACGTGAACCTGCACACCAACCGCTACTCGGTGCCCGCCGAGTCCCTCGGGCGCCAGGTGCAGATCCGCGAGACCGTCGACAACGTCCGCATCTTCGATGGCCACCAGCTCCTCGCCGAGCACAAGCGGCGACCGACGGGTGCGCGCCAGCGCGCGCTGCTCCCCGAGCACCGCGCGCGGCGCATCCCGCAGCCCGGGGAGGCCCCCACCTACGAAGAGCGCGCCCTGCGTGCGGTCTCCCCAGGCGTCAACCAGCTCATCGACATCCTGCGGAAGCGCCATGGAGGAAGGGCCGTACGCAGCATGAAGCAGCTCCACAAGATGTGGCGCGACTACCCCGTCGACTCGCTCGTCATCGCGGTGGACGAGGCCCTCACTTACGGGCTCTCCGACCTGAACCGCATCGAGTCGATGATCCTCCGCCACATCGACGGCGACTTCTTCCGACTGCCCGCGACCGACGTGGAGCCCGCGATCCCCGTGACGCCTACCACCTCGGACGTGCCCATCCCTGAACCCGAGAGGCATCATGACGAAGAAGAAGATCCCCCCACCGAGTGAGCTCGACGACGACCTCGAGCAGCTCCTGATCGGGCTCAAGCTCCCGCAGATCCGAGAGGTCCTGCAGCGCGAACTGGAGCGAGCCGAGGCCGAAGCCCCCAGCTATGCCGAGTTCCTCCGGCGCATCTTGCGCGAGGAGTTTCAGGACCAGCAGATGCGCTTCCTCGAGCACCGCCTGCGGCGCGCGAAGCTCCCCGAGCGATGGTCCCTCGACACCTTCCCGTGGAAGCAGCAGCCCTCCCTCAAGCGCTCCTCCATCGAGCAGCTCGCCACGCTCGACTTCGTCGACCGCGCCGCCAACATCGTCTTCGTGGGCGAGCCCGGCGTCGGCAAGACCGGCATCGCCAGCGCCATCCTCATGCGCGCGCTCGAGAGGGGCTACCGGGGCCTCTTCATCAAGGCGCAGGACCTCTTCGACGAGATGTACAAGAGCCTCGCGGACCGCTCCTCGCCACGCTTGCTCAAGCGACTCGTCAGCCTCGACCTCCTGCTCATTGACGAGATGGGCTACCTCAACCTGCGCCCCGAGCAGAGCAACATCTTCTTCAAGCTCATGGAGGAGAGGTACGGCAAGAAGAGCACCATCATCACCACCAACCTCCACTACGACCGCTGGTACGACTTCCTCGGCAACAAGGACATGGTCAGCGCGCTGCTCGACCGCCTCCGCCACCGCTGCCACACCATCCACATCGACGGCGCCACGCTCCGCACACCAGGCTGAACCTGATCCACGCCACCACCGCGGCCGCACCTCTTCGAGGCGCGGCCGTTGTCGTCCGTCACGTCAGGCCGCCAGCGCTGCC
>CAZEAA010000078.1:0-9834 GCA_964510015.1 uncultured Sandaracinaceae bacterium
CTGGCGTAGATGATGCCGTCCACGATTCCGTCGAACTCGCGCTTCAGGAAGAAGAACATCCCGAAGACGGCCATGCCCTTCCAGAACTCGTCCACGATGGGCGCGCAGATGACGGCGCCGACGATCTCGCCGGCTTGCTCGCCATAGGCCTGGCCCACGCCCTCGCCCACCAGGCTGTTGATGGTGACCGAGAAGCCGCACGCCGCGATGCCGCCCCAGAAGAGGCAGCCCAAGAGCGCGTACCAAGGCTCGGGGTCGTAGCGGTCGAGCAGGCGCGGGAAGGTCAGGTACATGACGCCCGCGGGAAACGCGAGCACGGCGCCCATGCACATGTAGGCCAGGATAGCGCCCTGGCCGGCCAGCACGGGGAGCCCCACGAACCAGACGATGAGCTGCAGGAACCCCAGCATCATGCCGAGAATGTAGAGGCCGAGGCCGATGTGCCGACGCGTGCGTTCGGGATCCGGGAGTGACACGGCGGCGAGGTTAGGCTTTCCCTGCCGGGGCGTCTAGCGTGGGGGTGTTCGTCGCCGTCGCCGTTGAGGACCACGACCACGACCACGCCCACGACTACGACCACGAACGCCCACGACGACGACCACGCCCACGACCACGCCTACGAGATCGGGGCGTGGTCGCTTCTTCGACGCTCCTACTTCTTCTCGGGGATCGTCTTGGCGGTGCTGCTAGCCTTGTCGACGGGGGCGGCCCCCTTGTCAGGGGTCTTGGCGGCGGCGGTCTTGTCGACCGGGGCGGAGGGGGTCTTGCCCTGGGCCTTCTGGGCCTTCTCGTAGGCGTCGGGGGCGGTGGCGTTCCAGCCGTGGCCGATCTGCGTGTCGATCAGGGTCTGCGTGCCCGGACCCACGATGCCGTCGGTGGTGTAGCCGAACGCGCCCTGCAGGCTCAGCACGGCCTTCTCGGTGCCGGGACCGAAGTCACCGTCCACCGCGATGGCGTAGCCCAGTGTGTTCAGCTGCTTCTGCAGGGCCGTGACGGCGTCGCCCTTGGAACCATTCTTCAGCATCTTGCTCATGGTGTTCACCTTTGTAGGCAGGGATGGTCACGCGGCCTCGACAGACCTCGCGTGCTGCGACGCGCCACCTAAGCACGAAGCAGACCAACCAGGGTGAGCGCGCGGCGGGGCATTTGCCCACGAAAAAACGCCGGCTCGCGGGTGGGAGTGATCTCGCAGTGAGGTCACCCGTGGGTGCGAACCGGCGTTGTGTGGGGTCGAGCCTACAGGCGTGGCCCGATACCCCGTAGGGGTGGGTTCAGGGGCTGGGCGCTTCCGCGGGCGCAGCGGCCGGTGCTGCGGGGGCGGCTGCCGCGGCGGGCATGCGCGCGTGGGCCGGCAGTTCTCCGTTGAGAGCGCCGAGGAAGGCCACGATGTCTTCCACCTGCGCGTCCGTCAGGTCTCGGCCCAGCTGGACCTGGCCCATGATGCGCACCGCGCCGGCCAGCGTCTCCTGCGAGCCGTCGTGGAAGTAGGGTGGAGTGAGCGCCACGTTGCGCAGCGTGGGCACCTTGAAGAAGTGCCGGTCGCTCTCCTGGTGCGTGAAGTTGAAGCGGCCGTTGTCGGCCTCGGTCAGCTCCCCGCCGCGCAGCTCGAAGTAGTTCCGGACGAGGCCCATCTTCTGGAACATCTGGCCGCCGAGCGCAGGGCCCGTGTGGCAGGAGATGCAGCCCGAGTTGCGGAAGGTCATGTAGCCGCGCTGCTGCTGCTCGTTCATGGCCGTGAGGTCGCCGCCCAAGAAGCGGTCGAAGGGGCCCGGCGTGATGAGCGTGCTCTCGAACGCGGCGATGGCGTCCGTGATGTTGGTCTGCGAGACGCCCTCGTAGCCCGCCGCGCGGAAGGCCTCCACGTAGCTCGGGTCCGCGCCGAGGCGCGCGACCACGTCGTCCCACACGGCGCCCATCTCGAGCGGGTTGGCCACCGGGCCGGCGGCCTGCTCGGCCAGGTCGGCGGCGCGACCGTCCCAGAACTGCCGGATGTGCAGGCTGGAGTTGAGCACCGTGGGCGAATTGATGGGGCCCGACTGCCCGCGGATGCCGTTGGACACGCGGCGCGGCTCGGCTCCGCCGTGGTCGAGGCTGTGGCAGGTGGCGCAGGAGATGGTGTTGTCGCCCGACAGCGCGGTGTCGTTGTAGAGCCGACGGCCCAGCTCCATCTTGGCCTGGGGCACCTCGGGCGGCGCGGGGAGCGAGGCCAGCGGCGCGTGGTCGGTCAGCGTGGCGGCTGTCGGCTCGGGGGCCGCCGGGGCGGGCGTCGGCGTTGGCGTGGCGGCTGGCTCGTCACCGCCGCAGCCCGCGAGCGCAGCCAGCAACGAGAAGGTGAACAGGGTGCGCGTCGAACGCTGCATGGGGTTCCTCATGGCGGTGGAGGGGGCGATGGGAGGAGTCACAGCGGGAGGTCGCCGTGCGAGGCGGAGCGTAACGAAAAGCCGCGCGGCTTTCGCGCCGTCACTCGGCGGCGTGGTGGGTCACGGTCACCACCGGGTCCACCTCGGTGGTCCCGTCCAGCACGTCCAGCAGCTCCGCGTTGCGCGACTCGAGCACGTGGCGTGAGCCGAACGCGATGGCGTAGTTGGCGGTGATGCGTCGGCCGGTGGTGGGCTCCATCGTCGGGCAGACGCCGAAGTTGGTGGACGTGAACGACTCGTGGCACGCGCCGTCGAGCTGCACCCAGGTGACGTCCGCGCCCACGGAGCGGTCGAAGAGGACCTGGTGGCGCTCCATGTCGCTGGGCGTCAACGCCATGACCGCGGCCTGCATGTTGGTGAACCCGGTGTCCGCGACGGAGTCGCTGCGAACCTCACCGTCCATCGCGACCACCGCGACGACGCGCGGGTCAGGCTCGTACATGGCGTAGGCGTCGAGCTCGGCCTGCACGCAGTCCGGGGCGCAGCGAGCCTCGATGGCGTCCATGTCCAGCTCGACGCCGCCGACGATCCAGGCCGTCTGGCCACCGTAGCTGTGGCCCACCACCAAGACGCGCGAGGTGTCCAGGTGCCCGGCGAGCGGGTGCTCGGCGGGCAGGTCGGCGATGTGGTCGTGAGCTGCCCGCACGTCGTAGGCGCGCAGCACGTCGAACTCGAACGGCCGCGGGTCGATGTTGTCGAGCACGGTGTTCCCCGTGTGGTCCACGGCGACCACGATCCACCCGTTCGCGACGAACTGACGCGCCAGGGTGAAGGCGCTGCCACCCCAGCCACGGTCACCGTGGGTGTAGATCATCACGGGAGCCTGGCCGCTCGGCACGCGCACCGAGGCGTTCAGGAACGAGCCACGGTCCACGGAGATGGCGTTGAAGCGCGTGAGCGCGCCCTCGGTGTCGTCGGTGGGGTACCAGACGTTCAGCCGGATGGTGCGCTCCTCACCCGTGCCCGGGACCGTGTAGGTAGTCTCCTGGAACTCGAAGCCCGCCTTGGGGTCGGCGGCGATGTCCACGACGGGGGCGCCCACGTCGGCGGCGTCGCTCCCGCAGCCGGGAAGCACCGCGGCGGTCACGAGAGAGAGCAGACAAGCAACGAAGAGGGGAGTGCGCATGCGCGACGTTCTACCACAAGGCAGGGCCGCGTGTTTATCCCCTGGCACGTTTGAGTGTTCATCCCGAGGCACGCCCGCATGCCGGGGTCACTCCTTGGCGAAGGCCAGCGAGCGCCCGGTGCCTTCGCCCGTGAGCGACACCTTCACCTGGTCACCCGGCCCGTAGCCGCCCTTCAGCATGGCCTCGGCCAGCGGGTCCTGCAGCTGCTTGAGGATCACGCGCTTCAGCGGGCGCGCCCCGAACGCGCGGTCGTAGCCCAGCTCCACCACGTAGCGCTGCGCGTCCTCGGCCACGTCCAGCGTGATGCGCCGGTGGGCCAGCATCTTGCCGATGCCGCGCAGCTGGATCTTGGCGATGCCCAGCAGGTTCTCCTCGCTCAGCGGGTTGAAGATGATCACCTCGTCGATGCGGTTCAGGAACTCGGGCTTGAACTGGCGGTGCAGCTCGGCCTCGATCTTCTCGTTGAGCGACGCGTTGTCGCCCTCGTGGTCCAGGATCAAGTGGCTGCCGATGTTGCTGGTCATGATGACCACCGTGTCGGAGAAGTGCGCCAGGCGGCCGCGGCTGTCGGTCAGGCGGCCGTCGTCCAGCACCTGCAGGAGCACGTTGAACACGTCCGGGTGCGCCTTCTCCATCTCGTCGAAGAGCACCACGCTGTAGGGGCGCTGGCGCACGGCCTCGGTGAGCTGCCCGCCCGCGTCGGAGTCCTTGTAGCCGAGCGGCGCACCCAGCAGGCGGGCCACGTTCTGCTTCTCCATGAACTCGCTCATGTCGAGGCGCGTGAGCGAGGCCTCGTCGTCGAACAGGAACTCGGCCAGCGCCTTGGCCAGCTCGGTCTTGCCCACGCCCGTGGGCCCCAGGAACAAGAACGAGCCGATGGGCCGCTTGGGGTCGCGCATGCCGATGCGCCCGCGCCGCACGGCCTTGGCGATGGCGGTCACGGCGTGGTCCTGGCCGATCACGCGCTCGCCGAGGCGCACCTCCATCTGGAGCAGCTTCTCGGTCTCGGCTTCCAGCATCTTGGCCACGGGGACGCCGGTCCAGGCGGCCACCACGTCGGCCACGTCTTCGGCTTGCACCACGTCGTGCAGCACCACGTCGGCGCCCTGGTTCTTGGCGGAGGCCTCGGCCAGCTGCTTCTCCAGCAGCGGGATGGTCCCGAAGCGCAGCTCGCCGGCGCGCGCGTGGTCTTCGCTGGCGCGCACCTGCTCGAGCTCGCGCTCGGCGGCCTGCAGCTCTTGCTTGATGCGCCGCACCTCGGACACGGAGGCCAGCTCGGTCCGCCACTGCTCGCGCGTGGCCTGCACCTTGGGGCGCAGCGCGTCGATCTCGGCGGCGATGGCCTCGCGCGTCCGCACGCTCTCGCTGTCCGAGTCGTTCTGGAGCGAGGCGTTCTGGATCTCGAGGGCCTCGAGGCGCCGCGACATGGCGTCCACTTCGCTCGGCACGCTCTCCATCTCCACGCGCACGCGCGCGGCGGCCTCGTCGATGAGGTCCACGGCGCTCTTGGGCAGCTGCACGCCTGTCACGTAGCGGCGCGCGAACTGGGCCGCGGCCACCAGCGCGGGGTCCAGGATGCGCACGCCGTGATCGGCCTCGAAGCGCCCCACCACACCGCGCAGCACCGCGATGGCCTCGTCGACGGTGGGCGGCTCCACCGGAATGCCCACGAAGCGCTGCAGCAGCGTGGCGTTCTCGTCCTGCGCCTTGCGCAGCGTGGC
The DNA here is from genome assembly GCA_964510015.1 of uncultured Sandaracinaceae bacterium. Classification (GTDB taxonomy): domain Bacteria; phylum Myxococcota_A; class Polyangia; order Polyangiales; family Houyiibacteriaceae; genus JADJJE01. The sequence continues at coordinate 5,269 of CAZEAA010000078.1, forward strand.
CGGCGTGGCGATGGCGATGGCGCGCAGCTCCCCGCGCGCGAGGGCGGTGGCCAAGAGCCCACCGGCGGCGGCGTCCTGTCCACCGATCATGGCGCCGAGGTCGGGGATGAACAGCAGGATCTCGCCGCCCGAGTCGCGCACGGTGTCGAGCACGCGCCGCATGCGCTCTTCCAGCTGACCGCGCAGCTTGGCGCCGGCCACCATGGAGCCCATGTCGAGGGCCACGATGCGCTTGCCCTTCAGCATGGTGGGCACGTCGCCGGTGGCGATGCGCATGGCCAGCGCCTGCACGATGGACGTCTTGCCGATGCCGGCCTCGCCCACCAGCAGCGGGTTGTTCTCGCGGCGGCGCGCCAGCACCTGCAGCATGCGCCGAATCTCGGAGTCGCGGCCCACCGTGGGGTCGAACTTGCCCTGCGCCGCGAGGCGCGTGAGGTCGCGGCCGAACTCTTCGAGCGGGTCGCCCACCTCTTCGCTGCCGCTCGCGCTGCTCTTGCTGGAGGTGCCCGCAGGCGCCTTGGCACCCGCCGCGCCGCGACCGGCGCTGGTGGCCTCGCTCTTCATGGCCGTCAGCCCGGCGCGCAGCACCGGAGCGCTCACCCCCACGGCGCCGAACACGTCACGCACCGCGCCGGACGTCTCCTGCCCGCAGGCCAGCATCAGGTGCAGCACGGACACGGGGACACCACCGTCGCGCGCGGCTTCGCCCTCGGCGCGCCCCAGCAGGTCCAGCAGCTTCGGCGACAAGTACGACGGCGCGCCCTCCACGCTGCGCCGACGACGCAGCAAGAGCTCGGCCTCCACCACGAGATCCGTCGAGTCGATGTTCAGGCGCTCGAAGGCCTGCTGCACCGGGCGGCTGCGCTCGAGCAGCACGTGCAGCAGATGCAGCGGCTCGACCTCCGAGTGGCGGCGCTCATCGGCGAGGGTCTGGGCGGCAGCAACGAGGGTGCGGGCCTCGGGGTCGTAAGCTTCGAGGCGAAGCGTCAGGGTGGACATGCCGGGCAGGTTCCGTTGACGCGGGGGTGGTGGTCAAGGTTGGTCGCTGGGGGGCGTGATCGAACCGCCGGGGCGGGGGGCGGGGGGCCCCCCGGCCCCCCCCCCCCCCCCCGGCCGGCGCCCCCCCCCCCCCCCCCCCCCCCCCCCCCCCCCCCCGCCCCGGCTGCTGGTGACGTCTCGGGCGCGACTGGGCTCGCCTGCGGGCCGTGAGCAGACGGACGTGGGCGCATGTCACCTGACGCCTCTGAGGGTCACGTGGACCTACGCGACTGGGCTCGATTGCCGCGCGACAAGCCCGCTCCAAGGCCTCCAGGTAGCGATTTGGCTCGCTTTGAACACGCGCAGGAGCAGACCTGCTCAGACGCCGAACTGCCCCCGGTCCGGGATGCTGAAGGGCTCGCGCGCCGATCGCGGTCGGCGAGGCCACCGCCGCGACATCGCTCCGGGCCCGGACAGGAGGCTCGCTGCCAGAGCAACGCGGAGTGCTGGAGAACGCGGTCCTGAGTTCCCTCGAGATGAACGAGTGCTGGCTCTTCGACGTCAGCGCGGAGTCGTTGACGAAGCGCCACGTCGCCTCGGACCAAGTAGTAGGTGACGAGCACGAGGATGACGGCCACGATCAGTCCGACTCCGGCGCCATGCAAAACGGACCGCGTAGCCGCCAGACCGATGATGGCTGTGGCAATCGAGAGTGTCCCGACCAGCCCCAAACGCTTCCGCAGGCGGCGCTCGACCCGGGCCGCGATGAACCTCAGCTCGGCCCGCTCGATGTCCGAGAGCGCCCCGTCGTCGCCGGCAGCTCGCATGGGTGCGGTGACTGCGATGCGTCGCATCTCCCGGTTCATGGCGCGTGCTCGCTCCGGGTGGACCACGAACACCCTAGAGACGCCTGTCTCGTGGTCGAGGAACACGTCTACCTCGAGTCCGTGTCGAGCAACGGGGAGGGCTTGCACGACGTCCCTCAAGTGCAGGAGCGCGACGACGAGACACCACGGCACGCCCAACAAGGCGGATGGAACCGCAAACAGCGCGATGGGGGATGAACGCCCAGGCTCCCATGCGTGCCATGAGGATCGAGCCCGACGCGACGAGCGACAGGGCTACGGCCATCCCGAGTTGCGACCAGATGTCGTGCCACGCTCGGCGCCGTCGAATGCTGTGTGCGGCGAGCTCCTCCGGCGTCATCTCCCGCCGCCCGACATGGCGCATCGTTCCCTCGTGCCACCGCTCGAGTCTAGGGGACGTATGCATCGATGCACTCGGGAGGGACGTCGCTCGGGAACACCCGTCCCGCGGCGCTGGAGCTTGGAGCGAGCGCGAAGACGGCCGCCCATGGGATGTCGACCCATCGGAGACCCTGCTCGCCAAAGCTCAACGTCGCGCGGACGCCGTGCTCGTCGAGCCGGAGGTCTGTGATCGGCCGTGGCAAGTCGTGGCCGACCTCGATGACCCCCACCGCGGTGTCACGAAAGGCGCTCACGTCGTGGGGAACGACAACATCTGCCATTCGAGGGTCAAAGTGCACCAGCAATCGGTCCGTCGAGACGGTCGCCGTCGCGTACCGCTGCTTCTCACCGGCCCGTTCCCCCGAGCCCTCAGCCGGGACCCTCGCTGCGACCTGCGGCGCCACACAGTCTGTAGCCGTCTCCCCGCGCTCCACGTGAGTCCAAAGCGGGCCCTGCAACTCCCGGTGCGCCCGCTCCGTGACGACCAAGAGCCCCGCCCCCGCGACAGCACCCCCGACGACGGCCCAGGCCTTCGAGGGGCCCCCCTTCGAACGTCGGGGCGCAGGTCGTGGCGTGGGCTGACCGCCCAACATGGACAAGACCAGCCCGGCCTCGTCCTCGTCCAAGCCTTTCAAGAGCACCTCGCGCTGACCGCGAGCGCGGCGGATCCAGACAGATCGACCGCGGGCCTCGATGCCAGCTCCGACTTCCTCGAGATCGTCCAGCCGAAGGCGCTCCGGGGCCTGCCCGGAGTGCCGCGACAGCTCGAGGAATCCGTCGAGGAGCACCAACCGAGTGGGACGTCGCCGCTCTCGCCAGAGCGTGTGTGCGGCGAGTACGAGCGCGATGGGCAACGACACCACCGCTCGCCCGTGGACCACCGCGTATACCGCGATCAGCGCCACCGCAGACCCCGAGAAGAGCCCCCAACGCGGCTGCGACGCGTGCCGACCGCCGCCCACCTCGACGACCGCTCGGGCTCCGACTGCGTGGCCGGCGTGCGGATCGCGACCTTGCACCCTGTCATCCAGTCCGACCACGGCAGGATCCTCAGTTTGCTTGCTCCCGGCAGGGCAGCGCCAGGTCATGACGCATGGGCACGCTCATACGTCTCGATGACCGCGCACGTCTCCCGCCAAAGCCTGTCCACGTTCTCCTCCTTGTGGACTTCAGGGTTGGGAGAGTGCAGCGGCCAACCGCCCTTGTTGGCTTCCTTCTCTCGGAACTCGCCCGGCGATGTTTGGGCGAAGAACTGACCACTCTGCGCCGGCACGTCCGGATCGAGGACGCAGTGCAGCGTGGTCTGCGCGCCCTCCCACAAGGTCAAGCGGCCCATGAAGTACCTCAGCACGGGGTTCGCAAGGGCCATCGCACCACCCGCCACCCTGTTGAGCACCGGAGATGACGTGGCCTTCGAGACGATGTCGGTAGCCACGAACCCGGGGTGCAACGACACGGCCGTCACGCCGCTGCCTCGCAAGTGCTTGGCGAGGGCCTTTGCATGGAGGATGTTCGCGAGCTTGGACTGGCTATACGCTGCGGCGCGCGAGTATTTGCGCGTGTGGGCGAAGTGGACGTCGTCGAAGTCGATGAGACCTCGAGCGCCGTTGTGAGTGTCGTGGGCACTGCTGGCGACATTGACCACGCGCGCGCCTGGCGACGCCACCAGCACATCTGTGAGCAAGTGGGTCAAGTAGAAGTGCCCGTAGTAGTTGACGCCAATTGTCTGTTCGAACCCGTCGACGGTCTCTTGTCGCTCGAACTGATGTCCGGGGATCCCCGCGTTGTTGATCAGCGCGTCCAAGCGAGCGTACTTCACCTTGAATTGCTCGACGAACCGCCGGATCGAAGCGAACACGCCCAAGTCCAGGTGCATGGCCACGAGCCTGTCCGCCGGCGCTCCCTCGGCGACCATCTGCTCGGCCGCCACCTCGGCCGCCTCGAGATTGCGACAAGCCATGATGACGGTGCCACCTTGCTTCGCTAGTTGACATGCCGTCGCATAGCCACACCCCGCGTTGGCGCCCGTCACGACGTAGATCTTGCCGTTCAAGCCCAGTTCGAACAGCGCAGGGTCACACATGAGTGGCTTCTTGATCATTTCGCTTCTCCCTCGCGCCCCTTACAGCATGGGCGCGGGGAGCGGATTAGATGCCCTGAGGTCGCCATTGGCTAGGGAAACACGCCGGCTCGGATGCGTGGTCGATCCCAAGTGCCCAGCGCCGCATTGAACGAAGAGCGCGTCACGCTTCTCGCACCCAGTGGGTCCGCGTAGCATGGCCGTGATGGCCACCAAGAAGACGACCGCCCAGGCACCCGCGAAGAAGGCACCCGCGAAGAA
>CAZEAA010000078.1:9934-14782 GCA_964510015.1 uncultured Sandaracinaceae bacterium
CCCGCGAAGAAAGCGTCCCCGGCACGGGGGCCCGCCTTGAACGACGCCATCGCCGCGGCCCTCGTTGGCCCCGAGTCGCCGGTGGGTGCGGCGCAGCCGCTCGATGACGCGCAGCTCCTCGCGGCCGAGCACGCGGCGGGGGTGGCGCTGAGTCCGTCGCTCTACGCGCTCTTGTCGTTCGACGCGGGCTACATGCGGCGCGAGTACGGCTGGTTCGATCGCGACATGATGCTGCTGGCGCGGCCGCTCATCGAGATCATCGGCGACCATGCGGGGCCGTTCACCGAGATGTACGCCGGCCTGGTCGCGCAGCGCTTTCCGGGCAAGGCCCTGCCGCTCGATCAGGGCAGTGACTCGATGCGCATCCTGTACCTCGGCGACCCGGACACGCTGGGCGAGTACCCCGTGCTGTTCATCGACCACGACGACGTGCCGGTGCTCGGCGTGCAGTACCCGGGCTTCGACGCGTGGCTCGGCGCCGAGCTGGGCGTGACGGCCGCCGACTTCACGCGGTCTGCCGCGGCGCGCTGTAGGGAGCTGCTCGGCGTGGCCATGTGGGAGGTGGGTCCCGACGAGGACATCGAGTATCCACCGGCGGTGGCAGGTCCCGCTCCGGGGTCGGTGACGCGCGCGCCGCGCGAGGGAGCAGCCGCCGATGCACCCGCGACGCCTCCCACCAAGGAGAAGAAAGAGAAGAAGCTCACCGACAAGCAGCTCCAGAAGGCCATCGTCGCGGCCGCGGACGACGGCGACGTCGCGGCCTTGCCCGGCTTCATCGCGCAGGTGAAGGAGCGCAAGCTGGACGCGGCGCTCGACGAGGCGGTGATGGCCGCCGCGGCGTCTGGCGAGGCCGGGGCGCTGCGCGTGCTGCTCGAGGCCGGGGGCAATGCCAACGTGAAGGGGACCTATGGCAGCGCGCTGTCGCGGGTGGGTCACTTCGACAAGGGACCGGAGCTGCTCCGCATCCTGCTCGACGCGGGCGCGAAGCCCAACGGTCCGTCCATCAACGGCGAGCAGGTGCTGCACGGCGTGGTGCAGTACGGCAGCCTCGAGGCCGTCACCGTGCTGCTCGACGCGGGCGCGAACGTGAACCACTGCGACAGCAACGGGCGCACGCCTCTGTTCGTCGCGGCCTCCGCGCACGCCTCCGGCAAGGTGGCGGATCCGGCGGTGATCGACCTCTTGGTGGCGCGCGGCGCCGACCCGAACGGCGGCAAGACCCACACCACCCCACTGCACGTGGCCATCGAGAGCGGGCTCGACGCGCACGTGGACCGGCTGCTGGAGAACGGGGCCGCGCTGAACGCGAAGGCCAAGTACTTGGGCCGCACGGCGCTGGTGGCCGCCTACGCCACGGGCAATGACGCCATGGTCCAGAAGCTGCTGACGCGCGGCGCGGACCGCACCATCGCGGACGACGATGGGCTCTCGCTCGAGGCCATCGCGGGACCGAAGGGCGAGGACGTGCGCCCCGTCGACGCCCACTACGTGGCGAGCGCCTCGCCTCAGACGCTGGTGGTCGAAGCCAAGCTCGCGGTGCTGAACCACTACCACGTGGGCAGCGCCGGACGGCTCCTCGGCGTATGGACCAAGCTCATCGAGGGTGGCCTCGCGGCGGGCTCGGCGTTCGACCCCACCACCTCCAGCGCTCGTATGGTGCGCGAGCCCGACTGGAACGCCATCCGGTCGAACGGCTTCCACACCGCCACGTGGGAGCTCGAGGTCGCCGCGGTGTCGCCAGGTTTCCTGGGCGTGATCGCGCGGCGCCTGATGGCGTTCTACGGCACCCTGCGCGGCGCGGGCATCACCATTCGCGGCTCCCTCGCGGGCAGTGGTCTCGACGGCGGCGCGCTGCGCGGGCTGCTGGGCGGTGACGGACTGCGCCTCGGCCGCTGGGAGGGCCCGCGTTCGTTCGACTTCCGCGTGGAGCAGGGCAGCGACAACGGCGTGCGCGTGGTCACCAAGAGCGGCGAGCCGGCCGTGGACGCGCTCTACGGCCCGCTGAGCGACTGGCTACAGCTCGCGCCCAGCTGGGCGGGGTTCGAGAGCCGCAGCATCCCCGCCGTCGGCATGCCCACCAAGAAGTCGAACGGGGCGTTCCCGATCGTGCGCTACGGGGTGGGCACCGACAAAACGGTGAATTCGCTGGGCTACGACGTCCTCCACGTCGCGGAGTCGCTCGAGAACGCGATGCGGGTGGTGGCGATGAAGACACCGCTCGAGAGCGTGACGTTGACCTACGTGGCCTGAGCCGGTACTCGAGCCCGCAGCACACGCCGTACCCTGGTCACGCGCGGAGCGGTGAGCGGCCCCAGTTGCCCGCGCGCCACCCCCGCCGCATGCTCCCGCGCATGAACGACACGTTTTCCGACGATCAACAGGTCCTGGACGCGCTAGCAGCCGACGGTCACGACCTCTCCGCTGAGATGACCATCGACTTCTTCCTGCTGGCCACCGACGAGCCCGCCGCCCACGAGATGGCGGAGGCGCTCACCAAGGCCGGTTATCAGGCGGAGATCGAGGTCGATGAAGAAGGTGGCCACGACCACGAAGAGGGCGAGGCCTGTGACCACGACCACGAGCCGCTCTGGGCGGTGGTGGTGAGCGTGGACATGATCCCGAACGCCGCCGAGATCACGCGTCTCCAGACCGTGTTCGCCGGCTTGGTGGAGGAGTTCGGCGGCGAGCTCGACGGCTGGGGCACCGTGGGCAACCTGCCCGAAGAAGAGGGCGAAGAGGGCGACGACGAGGCCTGAGTGTCCGCGGGCCGGTGCCCTGCGCGCCGGCCTTCGTCTTGTTGGGCCGGCTCGAGCGCCGGCCTTCGTTTTGCTGGGCCGGCTCGAGCGCCGGCCGGTGTCGCAACCGAGCCATAGGTCGTTGCGGGAGGCTAGCTCGGGCGACGAACGTCCGCGGCCAGATGTGCCCCGGGGGCCTGCTCCACGTAGAGCGACAGCCCCGGGAACGCGAGCGGCCAGCCTTCCTTCGCGAAGCGCTGCACGATGGCCAGGTTCACCTCGCTGAGCGTCTGCCGGTAGCGGTGGGGCGCGGGCTGCGTGACGAAGAACACGTAGGCCAGCTCGAGGGCGGACTCGCCCAGCAAGCGGAAGTACACCCGCCCCGCGCGCGTGGTGTTCTCGTGGCCGTCCACGATCTCTTGTAGCGCCGCGAGCGCCTGCTCCACTTGCTCGGGCGACGCGCGATGCGTCATGCGGACCGCGCCTTCGTAGCGCCACGCGCCGTCGATGGTGTGGTTCACCACCGGCTTCGCCGCGATGTCCTTGTTGGGGATGCGCACGCGCTCGCCCGCCATGGTGCGGATGCGACAGGTGCGCAGGCCCACCTCGGTGACCACGCCCTTGTGGCCGTCCACCTCGATCAGGTCGCCCACCTGGAACGGCTGGTCGGTGAAGATGGTGACCGAGCCGAACATGTTGGCGAGCGTGTCCTGCGCCGCGAGCGCCACCGCCACACCGCCGATGCCCAGCCCCGCCAGCAGCGAGACCACGTCCACGCCCAGGTTCGAGAAGCCGATCAGGAGCGCGAAGGTCCACACCGCGATGCGCAGCGTCTTCTCCACGATGGGCACGATCTGGTCGTCGAGCTTCGACTCGCTCGCCGCCACCCACGGCATCACCACGCGCTGCTGCACCTGGCTGATGAGGCGGTTGAGGGTCCACGCGCCCAGCATGGTCAGCGCCACCACGAGGGCCTTCTGAATGGTGGCCTGCGCGCTCTCGGGTACGCCCAGCAGCTCGATGGCGTAGCGCACCCCGAACAGGATCACGCCGAGGTAGACGGGCCGCCCCAGCGTCTCCACCAGCACGTCATCGAGCGCCGTGCTCGACTTGTCGGCCAGCGCCTTGAGCTTCACCGACACCAACCACTCGATGATCTTGGCGACCACCAGCGTGGCGAGCACCGCGCCGAAGAACATGCCTACACGCCGGAGCGTGCCCTCGTCGATCGAACCGTTCAGCCAGGCGGTGAGCTCGTCCATGCCCCCTCGTCGGTATCACGCTCAGCCGAAGACCACCATCGCCTGGCGACTGAGCGCGATGGGCTGGCCCTTGGGTCCCCAGATCATGCTGGACTGGCTGGTGTACCCGTCCCGTCCGGCGAGCATCTCGGAGTCCACGCGGAAGCCCTCCACCGGGAAGCCCGTCAGCGTGTCGCTCAGCAGCTCGAGCATCCACGTGAGCGAGCTGCCCGGCGCCGGCGTGCGCAGCATGGAGAGCGCCAGCGGCGGGATGAAGTCGGCCAGCGCCACGATCAGCGCCTCGCTGCTCTCGGGCTCCTCGCGCATGCCCAGGTAGACGCACGCCGGCTCGTTCGGGCTGCCCGTGAACGGCAGACGCCCGGCCAGCCACGTGGCGTCGAAGTGCTGCGTGAAGGTGGGCGTGACGCCCGGCACGTAGCGAAAGGGCAAGGGGGTCACGTCGGCCACGCGCGGCATGACGGGGGTGACGTTGACCACCGACGCGCGCGCTGCGCCGAAGACACCGGTCACGATGGCGAGCGTGCTCTCGTCGCCGCTCGCGCCGTCCACGTCCAGCAAGCGGGCCTCCACGTGCGAGGCGCTCTTCCCGGTCCGCAGGACGCGTGCCGTGGCGCGGATGCGCGAGCCGGACGGCGGCGCGATGAATGTGGTCTGCAGCGTGCGGAGCGGCAGCGCGGCGTCCACCACGTCTCGCATGGCCATCAGGCAGAGGGCGGTCTGCAGCCCTCCGAACACGGCGCGTCCCTGGCGCCAGTCCTCCGGCACGTCCAGGGTCCAGTCGGCGGGTTCACGTTCGGCGGTGGCCAAGAGCTCGGTGAAGCGCATGCGGCCGAGCTTGACCCATGCAGGCC
>CAZEAA010000078.1:14792-18801 GCA_964510015.1 uncultured Sandaracinaceae bacterium
CCGGGTCCAGTCGGCGGGCTCGCGTTCGGGGTAAGCCAGGTGGGCGGTTCTGCGCTTGCTCGAGCTTGCCGCCGGCGAGCGCCTCGCGCCGCTGGGGCAACTTCGACGACACGCCGGCCGTCACCGGTGATGGCCTCAGCTGAACTGGGCCATCGCGAACATGGCCGTGACCTTGTCGTTGGTGGCCCGCAGCCGGCGCGCCAGCGTGCGCAGCATGTTGGCCTGGATGGCCAGCGCCAGGTCGCGGTCGGTCCCCAGCAGCATGTCCAGGTCCGAGTAGCTGATGGCGTACAGCACCGAGGCCTCGTGCCCGAGCGCCCGCGCCGCCCGGTCGAAGTTCCGGTCGATGAATTCCATCTCACCGAAGTAGGCCCCCGGGCGCAGGACCGCCAGGGCCTCCTCCCCAATCCCGGGCACCATCTTGGAGATGCGCACGGACCCCTCCGCCACCACGAAGATCTCGCTGCCGTTGTCGCCCTCCTCGAACAGGATCTCGCCCCGCCCGAGCTTGCGCTCCTGGGCGATCGAGCGCAGATGAGCGAGGTGCAGCGGGCCCAGGCCGGCGAACAGGTCGATGGTATTGAGGATGTCGGCGGACATGTCGGTACGTCGAGCATAGCGGGGCCCGCTGGAATTCTCCTCTTTTCCCTTGCAGACCGGCCCGGCACCCTCATAATCCCGCCCCTGCCCGATCATGTCGGGTGGCCCAGATTGGATTTTCAAGATGTACGCAGTCATCAAAACCGGCGGGAAACAGTACCGCGTCCAAGCAGGCGACACCGTCCGCGTCGAGAAGCTCGACGGAGACATCGGTGGCCAGATCGAATTCGCCGAAGTCCTGATGCTGGGTGGTGATTCCCCGCGCGTCGGCACGCCGACCATCGGTGGCGCCAAGGTCGTGGCCAAGATCATCGGCCAGGATCGCGCGAAGAAGGTCATCGTCTTCAAGATGCGCCGCCGCAAGAACTACCGTCGCAAGTACGGTCACCGCCAGCCGTTCACCGAGCTGCGCATCCAGAGCGTCGTGGGCTGAGCCCAGAGAAGGACTGACAGATGGCTCATAAAAAGGGACAGGGTTCTTCTCGCAACGGCCGTGACTCCAAGGCGCAGTTCCGCGGGGTCAAGGCGTTCGGTGGCGAGACCGTCAGCGCGGGGTCCATCCTCGTGCGTCAGGTCGGCAGCACCGTTCACGCCGGCAACAACGTCGGCATGGGCAAGGACTTCACGCTGTGGGCCCGCATCGAGGGCGTGGTGAAGTTCGAGCGCCGCGGTCGCACCGAAGGCAAGAAGGTCAGCGTCTATCCGTTGACCGAGCAGGCCGAAGCGGCGGAGTGAGTCTGTCGGCAGGACGGGCACCGGGAACGGTGCCATAGTCCGCCGATGCACGAACACCGCCCCAGCTTCACGGCCGCCCTCGTCAGCTTCGGCAGGGGGGTCAGCAGACCGGGCATGAGCGTCGATCGTTTCGCGACCGACCTCTGCCCGTTTCCATTCCGTCCGGTGCTGCAAGCCTACGAAGCCAGCGGCCCGATCGGGGAGCCCGTTCGCTCCGTGCTGCGCGCGGCCACGCTGGGCATGGTGGACCACGTCAGCCTGCGCACCTCGGCCATCGACCGCGGCGTGGGGGGGGCGCTCGCCGACGGGGCCGAGCAAGTGGTGGTGCTCGGAGCGGGTCTCGACGCTCGCAGCCGTCGCCTGCCCGCGCTCATGGGGCGCCGCGTGTTCGAGGTGGATCACCCCGCCAGCCAGCGCTACAAGCGCAAGCGCATGGGGGAGCACGAGGGCCTCCACTACGTGGCGGTCGACTTCCAGCGCGACGACCTCGGTGAGCGGCTGATCGCGGCGGGCTTCGACCCGGGGCGCGTGACCGTGTGGATCTGGGAGGGCGTCACCATGTACCTGCCCAAGCCGGCGGTGGAGGCCACCCTCCGGCAGCTGCAGAAGCTGTCCCCGCCCGGCAGCCGCGTGCTGGTCTCCTACATGCTGCCGAACAGCGTGCCGGGCGGTCCGCTGGGCGCGAGCCTGGCCCGCCGCGCCTTCGATGCCCTCGGCGAGAGCCTGCACGCGAACTACGACCGCCGCGACATGAAGGCCCTGCTCGAGGACCACGGCTTCTCGCTGCTGACCGACACCAACAGCGTCGACTGGGCGGACTCGGCCGGGGTGAGCGCGTGGCAGACCAAGATCTTCCGAGGCGAGCGCCTGGCCATCGCGCGGCGTGGCTGAGGCGTCATGTGCACGCTGATCGCGCTGCACGGCGTGGGCGGTTTCACCGGCACCCTGGTCGCCGCCAACCGTGACGAGTTCTATGCCCGGCCCACGCGGCCACCCGAGCGGCTGGCGCCCGGGGTGGTGGCGGGCGTGGACGTCTCGCAGGGCGGCACGTGGCTCGGAGCGCACGCTTCGGGGCTCTTCGTGGGGCTCACCAACCAGCGCAGCTTCGGCGGGCGCGACCCCAGCAAGAAGACGCGCGGCGCGGTGGTGACGGACACGCTCGCGCCTGGGAGCCTGCGCGAAGCGGTGGGTGTGCTGCAGCGCCTCGACGCCCGAGAGTACAACGGCTTCAACCTGCTGCTGGGCGACGGCGAGAAGCTGATGGTCGCGTACGCGCGCCCCGAGCAGCGCGAGGTGGAGCTGCACGACCTCGCGCCCGGCGTCCACGTGCTGGGGAACGACCGCCTGCTGGCGCCGGACTTTCCGAAGGCCGCGCGCATCGCCGTCGAAGCGTCTGCGCACGCCGGAGAGCACGCCGGCCGTTCGCTTCGCCAGCAGCTTCCGGCGCTGCAGGCTCTGCTGGCGAGCCACCGACAGCCGCCGCTCGAGAACGTGCACGCGCCCGCAGGGTCGCTCTTCACCGCAGAGCTGGTGCAGGCGCTCGAGGCCACGTGCATCCACACGCCGCACTACGGCACCGTGTCGTCCACGCTGCTCGCCGTCTCGCCGCGCGGGGTGTCCGAGTATTGGTACGCCGACGGGGCGCCATGCCAGACGGAGTTTCGGCCCGTCGCCTTCGACCAGCTTCTGTTACCTTGAGCAGGCACCCGAGGACTCCATGACCGGCACCGTCCACTCCGTCTCGGCGCGAATGCTCGCCGCCGCCCTCTTGCTGTTCTCTGCCTCGTGCGACGACGCCGCGGGAGGAGACACCTACGTCGTCCTCATCTCGGAGATGCGCATGGTGCTGGGCCCCGACGACGACGGCGCGCTGCGGGGCATGGACCTCGACGACCGCGTGGACGACGTGGCCTCGCCCGACACCTGCAACAAGCTGGACGGGGTGGCCCCCGACGGAACGCCGGGCATCGACAACCAGTTCAGCATCCTCGGGGGCCTCGTGGTGTCGCAGCTGGGGGGCAACGCCGACGCGCTGATTCAGAGCTCCATCAACGACGGCCGCTTGCTCATCCTGCTCGAGCTCGTGGGCGTGGACGACCTCACCAACGACGAGGACGTGACCGTGCGCATCCACGTGGGCTCGGGGCCGGTGGACGTGGGCACCAATGGCCGTCCCGAGCCCGGTCAGAGCTTCGACATCTCGGAGATGAGCGCACCCATCGAGGTCCGCGACGTCCGCATCGTGGACGGGCGCATCGACATCCGGCCCTTCGACATCAACGTGAACGTGGACATCCTGCAAGCCATGTTCACGCTCACGCTGCTCGAGTCGCGCATCCAGCTGGACCTGCGCGAAGACAGCTCCGGCAGCGGCATCCTGGGGGCGGGCGTCGAGTCCGCCGAGATCCTGGACATCATCGCCAACGACGAGACGCTGATGCCCACCCTCACCGCCGTACGCGCCGTGCTGCGAGGCCTCGGCGACCTCATGCCCAACGCCATCGGGGGCTGTGACCGCGTGTCGGTGGGCATCGAGATCGACGTGGTCCCCGCGTTCATCCTGCGCTGAGCGTGATGCAGGTTCGGCGCAAGGGGATGGCGCAGGATGAAGGGGCGCGGGCAAGGCGCGACGACGAGTCGATGCTGTCGCATCGGCGAGGAGGAGCAACGCCGC
>CAZEAA010000079.1:0-6549 GCA_964510015.1 uncultured Sandaracinaceae bacterium
CTTGGGCCTCCGGAAGGCTTGCCATGTTCAATCTACGACACCCGCTCCCTTGAATGCTCCTCCTGCTGCTCGCCAGCTGCTCCGACTCGGGTGGGCTGGACTCGAGCGCCGACGCCTCACACGGCGTAGTCCGCACGATGCACCTCCAGAGTGCAGCTTTCGTCTCCCGTTGTGAGCAATGAGTTCTCTATTGAAAGGCGTCCATTCAGGTACAGACAGCGCGCAACATACCGCACATTTTTTGGGGCGATGAGGGCAAGTCTCGTGGTGCCGAAGGAGCCGATGATCGAACCGAAGACGAGAGTGCAGGCCCTGCTCGTAAATGACCGCCGTCAGCGCCGCCACTTCCCGCGCGAGGAGTAGTGGCTGGGCGAACCCCGTCGCGGCGAGGCAGCCGCGCTCCGAGAGTCCCCGCGTTGGCAGCAGAATTGCGATGAGGAGGGAAATCTCTCGACAGGCAGCAATAATCTGGATACAGGCCCGTTCGAATATTCCCCCCCCGACAACATGCGTCCGAGATGCGGCATCACGTCCACGACGGAGTGCGCAATTTTCGTACGCCTTCATTTCATCGAGAGATCATGCATCGTAAGTTCCTCCCCCCCCTCCTCCTCGCCCTGCTCTCCTTCGGCTGGAGCGTGGCGGCCCAAGTCCATCCCACGTCCGGCGAAGTTCGCCTGCGCTCGACGAACTTCGCGGACCGCCTCGTCCGCAACGTCGGGGACCTGGGCGAGCTGCTCCCCGCCGGAAACGACAACGAGCTGCGCTCAGCGACGTTTCGCGTGGTCCCCGGGCTCGCGGGTCGCGGGATCTCGTTCCAGTCCACGGTCAACCCGGAACTCTATCTGCGCCACCAGGGCTTCCGAGTGAAGTTCCATCGCAACGATGGCTCCGCGCTGTTCGGGAGCGACGCGACCTTCGAGCCCCGCGCGGCGCTCTCGAGGGCACGGAACGCGGTCTCCTACGAGTCCGTGAACTTCCCGGGGCACTTCCTTCGCCACTGCAGCTTCCACCTCTACATCGACAACAACGCCCGCAACAACGGCGACTGCAACGCGACCCCGTCCGTCTTCCAGCAAGACGCCTCGTTCATCGCCGAGGTGGTTCAGAGCCCGGCACAGGCGGCCGCGCAGCAGGCGCCGGTGCCCGGGGCGTTCTACCGCCTCCGCACGCAGTTCCGTGGCCAGGGCGAGTGTCTCGAAGGCAACCAGTCCAGCTCCAGCGTCCACAACGGCGCCGCGTTCATGGACCGCTGCCAGAACGTCTCCGGCCAGCTCTTCAGCTTCGAGCGTGTTGGACAGGACACCTACCGCATCCGCACGCAGTTCCGTGGCCAGGGCGAGTGTCTCGAGGGCAACCAGTCCAGCTCCAGCGTCCACAACGGGAGCGCCTTCATGGATTCGTGCCAGAACGTGTCGGGTCAGCTGTGGCGCTTGGTCCCCGCCAACGGCGGGTTCCGCCTGCAGACCGTGTTCCGCGGTGAAGGGGAGTGCCTCGAGGGCAACCAGGCCACCTCTTCGGTACATGGCGGCAACGCGTTCATGGACCGCTGCCAGAACGTCTCCGGCCAGATCTGGCTGCTCGAGCGCGTGAACTGACGGTGAGTGGACGGCCCTCGCTGGTGTGCGGCCCCGCCTGACCGCGAGCCACACGCCATCGAGGGTAGGCCATGGACACGAGGACGCGTCGATCGACTACTCGTCGATCGACGACTCGTCGTCCGACCCGCCGCGTTCGCCGGAGTCGACGTCGTCCGACGCTTCCAGCCCCGGCACCAACGAGTCGTCACCTGCCGCCATCTCGCCGGACTCGGTCACGCCAGCCTCGCCAGCCTCTTCCTCGTCTTCGCCGGTGACGGGCTCCACGTCCACCACGCGCTCGCCGTCCTTCAAGCGGATGACGCGCACGCCCTGCGTGTTGCGGCCCGTCTCGCGGATCTCGGCCACGCGCGTGCGGATGACCAGGCCACCGTCGGTGATGACCATCAGGCCCTCTTCCGGCAGCACCAGGCGCAGGCACACCAGCTCGCCGTTCCGCTCGGAGGTGTCCATGGCGATGATGCCCTTGCCGGCGCGCGTCTGCAGGCGCCACTCGCCCACGGGGGTGCGCTTGCCGTAGCCGTTGGCGCTCACGGTGAGGACCTGCTGCGTGGAGTCGGCCTCCACGATGTCCATCGCGATGACGCGGTCGCCCTCGCTCAGCTCGATGCCGCGCACGCCGCGCGTATCACGCCCGGTGGGGCGCACGTCGTCCACCGAGAAGCGGATGCTCATGCCGCCGGCCGTGCCGATGAGCACCTCTTGGCCCTCGGTCACCACGCGCGCCGCGAGCAGGGAGTCGCCCTCGTCGATGCCCACGCCGATGATGCCGGTCTGGCGGATGTTCTCGTAGGCCGACAACGCCGTGCGCTTGACCTTGCCGCCCACCGTGACGGTGAGCAGGAAGCCGTCGTCCACGAAGGCGCGAATGGGCACCATGGCCGCGACGGCCTCGCCCTCTTCGAAGCCCACGAAGTTGACCATGGGCCTGCCGCGCGCGGTGCGGGCCATCTGCGGGATCTCGAAGACGCGCCGCGTGAAGGCCTTCCCGTCCGAGCTGAGGAACAGCATGTTGGCGTGCGCGTTGACCACGTGCACCCACTTCACGAAGTCCTCGTCGCGCGTGTCCATGGCGCGCAGGCCCTTGCCGCCACGGCCCTGCGCGCGGTACTCGCTGAGCGGCACGCGCTTGATGTAGCCGCGGTGAGTGACCGTGCAGACCACGTCTTCGTCGGGGACCAGGTCCTCGATGCTCAGGTCGCCCTCGGCCTCCACGATCTCGGTGCGGCGCTTGTCGCCGTACTTGTCGCGGATCTCCTGGAGCTCGTCCACGATGACGCCGAGCAGCAGCTTCTCGCTGCCGAGGATGGCTTCGAGGTGGGCGATCAGGTCGCACAGCCCGCCGTACTCGCCCGCCAGCTTCTCGCGCTCGAGGCCGGTCAGCTTGCTCAGGCGCATCTCGAGGATGGCCTTGGCCTGGCGCTCGGTCAGGAAGTACTCGCCGCGCGAGGCGGCCTTGGTGATCTCGCTCTCGGGCCGGCCGGCGCGACGCACGAACTCCTCGAGGCCCTTGAGCGGGAGCTGCTGCAACGCCGAGCGCGCTTCGTCGCTGTTCTGCGACGCGCGGATGGTGGCGATGACGAGATCGATCTCGGTCACGGCCATGCCGAGACCCTCGACCAGCTCGCGCTGTGCCATGGCCTGGCGCAGGTCGAAGCGCGTGCGGCGCGTGACCACCTCGCGGCGGTGGTCGATGAAGTGCAGGAGGCCCGTGCGCAGGTCGAGCAGCTTCGGGCGCTGGCCCACGATGGCCAGGCAGTTGTAGCCGAACGTGCTCTGCAGCGCGGTCATCTGGTAGAGCGTGTTGAGCACGATCTCGCCGTGCGCGTCGCGCTTGAGCTCGATGACCATGCGCATGCCGTCGCGGTCGCTCTCGTCGCGCAGGTCGGAGATGCCCTCGATGCGCTTCTCGCGCACCAGCTGCGCGATCTTCTTGAGCAGCTCGGCCTTGTTCACCTGGTACGGGATCTCGGTGACCACGATCATCTCGCGGTCGCCCTTGCCCGGGATCGGCTCGATGGTGGCGCGCGCGCGCATGACCACGCGACCGCGGCCCGTGCGGTAGGCCTGGATGATGCCCGAGCGCCCGTAGATGTAGCCGGCGGTGGGGAAGTCCGGGCCCTTCACGCCCAGGCGACCCGTCTCCGGCTCGTCCTCCATGAGCTGGTCGTTGCTCAGCTTGGGGTTCTTGATGAGCCGGATGGTGGCGTCCACGATCTCGCCCAGGTTGTGGGGCGGGATGTTGGTGGCCATGCCCACCGCGATGCCGCCGCTGCCGTTGATCAGCAGGTTGGGGACGCGGCTCGGCAGCACCAGGGGCTCGTGCTCCGACTCGTCGAAGTTCGGCCCGAAGTCGACCGTCTCCTTGTCGATGTCGGCCAGCAGCTCGGAGGCCAGGCGCGACATGCGCACCTCGGTGTAGCGCATGGCCGCAGCCGGGTCGCCGTCCACCGAGCCGAAGTTGCCCTGGCCGTCCACCAGCGGGTAACGCAGCGCGAAGTCCTGCGCCATGCGCACGAGGGCGTCGTAGACCGCGCTGTCGCCGTGCGGGTGGTACTTGCCGAGCACGTCACCGACGATGCGGGCGCTCTTCTTGTAGGCAGAGCCGGCCGTGACCTTCTGCTCGTGCATGGAGTAGAGGATGCGGCGGTGCACCGGCTTCAGGCCGTCACGAGCGTCCGGAATGGCGCGCCCGATGATGACGCTCATCGCGTAGTCGAGATACGACTTGCGCATCTCGTCTTCGATGGTGACGGGGAACTTCTTCTGAGTCTCGGCCATGGGCGTGACGGTACCTTGCGCAGGGTGCACACGGGTCCTCGCAGCGGGGTGTTTCGGTGCCCCCCCGGGACGCGTGAAAGTTGCGCGGACATTAGCATTTCCGGGCTGCGAAGGCTCGCTCGGCGGTGGGTTTTTCGCGCGCCGCGAAGGAAACCGAGTAGACGCCGAATGCCAACTCGGTTGACGCTGCGCGAGCGGGGCTCCGCGGGTTTTCGCAGCGACCCGACCGGCCCCGGTTTTGCACTGCGATCCTGCTATGATTCCGACGATGTTCCGCCGCTCTCGACGCTGTTGTGCGCTGCTCGCCCTCGGGGGGCTCCTGGCGTTCGGGGCGGGCTGCACAGCGCCCACGGTGCCGGTGCCCGTGCCCTACACGATCTCCTCGCCGGATCTGGACGGAAACGTGAGTATCAGCGGCGATGCCGAGGTCCAGGCGCTCGTCTTGGCGTTCAACGAGGACAGCCAAGAAGGGGTGATCGGCGTGGCCGACGCGGACGGACGCTACGAGCTGATCCTGGCCGCCGAAGTGGGCGACGAGATCGCCGTGTGGCAGCGCGTGGGCACCACCGATGGCGTGCCGCGGGTGCAGACGGTGCCGCCGCCCTGAACGCAGCGGGTCGCGCGAGCCCGGCTGCGGCCGGCGGCTAGCTGCCGATGGCTAGCTGCCGGTGGCTGGCGGCCGATGGCTAGCTGCCGATGGCTAGCTGCCGATGGCTAGTTGCCGAGCAGGGCGCGCACCAGCGAGGCCACGTCGGCCGGGCTGACGGTGCCCTCACAGCGGATGAAGCGGCCCTGCCCCTGGCCCAAAGCCACCAGCTCGGCCTCGAGGGCCGCCGAAGCCCCCCACAGCACCACGCTCGAGCCTTGAGGGAGGTCGGGAACCAGCGTGGCCACCGAGATGGGGTTCACGGACGGAGCGAGGCAGTCCAGCACCAGCACGGGGTGCGCGAACACGGAGGCGTTCACTTGGTCGAAGAGCGCCATCAGGTCGTCGGCGTGCAACGCCACGCAGTCGTGACCCAGATCGGCCAACAGCGTGGCGCGACGACGCGGATGCGCGCTGGCCACGATGGCCACCCCGAGCGGCTCGCCCACCACCTGCGCGTCACGCTCGAACTCCTCGGAGCGAGCGGGGCGCGCCGTCACTCGGATCTGGCTCTGCTCGGACGGGTCGCTGATGCGCGGCAGGATGGGTGCGAGGCCGTCCACCACCATGCGGGCTTCGTCGTCGCCCAGCCGGAAGGCGAGCGACTCGTAGAGCTGTCCCTCCACGAAGGCTTCGAGCTCGTCGCGGGCCGTGGGCAGCGAGCTGAGCGACGCCGTGCGCAGCGCTCCGGAGAGGAGCTTCGCCGCGATGGACGGCGTGACCACCGCCTCGACCGCCTCGACGATCACGCGCTCGATGCGCGCGGAGGTCGTAGAGGTGCGTCGGGCGGAATCAGCGTTCATGAGGCCAGGGGACACTCTGCCATGCCGGACGAAATCGTACAAATTGTGCACACCGTGCCATTTAGTGTTGCGCCTCACATCGAATGCTTGGATGACACCGGAAAGCGCTGGCCTCGCAGTCCCCCGCTGCTATCAGCCGGGGGATGCGTGTCTTCGGTGTCGACGAGAACGGGCTCGGACCACGCCTTGGACCGCTGATCGCCACGGGCGTCACGCTCGAGCTGAAGACCTATGCGCAGGCGGCGCTGGCCCGGCGCGGCGAGGCCCTCGGCATCACCGACTCGAAGGCCAGCTCGGCGTTCGGGAAGATGGCCCTGGCCGAGGGCCTGACGCTGGCCGTGCTGGAGCGCCTGCACGGGTCGGCGCCGCGCACCGCCGACTCGCTCTTCGCGGAGCTGGCGGTGGACGGCATGATGGGCCTGCGCACCCCCTGCCCCGGCGGCGAGACGGCACGTCAGTGCTGGGCCGACGCGCCCTCGCTGCCCATGTTCGGCGGGGACATCGCCGACGGGCGCACGCGGCTCAAGGCGCTCGAGGGCCGCTCCACGCTGCGCATCACGCGGGCGCGGTCGGTGCTGGTGTGCGCGGGGGTGCTCAACCACGAGCTGTCGTCCGGCAAGACCAAGCTCGCGGTGGACCTGCACGCCTTCGAGCGCCTGGTGCTGGACGCGCGCGCTGCCACGGACGAGCCGCTGCTGGCCATCTGCGGGAGGGTCGGTGG
>CAZEAA010000079.1:6559-18650 GCA_964510015.1 uncultured Sandaracinaceae bacterium
CTTCGGCCGCGTCCCCGCCGCGCACGTGCACCGCATGGAGGAGAGCAAGCAGCGCTCGGTCTACACCGTGGACGGCGTGGGCGAGGTACGCTTCGAGGTGGACGCCGACGCCAACCACTTGCCCGTGGCCATCGCGTCGATGATTGGGAAGTACGTGCGCGAGGTGTCCATGGAGCGGCTGAACCGCTACTACGCCGGGCACGACCCCACGCTGCCGCGCGTGAGCGGCTACCACGACCCGAAGACGCGCGAGATGGTCGAGCGCACCCAGGCGCTGCGCTACAAGCTGCAGATCGCGGACGCGTGCTTCGAGCGCCGCGGCTGAGGCCGAGAGTCAGCGCGGGAGAGCTCGACCGGGGCGCGCCTCGAACTGCTGCGTGACCACGCGCACGGCCGCACGGGAGAGCCCGGGCGTGAGGGGCTGCACGAAGGGGACCAGAAAGTCCACCGCGGGTTCGACGGCGTTGAACACCTTCGCGGGGTGCGGCGCGGGCGCCAGCATCATCAGGCCGGTGAGGATGCTGCGATGCAGGGAGCCCATCAGGCCCTCGGCGAGGATCACCGTGGCCGCCGCATCGCGCACGTGCTCCCACTGCTTCATGAGCTGCACCATCTTGCTGCGCTCGGCCTGCGTCATGCGGTCGTCGCTCGGATAGATCACCACCAGCTCGACGATGCGTCCCGGGTGCTTGGCGTGCCACGCGTTGCCGCGGCGCTGCATCTCCGTCATCTCCGCGACCGTCAGCGGCCCCTCGAAGAGGTGCACCCCGAACCGCCCGGAGACCATGCTCCAAGCGGTGGGCAGCTGGGTCAGCGGCTCGAAGATCATGGCCGCGACGGTACACCTACTCGCTCGGGAACGGCTCACCCACGTGACGCCCGCAGCGGTAGTGATCGCGGTGGTAGGCCTGCAGCGCCGCGCGCCCGCCCTGCCGGCGCCGCTCGATCAGCTCATCCAGGATGGGGGCTCCGTCGGCCTGCGCGCGGCGGCGATAGGCTTCGAACCAATAGAGACCCGACTCGATGCCCGCGCCCTGGACGCGGTCGCTGTCGGGGTCGGCGGCTTCCTCTGGGTTCTCGATCATGTAGGCGGCCATGCCGAAGCCCGCGCCGATCAGGAAGCCGGTGGCGGCGCTCTCGCCCCCCTGTTGCTCGGCCTCGGCGATGACGGAGGCGCACAGCGTGACGTGCACGTCCTGCGACACGGTCATCCACATGAGCAGCAGCGAGATGGTGGACGGCTCTTGATCGGGGTTGGGCGGCGAGGTGGGCGCGAACGGGTCCCGCTCCCAGCGGCGAATGAACTCGGCGATGGCCAGCAGCTGCTCACGCGACTGAGGCTGCTCGGCGCCGGCCACCAAGTCCCGCACGGTGGCGTAGCGCTGCACTCCCGCGGCGTGGCTCGTGCCGATGGTGGACTCCGACGACCCGCCTCCACACGCGACCAGCGCACCGAGCAGCAGGGTCACGAACATCCTCGAGCTGAACTTCATGGGGCATCTCCCTCGATTGAGGCGGGAACGCTACCACGACGCTGCCCCGTGTGGCCTCGGCCGTGTTCTAATGGGGCATGCGCCACTCATCGCCCTCTCGTGCGTGCTTGCTGTTCGCGACCGCATCCATGTGCTTCGCGGCGTCGTGCGGTGGTGACGCCGGCTCCGGACCCGGCGCGCCCGTCACCGTGGGCGACCCCGTGGGTCCCGACCACACGGGGCAGTACCACCTGGGGCCCGTCGATTTCGCGGAGACCGAGTGGCACAACGCCTGCGCGCCCTACCCGGCGAACATCCGCGCCATCACCGGGAACATGATCGCCGGTGTGAGCAACACCGTGGCCGAGCCGGGCTCGCTGTGCGACGCGTGCATCGAGGTGACCACGGCCACGGGCCGCACGGAGGTGCTGCGCGTGGTGACCTACGGGGAGTCCGGCAGCGACGGCGACCTGGACGTGAGCCCCGAGGCCTACGAGGCGCTCAACATGGACGAGTTCCCGCGCACCATGACGTGGCACCTGGTGGCCTGCGACAACGCGGAGCCGCTCTACCTGCAGTTCCAGACCGAGGCCAACGTGTGGTGGACCAGCCTGTGGGTGCGCAACCCCACCATGGCCATCGAGCGGGTGGAGGTCATCAACGCGCGCTTCCCCGATGGGCAGGAGCTCGTGCTCGCCACGGACGGGACCTACACGGAGAGCTCGGGCTTCGGCGAAGGCCCCTTCACGCTGCGCGTGACCGGCGTCACGGGCGCGTTCATCGACATCCCGCTCGACGGCTTCGAGCCCGGCGCCGTCGTGGCCGCCCAGGGCAACATCCCGCTCGAGTGAGCGTGCGGTCGCAAGGGGTCACCAGCGCTGCGGCTGCTGCGGCTCGGGCACGTAGCGCGTGGCGCTCGCGAGGGTGTCCGGGATGCTGGCGAGGTCCACGTCCGGGCGCACGAAGGGCTGCGAGCGACGGCCGTTCCACGTGACCCACGCATCGGCGTGCACCGCCACGCGGCCCTCACCGCGCGCGCGGGCTTCGTTGGCCAAGTGGTGTGCGTAGGCCAGCACCAGGTCCGGCTGCGTGGACAGCTGACGGTACTGATGCGGCCGCAGCGCGCGCTTCGGGTCCACGAAGCGCGAGACCCCGTCGGGTGTGGTGACGGTGTACGTCACGAGGCCGCGCTTCTCGAGCAACATCACCTGCCACGCGAAGCGGAAGCCGTCCTCGGTGAAGCAGGTGTCGCCCGGATAGGCGAAGCGACGCAGCGGCACCACGAGCTGCACCACGAGATGCACCACGAGGAGCACGGTCACCGCGCGTGGCAGGCGAACCGGGGCGCCCAGCTCTCGGACGCCCCCCGCACGCAACCCGCGCGCCCCGCGCAAGACGCGCAAGACGCGCCGCGGCCAGTCTGGCGAGAAGAACAAGGTGGCGCCGAGCGCCATGATCAGCGGGAACATCCCGATGGGGAAGAGCAGCCCCGTGATGGCATGGAAGGCCAGCACCGCCACGAAGGCGAGCGGCCGCGTCCTCGGGTGCAGCAGCAAGAAGGGCGCGCTGAGGTCGAACACGGCACCCATCCACGACATGGCGATGGCCACGTTGCGCTCGGCGAGCCACGCGCCGATGACGGGCAGGTCGTCGTACATCTGCAGCCAGAGGTGCAGTGGCTCGCCACGCAGCAGCCAGTCGGGCCGCAGCTTGGCGAGCCCCGCGAACACGTACACCAGGCCCACTTGGACGCGCAGCACCGTGAGCACGTAGCGGGGCACCGTACGGTCCGCTGGCTTGCCCAGCACCAGCGCCGCGTCGAGCGGCAGGAGGCACGCCAGGAACAGGACGACGCTGAGAAAGTAGTAGTGGTTGAGGTAGGTGGTGCGGTCGATCAGCTCCGTGTACGTGAAGAGCACGAACGCCGTCAGCGCGGCCACACGGAACGCGCGGCCGGTGGCGAGGAGCAGCCCCGCCAGGAACAGCAGCGCGAAGACGCCGTGCATCGCGGCGGGGCCCAGCGGCCGCACCCAGCCGAAGCCCGGGTAGGTGAAGAAGAACGTGGGCTCCACGTAGAACGCGGTGACCCAGCCGCGCAGGAAGAAGCGGGCCACCAACGTGGCCAGCAAGAGGCCGAGGCCGATGCGGAACGCCCCTAGCGAGGCCGCGTCGATGGGCGTCTCGAGCGCGCGCTTCGCGGACAGGAGGCGCGCGCGCACGCTCAGTCTCCGTCGGTGTCGTTGAACGAGATGGTGACCGCCAGCGCGCCGGCCACGTCCACGCCGACCAAGCGGTGCAGCGTGCGGATCTCGGTGTGCAGCGCGATGACGGCCTCGCGGTCGCTCACCAGCGCCTCGCCGAGCGACACGTCGAACGCGAGCAGCGCGGCGCGCACCACCTCGAGCTGCGCGAGCACCGCCGCGTCGAGGTCCGCGTCTCGCGTCACCAGCCACTCGGACAGCCCAATGCCCTGCGTGCCGGCATAGTCGCCCGTGAACACCGCGTGGACGCTCTCGAGGTCGGCCAGCAGCGCCTCGAACGAGCGCGCCGAGTAGGGCACCTCCACCAGCTCCACGTGGGCCAGGTTGTCGGTCTCGAGACCGAGCGGCACTCCCAGCTTCATGTCGCGCATGTCCTCGAGCGTGAAGACCACGCGCTCGAGCACGGCCGTGACCGCGAGCGGCGTGAAGCGATAGACGGTGCTGGTGGTGCCCGCCGTGGCGAGTTGCTCGGCGTGGCCACCCGGCCCGGCCCAGCTCGCGTGCAGCGCGGTGGTGCGCGTCACCAGGTCGTCGGTGACCACACGCACGTAGCTGCAGCGGCGGGCGCCCGCGGTCCCGTCCAGGAAGGACGTCAAGACGTCCGCGTCGTCGAGGGCCGGGTCGAACAGCAGGTAGTCGAGCGCCGGGAAGCCCTTCTTCGCGTTGGTCAGCGAGAGCAGCGTGATGGGCTCGGTCCCCGCCAGCACGTCGTCCACCAAGGGGGTGCGGGCCGGCCAGAAGTTGATGGCCGTCTCGGGAGGGTCCGACACGGTCATGTACGGCCCGAACGCGAACGCCTCCGTGCGCACGAGCGCGGCGTGAGCGTCCATGAAGGCGGCCTGCGCGGCGGACAGCGTGACGTCGCTCGGCGCATCGCAGAACGCATCGGCGGCCGCATCGAGCGCGGTGGTCTGGTCTTGCAGGGTGGCGTAGCCGGGCACCATCACCACCGTGCCGAGCGAGGCCAGCATGGCGTTGCGGTCGAACGAGTCGCCGCCGCCCCCGCAGGACGCGACGAGCAGCGAGAGAGGCAACCAGGTGAGTGGGCGGAGGTTCACAGCGACTCCAGGAAGCGAATCAGCGCGTCGCGGTCTGCGCGCGGCATGGTGCGGAAGCGCTCGCGCGCGGCGGCGGCCTCGCCACCGTGCCACAGGATCGCCTCGGCGAACCCGCGCGCGCGACCGTCGTGCAGCAAATAAGTGTGGTCGTTCACGTCGTCGATGCGGCCGACGCCCCACAGCGGCGGGGTGCGCCACTCGTTGCCGGAAGCCTCGAACTCGGGACGCCCGTCGGCGAGGCCCTCGCCCATGTCGTGCAGCAGGAGATCGGTGAACGGACGGATTGGCTGGCGCGACAGCTCGGGCAGCTCGGTGGAGACCCCCGACGTCATGCGCTCGGTGTGGCAGCCCGTGCAGCCCGCGTCGCGAAACAGCTCGCGGCCGGCCAACACCTGCGCGTCGCTCACGTTCAGGCGGACGGGGATGGCGAGCGCGCGCGCGTAGCGGACCACGTGGCCCAAGATGTCCTCGGGCGCTTCGGGCTCGCCGCCCGTGAGCGCGCTCGCGCAGTCCACCTGCGGGGCTGGGCAGTTCTGGTCGGGGAAGAACATCGTGGTGATGCCGATGTCGCCGTTGAACGCGCCCGCGGTCTGCAGCAAGAGCGAGGGCTGACCCGCCTTCCAGCCGAAGCGACCGAGCGCGAGCGCCCCCTGCTCCATGTCCCAGACCCAATTCGCGCGTCCGGAGATGCCGTCGCCGTCGGCGTCTTCGGGGTCCTCGCGCGAGAGGATGTCGGCCTCGGGCACGATCTCGAGCAAGCCGAGACCGGCCATGCCCGGCGCGACACGCGCCGAGGTCATCACGTCGCTGGCCATCGGACCGTAGCTCAGGGTGTCGAACACCACGCGCGGTCGACGCAGCACGTAGGCCTCGCCGTCCCCGTAGGTCCCGGGCACGTCGTCGTACTCGAGCACCACGCTGCCCTCGCTCGCCACCCCGAGCACCGCGAAGGGTTGGAATTGCCCGCCGTACGTGGGCTCGGGCAGGGGCCCTCCGTCGGCGTCCTCGCCGGGTACCGACAGGCGCACCAGCATGCTGAGCATGGGCTCCTCGCGCGTCTCGGGAGGGCGACCTCGTCCGTCGCGCACGTGGCAGCCGGCGCAGGCCGACGCGTTGAACGTCGGCCCGAGGCCGTCACGCGTCATGGTGGACGCGGGCGCCGTGACCCACGACTGGGTGAAGAAGCTGTTGCCCGCGAAGAACGACGCGCGGTGTGCGGGGTCCAGGTTCGCGAGCGGCTCCGAGTAGGCGCGCGAGCCCCCCACGGTGATGTTGGTGGTCGCCCCTCCGGGCAGCTCCTCGCCCGGCTCGGGCGCGAGCGCGTCGCACCCCACGAGGCTCGTCGCCAGGGCAACCAAGAGGGGAAGCGCGCGCGGGGTCATCATTCGGCCGGCGGTGCGAAGGGGAGGCCGAGGAGCTCCATGGCCTCCTCGAGCAGCTCGCCCTGATGGCTGAGGGCGACGCGCAGCGCGTCGAGGCGCGCGTGGCCCGCGGTGTTCCCGGCGGCGATCTCGGTCTCGTAGATGGGCATCACGGCCACCGCGAGCGCGAGTGAGTTCGCGACGGCGGCGCGGATCGCTTCCGCGAGCTCGGCGTCGCGCGCGGCGATGACCTCGTCGAGGCCCACGCCGTCCACGATGGTTCCGTCGATGCGCGTGTAGCGGCCGAGGAACACGTTCTGCACGCCGCGCTGGTCTTCGATGAAGTCCGTCCGCGTGGTGTCGCTGAAGCACGAGTGCTCGTCGTTCGGATCACCGGACTCGATGCCCACCAGGCGCTCGCCGCCCAGCTCGTTGGCGCTGAAGATCACGAGGCCGGTGAAGATGCGGCGCAGCGCCTCCTCGGTGGTGACCGTGCTCTCGAACGAGGCGCGGTAGTTCGTGTCGCTCTCGTCGTCCCACGCGTCCACCAGTGAGGCGAGGTTCGTGACGATGCCGTCGGCGGCGGTCTGCAGGTACACGCCGCGTCGGTCGCCGTTCGGCGCGCCGTCGCCCGAGGTCAGGTAGTCCTCGAAGGGGCGCTGGCCCGGCGTCTCGAGCGAGAGGTCTTGGCCCCACAGCAGGAACTCGACCGCGTGGTAGCCCGTGGAGATGTTCTGGTCCCCGTTCAGCTCGTTGCGCTCTTCGATGGACTCGGCCGTGATGGCGAACGAGGTGTCGTTCACCAAGCCGGCGTTCGCCATGCCCTCCACGTAGTCGATGTAGGCCTCGTCGAGCGGCCACGCGTTGAGCAGCCCCTCGGGGCCGCTGGCGGGGTCGTCGATCGGGCCATCGTAGAAGCGGAAGGCCTCGGTCTGCAGATACGGAGCGCGCGCGGCCACCCACGCCCCCTGAGCCGCGGTGAGGTTCGCCTGGCTGGGCGTGGCCACCAGCGCGTCGACGGCGTCCGCCAGGTCTTGCGCTCGCTCGTGCGCGTCCTCGTAGCTGGCCGCGACGATGCGGGCGTAGGTCTCGACGGCTTGCTCGCCGTTCGCAGGGATCTTGCTGCTGCTGCTCCCGCAGCCCGCCACGGCCGTGATGAGCAGGCAGAACGTCAAACGCTTCATGAGGACTCGCTTCCGAAGGGGCGACCGTGTCGCACGAGGTGGGGCGAACGTCGAGGTTCGCGAGCCGCATCTTGATATCGATTTTCAGTATCTGCAACACCTCGGGTGGCGACGGGTCACGGGAAGATGCCGCGCTCGGCGTAGGCCGTTCCGAGGCGCTGCAGCGCGAGGCAGTAGGCCGCCGTCCGCAGCCCCACGTGGCGCTGCTCGGCGAAGTAGCGCACCTGGGCGTAGGCCCGCTTCATGCGCGCCTCGAGCTTGGCGTCCACCTGTTCCAGGTCCCACTTCTCCGAGTTTCGGTTCTGCACCCACTCGAAGTAGCTGACCGTCACGCCCCCCGAGTTGGCGAGCACGTCCGGGATGACCGCGATGCCCCGGTCGCGCAGGACCTGCTCGGCCGCGGGGTGCGTGGGCCCGTTGGCCCCCTCGGCGACCAGCCGCACGGTGAGCGCGTTGGCCTCGGCCTCGCCGATCTGGTTCTCGAGCGCGGCGGGCACGAACAGGTCCGCGCGCAGACCGAAGAACTCTTCGCGCGTGATGTGCGCGCCGTGGTCGTAGCCGCGGATGCTGCCGTGCCGGCGCACGTGGTCCTGCAGCTTGTGCACGTTGAAGCCCTCGCCGCTGTGCAGGTAGCCGGTGTGGTCGCCCACGCCCACGATGGACACGCCCAGCTTGGCCAGCAGCACGCCAGTGTGGCCGCCCACGTTGCCGAAGCCCTGGATGATGGCGGTCTTGCCCTCGAGGTCGAAGCGCTGCTCACTGGCCCACTCGGTGATGCAGTGCAGCACCCCCTGCGCGGTCGCCTTCTCGCGCCCCGCCGAGCCGCCGCACGCCAGCGTCTTGCCGGTGACCACGGCGCGCAGCGCGTTCTTGTCCGCGTGCGAGAGCGTGTTCATGTACGTGTCCATCATCCAGACCATCGTCTGCGCGTTGGTGCCCACGTCCGGCGCCGGGATGTCGTACGACGGCCCGATGTTGTTGCCGAGCGCGTGCGTGAAGCGCCGCGTGATGCGCATGACCTCGTCGCGGCTGTGGGCGCCGGGATTGAACTTCACGCCGCCCTTGCCGCCGCCGAACGGGATGTCCATCAGCGCACACTTCCACGTCATCATCGCGGCCAGCGCCTTGAGGTCGTCGAGGCCCACGGTCTCGTGGTAGCGGATGCCCCCCTTGTAGGGGCCCAGCAGGTTGTTGTGCTGGATGCGGTAGCCCTTGAACACCTTGGTGGAGCCGTCGTCCAGGACCACCGGGAAGTGCACGATCAGCTCGTTCTTGGGCTGCGCGAGGATGGCACGGACGTGATCCGGGAGGCTGACGACGGCCGCGGCCTCATCGAGATAGCCCTGGATCACTCGAAAGAATTCGTAGGTCTCGGACATCCCTCAATTTCTATCACGTGAGACTGCCCCCGGCGGCGTCTCGGACGAAAGAATCGAGGCTCGCTGACTCAGCCGGCTCAGCCGCTCAGCCCGACGGCAGCTCGACCTTGAAGCCCTCTTGCTGGAGCAGGGTCTTCATCAGCTGCTTGTCGTTCGACTTCATGTAGGCCTCCTCCGGCGTGATGAGGTCGTTCTTCACGTGCTGCAGCAGGTGGTCGTTCATGGTCTGCATGCCGAGCGCGCGGCCCGTCTGCATGACGCTCTTGAGCTGCACCGTCTTGCCCTCGCGGATGAGGTTGGCCACGGCGCTGGTGCCGATCAGCACCTCGTAGGCGGCGACGCGGCCGCCGCCCTTCTTCTTGCAGAGCACCTGCGCGATGCAGCCGCGGAACGACTCGCTCAGCATGATGCGGATCTGCTCCTGCTGGTCGGCCGGGAACTGGTCGATGATGCGGTCGATGGTGCTGGCGGCGCTGGTGGTGTGCAGCGTGCCGAACACGAGGTGACCCGTCTCCGCCGTCTCGATGGCGATGGCGATGGTCTCGAGGTCGCGCATCTCACCCACCAGCACGATGTCCGGGTCCTCGCGCAGCGCGGCGCGCAGGGCGCGCTTGAAGCCGGTGGTGTGCTGGCCGATCTCGCGCTGGTTCACCAGACACCTCTTGTTCGGGTGCACGAACTCGATGGGGTCTTCGATGGTGATGATGTGATCCGACCGGTTCATGTTGATGAAGTCGATCAGCGTGGAGAGCGTGGTGGACTTGCCGCTACCCGTGGGGCCGGTGACCACGACCAGGCCCTTGGTGAGCCAGCACAGGTCGAGCACCTTGGGGGGCACGCCGATCTTCTCCACCGAGAGCAGCTCGAAGGGGATCTGACGGAAGACGGCGCCCACGCCGTGGCGGTCCCGGAAGATGTTGGCGCGGAAGCGACAGAGCCCCGGGATGTTGTGCGCGAAGTCGGCGTCGTTCGTCTCCTCGAACTCCTTGCGGCTGCGCTCGGGGATGACCTCGTCGATCATCTTCTCGATCTCTTCCGAGGTGTAGGCGGCGCGGCGCTCGAGGGGCTCGATCTCACCGTCCTTGCGCACCATGGCCACCACGTTGGCCGAGAGGTGCAAGTCGCTGGCGTCCACCATCTTCATGAGGCGCAGCAGGCGGTTGAGCTGCGGCTCACCGGGCTGGAGCGTGACGCTCATGCCGTCGGCGGCCGCGTGCTCGGGGATGCCGCCGTCGATGTAGCCCTTGCCGGCGTTGGGGTTGCCACCCGTCGCTGCGGGCGCCGGGGCTGCGGCACGAGGGGCTGGCGCAGCGGCCGCGGGAGCCTGGTACGCGGGAGCCACGGGAGCGCGCGGAGGCGGGGACGCGTCGTCGTGCGGGAAGGGGATGGACTCCACGTCGGCCGCCGACGGACGCCCTGCGCGAGCGGGCGAGATCAACAGCGCCCACGCCGAGGGCCCCGCGGTGCGCACCTCGACCTGCACGCGCATGCCGGCCTCCGAGTCGTGCACGAACGTGCAGCGGCCCTGAGCCTGCAGCTCGTGCAGGGCATGCGGCGGCGCCGACTCCTGCACCATGGCCACCAGGAGGTCGTGCTCGATGGGCTTACTGGACTGCCGGTCGCCCGCGTCGAAGTGGAAGGTGACGGGCATCTCGGACACGAGGCGAACCCCGTTGGCCTGATGCTTCATGAGCTGCTGGACGTAGAAATCGATCCGTAACATCGGGCCACGACGGTACCATCGCGCGCACATGCCTCATCGAAAAAATGCGGCGGGACTGTCCCCTGGCATCCCGCGCGCGGTCTACGTCCTGCTGACCATCCTGCTGGTGGGCTACGGCGTGTGGGTGCTGCGCGCGGTCTTCACGCCGCTCTTCTTCGCGTTCTTCATCGCCTACATGTTGGACCCGCTGGTGGACCGCTTCGAAGCGCGCGGGCTGCCGCGCGGCGCGGGCATCGCCATCCTGCTCGGCGGCACGCTGCTGGTGCTGAGCGTGGGGCTCCTGCTGGTGATGCCCGGCATCGTGCACGAGTTCGTCGGCTTCGCGCAGGCGCTGCCCGCGAAGCTGCAGGACTGGCTGGCGCGCATCGAGCCCACGCTGCGCGACCTGGGCATCCCGGTGCCGCACACGCTCGACGAGGCGCTGGTCAGCTTCCAGGTGGACGCGCGCGAGGTGGCCAGCAGCGCCGTCTCGCCGTTGTCGTCGATGCTGCGCTCCATCGTGGGCGGGACCGCGTCGGTGTTCAGCGCCGTCGCGGCCGGCCTGATGGTGCCCGTCTTCGCCTTCTACCTGCTGTACGATTTCGACCGCATCGTGGCCGCGGCGGGGGACTTGGTGCCCTACCGTCATCGCGCCACCGTCTTCCCCATGGCGCGCGACGTGGACGACGTGCTGGGCCACTGGGTGCGCGGCCAGTTCCTCGTGATGATCGCGCTCGGCGCGCTGTACGCGCTGGTCTTCACGCTGGCGGGCGCGCCGCTGGCCATCCCCATCGGCATCCTCGCCGGGCTGCTGTCGTTCATCCCCTACGCGGGCGGTGCGCTGGGCCTCGGCCTCGCGCTGCTGACGTGCGCCGTGGAAGGGCTGCTGTGGCCCAACATGGGCTACGTGGTGGTGGCGTTCGGGGGCGTGCAGATCCTCGAGGGCTTCGTGATCACGCCCAAGCTGGTGGGCGACAAGGTGGGCCTCAGCGCCATCGTGGTGCTGGTGGCCTTGATGGTGGGCAGCGAGCTCTTCGGCTTCCTGGGCGTGCTGATGGCCGTGCCCGCCGCCGCCGTGGTGAAGATCTTTGTGCTGCGCGGCGCCGCAGCCTACAAGGCCAGCGACCTGTTCGGCACGCCCGACGACCTGCCGGCGCCAGTCTCGCCTGCGCTGGCCGCGGCGCTCCACGTGGACGAGCACCCGTCAGTCGAGGGCGCGGTCCACCCGGCCGAGGCCGAGGCCGCGGTCGTGACCCCCGACGCGAACGTGGACCTCGGGGTAGCCCCCGGTGAAGCCTCGGGCACTCCCGCCAGCGAGCTGGGGCAAGCCGCCGAAGGCGGGCCGGGGCAGTAGCCTCGCCATCCGACCGTCGGGTCGCAGGAGGGACTGACTGGTCGTCGAGGCGTGGTTCGCTGCCCCTGCCCTCGGCGCGGAGTCGTGGTTGACGTCGGTCGCGGTCGTCGTCGGTGGTGGTCGTGGTCGTGGTCGGGATCGTGGTCGTGGTCGTTCGTGGTCGTTCGTGGTCGTTGACGGCGACGGCGACGGCTATCGACTCATCACAAGTCCGACAGGAAGATTTCGACGGCGAGGCGCCGAGGCACGGCGCGCTGAACGACCCAAAAACAAGCACAATTGGCACCCCGCACTGAAGTCACTGAAGTACGGGGCAGCAG
>CAZEAA010000080.1:0-15988 GCA_964510015.1 uncultured Sandaracinaceae bacterium
TCGTTGACGTGCTCGTGCTCGAGCTCGTGTTCGCCCCCCGAGGCGCCCGCAGCCGTCGCGGTCTCCGTCGACGTTCAGCGGTCACGAGCACGAGCACGAGCACGAGCAAGACCACGAGCACGCCAACGTAGACGACCATGACTACGGATACGTCTACGACGACGCCCAGATGAGCGCAGCAACCAGCGCGATGACGGACACGACCAGCGTCCCGGACAACACCGGGTCGAGGCGCTGGAGCTTCGCTCGCACCGTCTTCCCGCGCTCCACAGCCAGAGCCTCCTTGCGTACCTCCGTCTCGGCGACCGGGGCACTGGCCCCGACACCCACCACGCGCACGACGCCATCGGGACCCGGGCCGACGGCCCAGCAGTCGGTGCGATCCCGGTAGCCACCGGCCATTCCGCTCGGCAGGGGCTCGCGGCGCAGCGCGCCTTCCACTTCCACGGCGTCGCCTTCGCGCAGGACCACCTCGAAGCGCTCTTGTCGGCGCTGCAGCGAGCGGCCGCCGATGCCTGTGGCCAGGGCCGCGTTCTTCTCGATCCAGGCGCGCTGGCCGGAGGCGTTCCCGCCGACGTGCACGTTGCCGCGCGCTTCGGCGCGGATGGCGCAGAGCAGCGTGGCCACCTTCGCGAGGCGGCGCTTCTCGCGGTTGGCCTCGGCCCGCTGCGCGAGGGGTCCGCTGCGCGCGATGTCTTTCAGCCGGCGGATGTTCTCGCTCACCACGGCGATGTCCTCTTCCACCACCTGCACCAGCGCCTCGGCGCGCTGCGCCCGCACGTCCACGTCGAGGCCCTCGCCGCGCACCAAGTAGCGCTCGCCCGCGGGGTCCTCCACCCAGAAGGCGCACGCGTCGGTGGCCTCCGGCTCGTCAGCGAGGCCCACGCGTACGTCCCAGTACACGCAGGCCACGCCGTGCAGCTTGGAGCGCAGCGTCTGGCCGGCGGCGCGCACCACGCCACGGATGCGGGTCGTTTCTCGCCCGAGCGGTGTGCTTTCGGCCGAACTCATCCCGCCATCAAGCACCGCCCGTGCCTTCTCGGCAAGTCTCCTTCAGCGGTCCTTCGGATGGGCCGCTGCGCGGCTACTCACGGCGCGCACCGGTTCGTCGAACAGACTCTTCAGCTCGACCTCCAGCGCGTCGAGCACGCGACTGGCACGTTCAACCGTGACGCCGTGGTATTCGTTGCGCTCGTCGCGCGACACCTGAGACTCGTGCACACCCAGCCGAGTGGCCAGCTCACGCTGCGTGATCCCGCGCACGACGCGCAGCGAGACGAGCATCTGGCCGAGTCCGTGCAGGTTCGAGAGCTGGCCAACGTCGCCGCGTCGAAGCCGTTCATAGCTCTCCACCTCGTCTTGGAGTTGAAGGTGGAACGAGCGCAGCGGGTCGAGGACTCGCTTCAGTTCATCCTTCGAGAGCCCCGCCTCGGCAAGACGCGCTCGGTGCTCTCCGAGGCGTGTGCGCTCCGCCTCGAGCTTGGCGATCGCCGCTTGATACTCGAGTTCCGTCCGGATCATGACGGCCGCCCAATCTTGACGATTCCACGTGGCGCCCCGCTCCGCCGAGAGCGTCGAAAGGCGGCTGGAAACTCGAGTTCATGACCGAAAGAGTCGGTGATCCCCGAGAGCTGGCCAACGTGTGGGTAGAGCTCCACACGGTACTGGTGCCACATGGGGAGCTGGGCCTTTGCTGAGCCCACGACCGGTCGCCTCGCGTCCGGGTCCCAGGTCCAGACCTTGTGTGGGTCAATCTGGTTCAGATCTCGTTCCAATTCGCCCGACGCGAGCCGGCGAAGGTCGCAGACGAAGTACCGGTCGATGTCGTTCGGGTGCAACTTGTCTTCGGCGAACGAGCCATCGACGAATATCTCGTTGATGCCCACTGCCCACAGCTGGTGGGTGAGCGTCTCGAGGTGGTCCACTAAGCGGGCCCGCCAGGAGGCATCCCAACAGGGATCGGCTGGGCGTGGTCCCACCACCAACAAGCTGCTGCGCAGTTCGTCGAGGGTGAGCTCGTAGTCGCCAGCGGGCAGGAGGCCCTGGGAGTCGAACATGGACGGCATTGGCTTTGTGAAGACCATGACGACCGGTATCGGCGCGTCACGCACAGTCTTTGCGTTCATGACATCTATGTCAAGTTGACACGCGTGTCAAATGAGCAATGCGTCGCTCATCATGGCGCTCACGCCACCGCTGCCCACGCCGCAGCGTCCACGCCCACGCACCCGTGAGCTCCGCCGGTCGAAAGAGACAGAGGTAGTAGGCCATCGCCACCCACGAGAACGGCCCCACGTTCAGCGTGACGAGGATGCCCAGGTGCAGCGCGAGCCCGACCACCACGAACGGCACGCGCAGGTCACGCCGCGCGAACCACGCGCGCGCGCGGCCCGGACGCTCCGCCGTGTAGCGATAGTAGAACCACACCAACACCACCGGCGCGCCCACCTCGAAGAACCACGTCACCGCGGTGGCCAGCTGGGTGAGCGGATAGACGTGGGCCGTCCAGCGCATGTCGAAGCGCCGCCAGGTGGGTTCTTGGAACACGTCGTAGAGGGCCGAGTAGCCGCCCAGCGGGAGCCACGCGCTGCTGAGCTTGTGGAGCCCGGTGCAGGTGTACATGACCACCAGCTGGAAGATCACGAGGTAGCGCGGCCAGGCCGGGATGAGCTCATCGCTCCGCAAGCGACCGGTCCGCAGGAGACAGTCGAGCGACAGCGTGCGCGACGATCCGCTCAACACCAGCAGCCAGAGCGCGTTGGTGATCAGCTGGTCGTAGCCGCCGGTCGCGCTGCCGTTCACGAACACCAGCGCGAGGTACGTCTGGCCCGCCACCAGGGCGCTCACGCGCGTGACGAGGCCCAGCGTGACCAGCACGGCGCTCCCGAGCGCAGCGCCATACAGGACGTGCACGGTCTCCGGCGTGGCGCCGCCCAGCCACGTCATCAGCCAGTTGCCCGTGCCGAGACACGCGTAACCACCCGAGTGGTAGTCCACCCACAGCACGTCCACGAGTCCGGCGAGTCCCACGTCCAGCAGGCTGTAGATCGTCACGAGGCCGATCGCGATGCGGAAGCACGCGAGCGAGGACGCGGTCTCACGGCGGTCGAACAGCGTCACCCAGAAGCGCCATGCGCTCACGGGGCGTGCTCCTCGAGGAGGCGGGCCACGCTGTAGCGACGCGCCTGCTCGTACTCTCCCATGGGCACGGCACCCGCCCGCACTTCATCGGGGCGCAGCGTGGCGTAGCGATAGAGCTGCACCCGGACCACCCGCCCGTCGGGATGGGCCCGCGCCACCTCACGCGCCAGGAACTCGGCCAGGCGGTCGTAGGTGTCGACGTCGAACGTCCTCGCGAAGCGCCCCAGCTGCTTGCGCATCCGGTGGTGTCGGAAGCGCTCGCCCCAGAAGTCGTGCGCGCTCGAGTGCGGCCGATAGATCGGTCGCCACGTGGTCCCGTCCGACAGGTCGATGTGGAGCTCCGCCGGGTGCCGCTGCGGCTTGGCGAACATCACCCACCCCTGCCGCGCGCCGCTGCCCCGCGAGTAGGCCGAGAACGGAGCGGCGAGGCCAGCATGCACGTCGCGGTAGCTCTCGGCGGCCTCCCGCACGTCTTGCCCCAGCGCCTCGGGCGTGGTGCTCACGCCCACGCCTTGCAGACCTTCCACCCAGCGCGCGAGCTCCGCCTGCACGTTGGCGCTCTCCCAGCCCATGCCGCCGAGCAGCGCGTCCGGGGTGGGCAGCGACATGACCACCACCATGCCCACGTGGAAGAGGATCAGCAGCGCCCGAACGTGCGGCCATGCCCTCTCACGCACGGCTCAGTCCGTCTGTCTGGAGTTGCCCGGCGGCTGCCACGCGTGGGTCTCGGGCGGCAGCAGCGAGCGCTCGCGGCTCTCCGTGCTGCCCACGAACGGGAAGGCCTGCTGCTTCAGGAAGCCGAGCGGCATGTAGTCGCCGATCACGCCGTAGCGGTCGGGCCACATGCGGTCGGCCTTCACGGCGGTGCCGAACAGGTAGTCGATGAACGCGAAGTGCGCCGCGTAGTTCTTGTCCACGGCCTCGGTGTCGCGCGAGTGGTGCCAGTGGTGGAAGTTGGGCGTGACCAGCACGTAGCGCAGCGGCCCGAGGCGCACGTTGACGTTGCAGTGGTTGAAGACCGCCTGGAAGCCCACGATGACCACGTAGGCGTCGATGACGCCCTGCGAGAAGCCCAACAAGAAGATGGGCGACAGCACCAGGATGCGCGTGAGGATCAGCTCGAGGATGTGCTGCCGCGAGCCCGCCAGCCAGTCCATGTGCTTGGCGCTGTGGTGCACGCCGTGGAAGCGCCAGAGGAAGCCCACTTCGTGATAGCTGCGGTGCGCGGCGTACTGCACCAGGTCGGCCACCAGCACCACCAGGAAGAGCTGCACGAAGAACGGCAGCCCCGCGATGAAGCCACGCACGCCATCGTTGGCCGCCCAGCCGAGGCCGTCGTGCACCACGCGGTTGGTGATGAGCAGCACGAAGCCTACCACCAGGTGGTTGAAGAAGAAGTGCGTCAGGTCGTTCTGCCACTCGGGCCGGAACACCGGCTGATCCTTGCGCAGCGGGCGCACCTTCTCGATGAGCACGAACACGATGGTGGACCCGAGCAGATCCAGGATCAGGAAGTCGAGCCCCAGGTACGGCGTGTCGTCCGGGAAGTCCGGGATGGGCGTGGTGGGGCCGCCCAGCAGCTGTGCCACCACGAGGATCGCGAAGGTCCAGGCGGCCAGCCAGGGCGTGCGTCCGAAGACACCGTTCACGATGGCGATGGCGCCGGCGATGACCATGCCGCCCGCCATCAGGTAGCGCAGCGTGGTCACGTCGTAGACCGCACGGAACTCCGGCGTGGACAGGTAGGCCGGGAAGTGGAAGCCGATGACCCCCAACAGGGCCATGACCGCCAACGCGAAGCCGATGACGCCCGACACCAGGCCGCGGCCAGTGACGAGCGAGCCATGAGCCACGGCCATGCTGCCGAGGCTCGTCAGCTCGGGACCGGGGTCGGGCGCCATCGGCGCAGCGCCCGCCATCGGCGCAGCCGCGGGGCCGTCCTGCGCCTCGGTCGCCCGCTCGTCGGTCGCCCGCTCGTCGGTCACCGCGCGCCTCAGCCCGCGGCGTCCAGCTGCTTCTGGTTGTACTCGAACTCTTCGCGCATGCCCTTCTGAGACTGCTCTTCCACGTAGGCCTCGACCTTGCCGCCGATGAGCGGGATCTTCGCGGTGCCCTTGAAGTCGATGGTGTAGGTGCAGCCGCCGCCGGCCGCCGGCGCGATGGTGATGGTGCCGTGGATCTCGGTGGGCGTGCCCTGCACGTCCACGTCCAGCTTGCCGATCTTCTTGTCGCCCTCGCTGCGCCAGGCCTTCTTGTCCACCACGGTGTTGGTGGGGTTGAACAGCTTCTTCATGAAGCCCGGCACGTCGGCCGTCACGAGGCGCGTGTTGGTGATGGTCTTGGTCCCGCCCGCGTCGCTCTCGGCCACGCGGATGTCTCGGTCACCGAACGCCACCGAGCGCTTACGCACTTCTTCCACGTTGCTCACGAACGCGTACACGGTCTCGACGTCTTGCTTGAACTTGAAGGATACGCTGGCCACGGCAGTCTCTCTCGCAATGGGGGGTGGGGAGCGGCATGCTACCCCTTCCCGGTGGTCAGGCGCCAGCGCTCGCGAGCCGGGTCTCGATCTCGCGCAGCGTCTCGGCGTCGAGCGCCAGCGGGTCGACCTCGTTCACGCTGTCCATCATCAGGGCCAGCTGCTTGGTGTTGCGGGGCCCGACGGCCACGCTGGCCACGCGCGGGTGCGACAGGGCGAAGCGCAGCGCGAGCGCGGTGAGGTCCGGGATGAACGTCTCCGCCTTGCGGGCGTTGTCCGTGTGGCGCTTGGCGAGGCCGCCCAGGGCGCGCGCGTGGTGCAGGCGGGTGCGCAGCGCCTCTTCGCTCCAGCGGTCGCGGCGGTGGTCGCCGATGGGATACACGTGCCCGGCCGGCACGCGCGCGGCCATGACGCCGTGCAGCAGCGTCGAGTGGGCCAGGATGCAGCGCGGGCTCTCGTCGCCCAGCACCGGAAAGCCCTCGTCCAGCTCGCGCACGGCCTGGGTCTGGAGCGCGTTGTAGGGCATGGCCGCGCAGGCGAAGCCCATCTCGAGCGCCGTCAGCGCGATGGCGCCGCTCGGGGTGCTGAGTCCGATGGCGTGCACCAGCTCGGCCTGACGCAGCTCGTCGAGGGCCTGCATGGTCTCGCCCCGCTCCACCAGCAGCCGCGGCGGCGCGTGCAGCAGCAGCATGTCGATGCGCGCCACCCCCAGCAGCTCGCGGGCGCGCTCCACGTGGGGGAGCAGCGCCCGGAGGCCGAAGTCCACGGCGATGGGGTTGTTGGGCTTGCCGCTCGGCACGCGCCCCACCCGCAGGAAGAAGAAGCACTGCTGAATCTGCGGGCCCAGCGCCTCGGCCAGCAGCCGCATGGCTCGCTCGCCGTCCCAGAGCAGCGCCAGGTCGAAGCTGCGCACGCCCAGCTTGTAGGCGAAGACCACCAGCTCGCGGAACGCGTCGTCCGAGAGCGCGCCTCCGTAGGCGTCGGTCATGGCACCCCAGGTGCCGAGCGTCAGCGGGGTGGGGGAGGTGGGGCAGCCGCGCAGCGCGACACGGTCGAGGTAGGGGGCGGTCATGGAGCGGCTCGTCAGGTTGCGACGGAGAACACGTACTGGGCGACCCCGAAGTAGACCATGAGCCCCAGCACGTCGACCACAGAAGCGATGAACGGCGTGGACGACACGGCCGGGTCGAGGCCCATGCGCTTGATCACCAGCGGCAGCACGGCGCCCACCACGGCGCTCAAGGTCACGATCCCCACGATGCTGGCGGACACCACGATCGCGAGCGCGTAGGACGCGGAGGCCTCGCCGGCCATGAACCCCCGCAGGAAGCCCATCGCGCCGAGCACCAGGCCCAGCAGCGCGCCGATGCTCAGCTCGCGGACCACCACTCGCCACCAGTCGCGTGACTCGATCTCGCCGAGGGCCAGCGCGCGGATGATCAGCGTGGACGACTGCGAGCCCACGTTGCCGCCCGTGGAGATGATCAGCGGGATGAACAGCGCCAGCTCCATCGTGGTCTGCAGCGTGAGCTGGTTCACCTCCATGACCGTGGCCGTGAGCAGCTGCCCGAGGAAGAGCACCACCAGCCAGACGCCGCGCTTCCACACGAAGTCCACGAGCCCCGTCGCGAAGTACGAGTCCTCGAGCGGCATGACGCCGGCCATCATCTGAGCGTCCTCCGTGGCCTCCTCGATCACGACGTCCACCACGTCGTCGACCGTGACCATGCCGAGGAGCGCGAAGCTCGAGTCCACCACGGGGACCGCGCTCAAGTCGTAGCGCGCGATGATGTCGGCCACCTTCTCCTGGTCGTCGAGCGGGCCCACGTGCACGACCTTCTCGGTCATGATGTGCTCGAGCTCCTGGCCGGGGTCGCCCAGGATCAGGTCACGCAGCGAGGCCACGCCCAGCAGCTTGTTGCCGTAGCCGCAGATGTAGACGTAGTAGATGGTCTCCACCTCGCCCATGGCCGCCGCGCGGCGAACCGCTTCGATGGCCTCCCACACCTTGGTGGTGGGGGTCAGCGCCACGAACTCGGTGGTCATGAGACCGCCGGCCGTCTCCGGGCCGTAGAGCACGAGCTCGCGGGCCTCGTTGGCGGCCTCCATGTCCACGCGCTCGAGCTCGTTGAGCAGCGGTGCGCGCTCGGGGTGCTCGAGCTCCTGCAAGACGTCCACGAGGTCGTCCGGGTCCATCTCGCGGAGCACCGTCACGGCGTCGGTGGTGGTCATGCCCCGCAAGAACATGACCTGCAGCTCGGGGCTGATGCGCTCGATCACGCTCGCCGCGAGCTCGGGGTTCAGCGCCCGCATCAGGGCGACGGCGTCCTCCTCCTCGAGATCGTCCAGGATCTCGGCGATGTCCTCGGCGTGGAAGTCCGCGAGCGCTTCCCGGAGCGAGTCCGGGTCACTCTCGAGGACGGCCCGGAGGTCCGGACCCAGCAGAGAGGAGAGGCGCATGCCGGTCTACTACCACAAGTCAGGGGTGCGGGTGGTCAGTCGTCGGCGGCCAGCACCCGGCGGGCCCGCTCCCGTGGGATGTCCTCGTCGAGCTCGTCGTCCCACCCGGCGTAGTGCACCCGCAGGCGACCGTCGGGGTGGGTCTCGAGCACCACGGCGCGGTAGTACCCCTCGCGCCAGGCCACCTCCAGCACGTCACCTTCGTAGACCGGCGAGTCGGGGGTCACCGGTGCTCCACTGCCGGTCACGGGGCCGCGCGCCGCGTGGATGGCCGCCTCCGAGATGCGCACGTCGGCTTCGTCGACCTCCCCGTCGAAGGCGTCGCTCCAGCCCTCGTAGTGCACGCTGAGGCTGCCGTCCCCGTAGTGGACCTTGCTCACCGCTCGGTAGAAGCTGTCGTTCCACTGCACCTCGAGCGGGGTGCCCGGAGGCAAGCGCAGGCCGGGGGGGAGCGGCTCGCCCGACGGCGTGATGGGACCGCGCTCGCTGGACTCCATGCGCGCGCTCTCGGGGGCCAGGTCCGGGATGCCCAGGGCCCAGGCTCCGACGGTCACGCCCACCGCGCTCGCCGCCACCACCAGCCCCGCGAACACCGTGGGCGACAGGCGCCGACCCGGGACGTACAGGGCGCGCACGCGGGCCACGTCCACGATCTCGTCCAGCTCGTCGGACCAGCCCTCGTAGTGCACCTGCCAGATGTCCTCGGCCACCACGCGCTTCACCCGCGCGGGCCACCAACGCTGGCCCCACAGCACCAGCACGTCGTCGCCCGCCCGGAACTCGGCGGTCGGGTTGGGCGGGGCCTCGGCCGCGGTCGAGGGGCGGTGTGGGTGGCCGCACTGCTCGCAGACGAGCAGCCCCGGCTCCCGCTCGGAGGTCAGCGGGAGCTCGACATGGCAGTTTGCGCACTGGAGGTTACGCATCGGTCAGTACCCTAACAGCGCAGCCCCTCGAACGCTTCCCCTTCGTACCGTGTGAGCGGGCTGGGGCGACCCTCAGACGTGGTGATCGGTGGCGTCGAGCGTGCGCACGCCGCGGCGCAGCTTCTGGTCTTCGGTGGCCACGCGCAGCTGCTCGTAGAGTGCCAGCACGTCGGTGCGGATGCCGTTGATGTGCACCTCGGGGTTGCTGCGGTCCATGGACGTCAGCACGATGTTGCCCGTGCCCATGAGGCGCTGCCCGAACGGGCGCTCCACCACGAAGTCGTTGATCCGGTAGGTGTCGATCTGGTCCATCTTCTTCGACAGGATCCCGCGCTCGATGATGATGCGCTGCGTGGTGATCTTGTAGTGTGTCTGGCGCGAGCGGACGAAGTAGTAGATGAGCGCGAGCCCGAGGGTGAGCGTGGCGATCAGCAGCGCGCCGGCGCCGGGAATCATGGAGGGGTTGCCCTCGAACAGCGTCTTCTCGGCGTTTGGCGTGGTGGGCACGTCCGGTGTGGTCATGGCGGGGAGTATGCCTGTTCTTGGGGGTTGCGGCGGCAAGACCAGCGCCGTACATTTGTCCGTACAAGAGGTTCGACCATGTCCACGGCCAACGCACGACTCGAGTACCGCGTCACCCCAGCGACCCGGGCGCTCATCGAGCGGGCCGCCGAGATTGCGGGCATGCAACCCACATCGTTCGCGCGCATGGCGGCCGAGGAGCGCGCTGCGCAGATCGTGCGGGAACACGACGCGACCACCGTGGTGCCGCCCGCGTACTTCGACGACCTCCTCGCGGCGCTCGACCAGCCCGCGCAGGGCAGCGCCAAGCTCGCCACGGCGTTCGCTCGACTGCGCAAGACCGTCGTTCGTGAGTGAGCCATACCGCTCGCAGCGGCTCGACCCCATCCGTCATGACACGCGCTCGTTCACGTGTGGGGTGGTGGCGCTCGACACCTGGCTGCGGGAGCACGCGGCCACCGAGGATGTGCGGGGGCATTCCCGTACGTGGGTCTGGGTGAATGCGGTCGGGACGGTGGTTGGCTACTACACCCTCTCTGCGCACAAGGTCGCACGCGACCAGGTCCCCGGAAAGATGGGTCGCGGCGGGCCACGCGAGATTCCCGCGACGCTGATCGGGAAGCTCGCGCTGCACAGAGACCTTCGCGGCGCTGGGCTCGGTGCCTTGCTGCTCGCCGACGCGCTCGATCGGCTCGTCGACGCCAGTCGCATCGTGGGTGCGCGGCTCGTCGTGGTCGATGCCCTGACCGAGCGGGTGGCCGTCTGGTACGAGTCCCTCGGCTTTCGCCGAATGCCCGCGAGTCTGCTGCTGGTTCAGAAGGTGGACGACGTCGCGGCGGCGCGGGACTCCGAGCCCACGTGACTCACCCCGCGCAGCGCGCCGCGAGCCCTGCGAACTCGAAGATGCGCCCGTCGCCGATGGGGCTGCCGCCGCCGCAGTTGGTCACGTAGGCCACGGCCATGCGGCGCCGTGGGTCCGCGAAGGCTCCCGAGCCACGGAAGCCGTAGTGCCCGAACGCGCCCGGATGGAAGCCGCGCTTCGACGCGATGCTGTGGAACCCGAGGCGCCAGTGCATGGGCAGCAGCAGCACACCATCGAGGCGCCGGTTCTGCAGGGCCGTGGCCTGCTTCAGCGTCTCCGGAGAGAGCACGCGGTAGCCGTCGAGCGTCCCGCCCAGCGCGAGCGCGCCATAGAGCTTGGCTAGCGCGCGGGCCGTGAAGAGCCCGCCTGCGCTCGGGTTGCAGGCGGCGAGCGTCGCGTCGGCCGACCAGTCGAACTCGGCGGCGCCGCGCGGGATGAGCGCGCTCGTGAAGCGCTCGGGGTCGAGCGGCACACCGGCCCGTCGCATCGCCGCCATACCCGTGAGCTGGAGCCGCTGCGGCACGCTGAGCTTGCGCCCAGCCGTCGCCCGCGGACCACCGGCGCGCATGCCGCGTTGCATGCGCTCGCCCTCGGGCAGCGGGAAGTAGCGCGCAGCCTCGGCGATGGCCTCGGGCGGCGCGCCGAGGTGCAGGTGGTCGAGGCCCAGCGGCTCGGCCAGCTCCGTGCGCACGAAGTCGCGCAAGGGGAGCCCGGA
Source organism: uncultured Sandaracinaceae bacterium (assembly GCA_964510015.1). Lineage (GTDB taxonomy): Bacteria > Myxococcota_A > Polyangia > Polyangiales > Houyiibacteriaceae > JADJJE01. Next base: position 11,103 of record CAZEAA010000080.1, read on the forward strand.
CACACGGCGCACCAGCTCACCCACCAAGTAGCCGTAGGTCAGCGCGTGGTAGGCGTTGTGTCGCCCCGGCACGTGCGCCGGGCGGGCGGCGGCCAGCGCGCTCGTCACGCGCTCCCAGTCCAGCAGGTCGTGCGCGTCGCCCAGCAGGCCGCGCACGTCGTAGAGCCCGGCCTCGTGACACAGCACGTGGCGCACCGTGATGGCGTCCTTGCCGGCCTGCGCGAACTCCGGCCAGTAGCGCGCCACCGGGGCGTCGTACGCGATGCGCCCCTGGTCCACGCAGCGGTGCAGCGCCACGCTGGCCACGCCCTTGGTGGTGGAGAACGACAGCGACGGCGTCCGCTCCACCCATGGCGCGCCGCTTGGGTCGCGCTTGCCACCCCACACGTCCACCACCTTCACGCCGTCTTGGTACACGGCCAGCGCGCCGCCGCCTTCGGACGCGCGCGTGCGCCGGAAGAAGGTCTCCGCGAGGGGCCGGAAGCGTGGCTCGAAGTGGCCTTGATCGGCGGCGGGGTCAGTCATGCGCGCAGCTTACGTCGAGTCGCGCCCTGAGGTGAGGGTGTCGCGAAGCAGCTTGTGAACGCCCTGGACGTCACCGGTGGCGACCTCGGCGACGTACTTCGAGAGGACGGGCAGAAGACCGCGTCCCTCCGGGGTTTGCGCGAGCGTGCGCAGGTCGTCGCGGATCAAGCTCAGCTCGTCCATCAATGCCGACGCGATGGGGCTGCGCTGGAGCACGAAGCAGGCCACGCGAATCGCAGGCGGCAGTTCAGGCCGGGTGGCCAGAGCTTCCGGTGTGAAGCCCACCAAGTCGTAGTGGGCCACTGGGACCAGCGGGGTGTAGGAGGCCATGGAGGCCCTCTGGAGCTCGGGTGGCCCCGCTAGCATCTCCTGCAAGGAGGGCGGAGAGGGCACGCGCATCGCCGCGAACTGGCCGGGCACTGAAAGTGCTTCTTCGAGCGTCAGGTGTCCCAAGTTGAAGTGCAGTGTGGGGGCCTCGGGGATGATTCCTCCCATCGAATACATCACCAGCTCGGGCGGCCCCGCCATCATGGCGGGGATCGAGCGCGGCGCGCACCACTTGGCGCCGTAGTTGAAGACTAGCGGGATGATAGGCGTGTGCCGCTGCTGCGAGCGTTCTTGCTCGTTCCAGAGGCGGCTCTGAAGCCCACTAAAGTCGAGCAAGAACATGTCCTCCGGCGTCGACTGCGCCTTCAGCACCACCAGCGCCGTCTCCGGGGTGCTGTCCGTACGGATGGGCATTTGCCAGGTCGCGCAGCCCTCCCACCTGAGGGGCAACAAGGGGTCTGTCGGAGTCGGTCTAAGCTCAACGCGGGAGAGGTCCAAGCGCTCGCGAATCGTGCTCGAGAGCGCCCCTGCGCAGAGCGCACGGAGTCCGTCTGGAGATTCCGTCACGACGCGGACTAGGGCCGAGACGTGATCCCCGACGAGAGGCCGCCTGGCACCACTCGCGTTCGCCGAGCGCGGATCGGTGGAGGGTGGAGGTTGAGGCTCGTTGGCCGACTTGGGTGGGCGATGGGCCGTCATGGCGCCACCGTTCTCGGCACTCGTCACCGCAAGTTGCGTGGAGTTCCGAGGCCGAGCTCACCATTCGTCGTCCAGCGCCCGCACGTCTTCGTCCGTGATGGGCCGGGTTGCGCCATTCATCACCGGCAAGCCGGTCACGGGGCTGAACGCCGACTCTGTCAGTTGGTTTGCCAGCGCCGCAGGGGCCTGTAGACCAAGCCGCATCAGCTCGGCCACCACCTGGCTCAGACTGCGATTGTTGTGGCGTGCAAGACTGGTGGCGATGTGGTGCAGGTCGTCGGGGATGTCGATGGTGGTCCGCACCGCTTCATCGTGATGCGGGCGAATCGCGATGTCGAACGCGACGGACGTTCACCCGCCCCAATCGTTGACTCGGCTTCGCTCCCCATCGCACCTCCAGCCCCGTCGCTAGCGCCTACTTCGCGTTCAGCTGCGCCAAAATCTGCGCCGCGAAGTCCGCGGTCTCCTGCACGCTGGTCCGCTCGCGCCCACGCCCCGTGTACGCCTCGTAGGCCTCCGGCGGGAGCCCCCCCAAGAAGCGCGTGGGGGTCAGCGGGATCACCCGCCCACGGTTGGTCCGCCGCAGCGGCCGCGTCAGGTACAGCCGGTTCATCGCGCGCGTGACGCCCACGTAGAAGAGGCGGCGCTCTTCGTCCACGTCGGTGAGCACGGCCTCGTTCACCTTGGGGTCCGTGGTGCGGCTGTGCGGCAGGATGCCCTCCACCAGGCCGATGAAGAACACCACCGGGAACTCGAGGCCCTTGCTGGAGTGCAGCGAGCTGAGCGTGACCTTGTTGCCGGCCACCTCTTCCTCGTTGTCCACGCGCAGCGTGAGGCGCGTGAGGAACACGCTGAGGCTCGCCTTCCCCGCGCTGGGCGCGCTGGCGTAGCGCTCCACGCTGCGCATCAGGAAGCCGAAGTTCTCCACGCGCCGCTTGCTGTCCTTGTCGGCGCCCGCGCTCAGCATGCGCGTGTAGCCCGCGTCCTCGAACAGCCGCTTGGTGGTGGGCACCAGCTCGGCTCCTTCGCGCAAGAGGCTGGTGCGTGCTTGCTCGATGCACTGCGTGAACAGCTCCGCGCCGCGCTTGGCGGGCTCGGTGATGCCGGGCACCTGCTCTGCGCGCTGCAGCGCCTCGAAGAGCGACAGCCCGTGCAGCTTGCCGTAGCCCGCGATGCGGTCGAGGCTGGTGTCGCCGAGGCCGCGCGGCGGCGTGTTGATCACGCGCCTTATGCTCAGCTCGTCGCGCGTGCTCACCACCACGCGCAGGTAGGCGATGGCGTCCTTCACCTCTTTCCTGTCGAAGAACTGCGTGCCGCCGAAGAGCTGATAGGGGATGCCCCCTGCGCGCAGCTCTTCTTCCAAGATGCGCGCCTGCCCGTTGCTGCGGTACAGCACGGCCATGTCTTTGTAGGGAATGCGGTGGTTCTGGGCCAGGTCGTGGATCTCGTTCACCACGAACTCCACCTCGCTCGTGGCGTCGTTGGTGGTGACCAGCCGCACCTTGTCCCCGAGCCCGCGCGCCGCGCGCAGCGTCTTGCCGTGGCGCTTGCCGCGGCTCTGCGCGATGGCGGCGTTGGCCACCGACAGGATCTGCTCGTAGCTGCGGTAGTTGTCCTCGAGCTTCACCACGCGCGTGCCGGGGAAGTACTGCTCGAAGTCGAGGATGTTGCCCACCTCGGCGCCGCGCCAGCCGTAGATGGACTGGTCGTCGTCACCCACCACGCACACGTTGTGGAGCGAGTTGGCGAGCGCACGCACCAGCTCGAGCTGGCTCTTGTTGGTGTCCTGGAACTCGTCGATCAAGAGGTAGCGGAAGCGTGCCCGCCACTTCTCGCGCACGTCCTCGTGCTGCTGCAGGATGCGCACGGGCAGGACCACCAGGTCGTCGAAGTCCACCGCGTGCATGCGGCGCATGCGGTCCTCGTAGTGCGGGTACACCTCGCGCGCGATGGCGTCGTACTCGAAGGTGGAGGCGGGGATCTCGTCGGGCCCCTTGAACGCGTTCTTCCACAGCGAGATGCGCGTCATGAGCGACGGCACGTCCACGTTTCGCGTGACGCCCACCTCGGTGCGCAGGATGTCTTTCACCAAGCCCAGCGAGTCGCCCTGGTCGAAGATCACGAAGCGCCCGCCTTCGAAGCCGAGGCGCTTGCTCTCTTCACCCAGGAAGCGGACCCCGAACGAGTGGAAGGTGCTCAGCCAGACCTTCTCGGTGCGCTCGCGACCGATCAGCGGGACCATGCGCTCGGCCATCTCGCGCGCCGCCTTGTTGGTGAAGGTCACCCCCAGGATGGCGTCGGGCCGCGTGCCACGCTCGATCAGCCGCGCGATGCGGGCCGTGATCACGCGCGTCTTGCCGGACCCCGCGCCCGCCAGGACCAGCATGGGTCCCTGGTCGTGCTCGACGGCTTCGCGCTGCGCGGGGTTGAGGCTCATGGCGGAGTCTTAGCAGCTCGTCGACGAACGGTCCCTGGCGCGCGACCGGACGCGAGTCAGCTCTCGCTCGAGGTCCCGGGGTCCGTGGCGTACATGGCCTCGGCGATGCCGTAGGCGCTCAGCTCCAGCTGCTGGAGCGCGTCGCGCAGCTCCACCGTGGTGGGCTGCCCCGCGATCATCGCCTTCACGCGGTCGATGTCCACCTGCACGCGCTTCAGCACGGCCTCGGGCACCAGCTCGGCGCACTCCACCACGGCGCGCTCGCTCGTGTAGAGCAGGGCTTCGGCGCTGTTGCGCAGCTCGGCCAGCTGCTTGCGCACCACGTCGCTCGCGCGGAACTTGTCGGCGTCGGCGATGATCTGGTGGATCTGGTCCTCGCTCAGGCCGCTCGACGCGGTGACGCGGATGGACTGGTCGCGCCCCGTGCGCAGGTCTTTGGCGGTGACCTTGAGGATGCCGTTCGCGTCGATGTCGAAGGCCACCTCGATCTCGGGCACGCCGCGCGGGGAGGGCGGGATGGGGGCCAGCTCGAAGCGCCCCAGCGACTTGTTGTCGGCGGCCATCTCGCGCTCGCCCTGCAGCACGTGCACCGGCACGAAGGGCTGGTTGTCGATGCTCGTGGTGAAGATCTCGCTCGCCCGCGTGGGCACCGTGGTGTTGCGCGGGATCAGCGGGAAGAACACACCGCCGCCGGTCTCCACGCCGAGGGACAGCGGGGTGACGTCCAGCAGCAGCACTTCGTCCACTTCGCCGGTGAGCGCGGCGCCCTGGATGGCGGCGCCCTGGGCCACCACCTCGTCGGGGTTCAGATTGGTCAGCACATCGCGGCCGAACAAGGCACTCACCGCCTCGCGCACGCAGGGCATGCGGGTGGAGCCGCCCACCATGACCGTGCCCT
>CAZEAA010000080.1:15998-18573 GCA_964510015.1 uncultured Sandaracinaceae bacterium
CTTGTGCGGGGGCTTGCCGAAGAACTCGGCCACGCGCTTCTGCACCAGCGGCATGCGCGTGGAGCCGCCCACCAGCAGGACCTCGTCGATGTCTTCCTTCTTGAGGCCCGCGTCGGCCAGCGCCTGCGCGCACGGGGCCAGGGTCCGGTCGATGAGCTCGGTCACCAGGATCTCGAGCTCGCTGCGCTTGAGCGTGGTCTCGAGGTGCTTCGGGCCCGTCTCGTTGGCCGCGATGAACGGCAGGTTGATCTCGGTCTGCAGCGACGAGCTGAGCTCGTGCTTGGCCTTCTCGGCCTGCTCCTTGAGGCGCTGGAGCGCGATGCGGTCCGCCATCAGGTCGATGCCGTGCTGCTCCTTGAAGCGCCGCGCCAGCTCCTTGAGCACCAGGTGGTCGAAGTCCTCGCCGCCGAGGTGCGTGTCACCGGCGGTGGCTCGCACCGTGAAGACGCCCTTGCGGATGTCCAGGATCGAGATGTCGAACGTGCCGCCGCCGAGGTCGTAGACGGCGACGCGCTGCCCCTCCTTCTCCTTGAAGCCGTAGGCCAGCGCCGCCGCCGTGGGCTCGTTGATGATGCGCTGCACGTTGAGGCCCGCGATCTTGCCGGCCGCCGTGGTGGCCGCGCGCTGGGCGTCGTCGAAGTACGCGGGCACCGTGATCACCGCGTCGGTGACCTTCTCGCCCAGGTAGGACTCGGCCACGTCGCGCATGTTCTCGAGGATCATGGCGGAGATCTCGGGGGGCGAGAGATCGCGCCCGCCGGCGTGCACCCACGCGTCTCCGTTGGTGTTCTGGATCACGCGGTACGGGACGAGCGAGCGGAAGCGCTCCACGTCGTCGGAGTCGTACTCCTGGCCCATCAGGCGCTTGACCGCGTAGATGGTGTTCTCGGCGTTGGTGACGGCCTGGCGCTTGGCCACGCTGCCCACGCGGCGGTCACCCTCTTTGGTGAAGGCGACCACGGACGGAGTGGTGCGGCTGCCCTCGGCGTTCGGGATCACCAACGCCTCGCCGTTCTCCAGCACGGCCACGCACGAGTTCGTGGTGCCCAGGTCGATGCCGATGACTTTACCCATTCATCCTCTTCATGGCTGCGGCCCCCTTATACCGCCTCGCGACGGGGGGGCGATACACCCATCCGCTCGGTCGACGAAACCGGTTCGTTGTCGGCCGGGCAGGGAGCGGTTATGTTCGCCGCGACCAACCCGAAGCGAGGAAGATTCCTGTGAGCGATTCAGACGAGAACCCCAACGACAACGTAGACCCCGGCCAGCAGGCCGCCGACGGTCCGGGTGGGGAATCGGCCGAGGCCCCGAGCGAGCTGCAGCTCGTCACGGCCGAGCGCGACAAGCTGAAGGACCAGCTCCTGCGCACCATGGCGGACTTCGACAATTTCCGTAAGCGCGCCCGCCGCGACGCCGAGGACTCCCTGCGCCGTGGCCGCGAGGACAGCCTGCGGGACGTGCTCCCCATCGTGGACAACCTCGAGCGGGCCGTGGAGGCCTCGCGCGGGGCCACCGACGTGGGGGCCGTCATCTCCGGTATCGAGATGGTGCTGCGCAGCTTCGACGACGTGGCCTCGCGCATGGGCGTGACCCGCGTCGAGGCCATGGGCGAGCGCTTCGACCCCACGCTGCACGACGCCATCCAGCAGGTGGAGAGCGCGGAGCACCCGCCCGGCACCGTCCTCACGGTGGTCGTGTCCGGCTACCGCATTGGCGAGCGCTTGCTGCGGCCGGCCATGGTCGTGGTGTCCAAGGCGCCCAGCGCCCCTCAGCCCGTGACCCCCGAGGCCGAGCCCGAATGAGTCTGCGTTCGGCGCTGCGAGGCACCCCGTGATCGGGCGGCTGCGCGGCACCATCGTCCAGCAGGGGCTCGAGGGGCTGGTGATCCTCGAGGTGGGCGGCGTCGGCTACGAGCTCCACGTGCCTCTGGGTACCGTGGGGCGCCTGCCCGAGGGCGGGGCGGGCGAGGTCATCCTGCACGTCCATACGCACGTGCGGGAGGACGCCCTCATCCTCTACGCCTTCGACACGCCCGAGGACAAGGCCGCGTTCCGTGCGCTGCTGACCGTGAATTCCATCGGCCCGAAGCTGGCGCTGGCCATCCTCTCGTCGCTGTCGGCCCCCGAGCTGGCCCAGGCCATTGCGCGGGGAGAGAAGGCGGCGTTCAAGGGCATTTCGGGCGTGGGCAGCAAGACGGTCGAGCGTATCCTGCTGGATTTGAAGGACAAATTGCTCTTCACGCCCACCAGCACGGCCACGCCCCGCGCGGCGGTGCGCAAGCCCACGGCCCCGGCGGTCGCGGGGGTGGCGGCCCAGGTGGTCGGCGCCCTGGTGCTCATGGGCTACAAGCGGCCCGACGCAGAGCGCGCGGTGGAGAGCGTGACCGAGCACGACGAGGTGGACCGCCCTCTCGAGGCGGTGTTGCGCGAGGCGCTGGTCGCGCTGTCCTGACGCAGCACCGGAAGAAAGCACCCAACGCGCCCCAGCGAGGCGCGCAAGGGAGGGAGCACGGCAGTTAAAGAAAAAGAGCCTGGCCGAAGCCGGGCTCTCTTTGAACTCCACTTAGTTCAAG
>CAZEAA010000081.1:0-18525 GCA_964510015.1 uncultured Sandaracinaceae bacterium
CACCTCTGCTCATAGGCTCCGCAGGACCCAGGACTTGTGATGAGTCGATAGACGAGCACGACTACGACTACGAACGTGTACGTGTACGTCGACGACCGGGTCCACTGACGTCCACGTCGGCGTGGCTCACGGCACCAGCGCGTCGCTCACCGCGCGCAGGTCCGCGCGGTCCGCGCCCCGCGAGAACACGGGCGGCTGGCCGATGGGCGCATCCACCACGACGCTCTGGCCACCCGTGTACATCGTGCCGGTCCACACATGGAACCACGTGCCGGGCGGGAGGTAGACCTGCTTCGTGGTCGCGCCTTCGGTGACCACGGGCGCGACCAAGAGCGTGTCACCCAGCATGAACTGGTCGGCCACGGTGCGGCTCGCCACGTCGTCGGGGAAGACCAGTGTGAGGTGCCGCAGAATGGGCAGCGAGCTGCTGGCGGCCGCCTCGGCCAGCTCCAGCAGCTCGGGCAGCAGGAGCTCGTGGATGCGCGCGAAGCGGCGAAAGTGCGCGGTGGTCTCGGCGTCGCCGTCCCAGTTCCAGTTGAGCGAGCGCTTGAGGCCCTCGTGCGTGCGCATGATGGGCGTGAAGGCGCCGAGCTCGCACCAGCGCAGCCAGAGCTCCTTGGTGCTGGGGCCGCCGCTGAAGCCCGCGATGTCGTGCGTCACGAACGGCATGCCCGTGAGGCCCAGGTTGAGCATGGCCGGCACCACCGTGGGCAGCCCGTCGCTCGGCAGGAAGTCGGCCTCCTGGTCGCCGATCCACACGATCTGCGCGACGCCCTGCTCGCCCGCCCAGCCTGAGCGCGTGAACACCGCCCAGTCACCGTCGGGGCGCTCCTCCTCGAAGACCTCGCGCGAGAGGCGGTGCCACTCCGCGGGGAAGGTGTTGTGCGCCAGCATGGGGTCGCGGCCCGTGCTGAGCACCGCGTCCACGGGCGCCCACTCGCCGAAGTCCGCCATCCAGCCGTCCATGCCGTAGGTGGTGATCATCGCGCGCAGGAAGCCCTTGATGTACTCGGCGGTGGCGGGGTTGGTGAAGTCGGGCGACACCGCGCGGCTGGCCGCTGGCGACGTGAACTCGTAGGGCTCGCCGTTGGCGTCGAGTGCGACCAAGCCCATGTCGATCATGTCCTGCGCGTGGTCCGGGAGGTCCAGCTGCACGAAGGGGTTGGCGTAGCCCAGGAACCGAATGCCGCGGTCGTGCAGGGTGCTGATCATGCCGGCGAGGTCCGGGTAGAGCTCGTCGTCGGCGGTCCAGCGATACTGCACGCCCACGTCGTCGCCCGACGTCACGAACCCGCGCTTGCCCGTCCAGTCCTGCGCCCACAGCGCGGTGAACGGCACTTGCGCCGCCTCGAGCGCGTCGGCCTCGGCGAGCACGTCGTCCTGGCCGCCCTGAATGCCCACCCACGGGCCAAAGCCCCACGCGGGGGGCGCCTGCGAGCGGCCGAACTGGTCGCCCACCTCGCGGATCACGTCGCGCGCGCTCGGACCGTGGAAGAGCACCAGATCCGCGGGCTGCCCGCTGTGCACCGCCACCCGCAGCACGTCCGTGTCCGCAGCGCAGACGTCCACCGACACCCGCGCCTCGGTCTCGAGCGCCACGCCGAAGCCGCGCGCGTCCAGCCAGTAGGGCACCGGAAAGTAGGTGCTGTGCGCGTTGCCGACGAGCGGCAGGCCACCCGTGCGCCCAATGCCCTGCTCCTCCACGAACAGGTCGAACGACTCGCCGCGCTGGTCGGTGGCGTTGTACTGCGCACCGAAGCCCAGGAACGTGGCGTCCTCCTCGCAGCCGAGGCGGAGCTCGGTGGTGGTGAAGTCCGGCAGGCCCGTGAGCACCAGCCGCGCGCGCGTGCGCTCACCGGCCGCGACGACGCTGACGTCCAGGGTGCCGCGCACGCTGGGGACCTCGCTCGCGCGCAGGGCGATGTGCACGCCAGCGTCGTCCGAGGTGATGCCGGCGACCTCGTCCAGCGTGGCGCGCGCCACCTCGCTGTCCACGAAGTCGTAGCCCCCCAGCAGCGAGCGGTAGCTGCTGTCGTTGGCCACCGCCGCCACACCCGCTGTGCGGGTCGCTAGGAGCGTGTGGGCCCCGGCGCGGACGGTGATGCTGCCGTCCTCCGCGACCACGACGGCGGTTCCGTCGCTCAGCTCGAAGGTGCCCGTGGTGGGCGTGCCGTTGCCACAGCCGGCGTGCGCGAAGCACGCCAGCGCGAAAAGTGCCACGGGGATGGACGAACGAGGCGAAGAGCCGTGCATGGCCGCCACGGTAGGCGATGCGCGGCTTCCGCGCGAGGGGCTAGACTGTCGGGATGCGCTTCCTATTGGGTGTCTCGGTGGTCCTCGCGCTCACGTCCGGTGGCTGTGGAGGTGGAGGCAGCTCCACCGACAGCCGGCGAGACGCCCAGGTGGAAGCCCCCAGCGACATGTGCGGCAGCGTGCGGCTCACCACGTACGCGGCGGGCGAGACCGGCTGGTGCGAGTTCCCGCGCAACGCGAGCTTCCTGCCGGCCTTCGTGCGCAGTGGCCTGACAGGCGCCATCGCCGAGCCGTGGAACGGCAGCTCCTACGACGGCGCCTCGGGCGAGTCGTGCGGCGAGTGCTGGGAGATCGACACCATCAACGGCACCGAGGTGGTGATGATCGCGGACCTGTGCCCCATCGAGGGCAACCCGCTGTGCGCGGGCGGGCACTTCCACATCGACCTCGCGAGCGAAGCCGCGGACGCCGTGGGGGGCGGCGCCAACGACGAAGGCAGTGCGCGCCGCGTGCCCTGCCCCGTGACCGGCAACGCGCACGTGCGGGTGAACGACCGCAACCCCACGTACCTGCGCATCGCGCCGATGAACCATCGCATCCCCATCCGCGGCATCGACTTCCGGGGCGCGGGCACCGGCGTGGCCGCCGACAACCCGTGGACCCCCGCGCAGCGCAGCGGCGGCGCGTGGCACATCACCAACGCGGGCAGCTTGGCGCGCGGCGGCACCGGCGTGGTGCTGCGCATCACCAGCGCGCAGGGCGAGGTGCTCGAGTCCACCGCGATCATCCCCACCATGGGCGGCGACGAGAACGTGGACCTGGGCGTGCAGTTCACCGACCAGGCGCCCAGCAGCGGGGGTGCCTGCGAGTTCCTGCCGCCCGCGCTGGTCTACGGCGAGGAGTACGGCGGCATCGACGAGATGCGCTGGATCATCAACCCCTGGGGCGCGGCCGAGGCCGGCCCGCACGGCCCCTACGACCAAGACTGCTTCGCGGGGGAGTCGTGCCTGCGCGTGCGTGACCTCGACCAGTGGACGGGCTTCCACCTCTACTACCGGCAGGAGTTCCCCAGCAGCACCTTCCGCACGCTCACGCTGCAGGCCCGCACCGTGTCGGGCAGCGGCATGATCCAGGTCACGCTCAGCGACGCCGAGGGCAACCGCTGCACGGGCACGGTGTTCGACATCACCGAGACCTACCGCGAGATCTCGGTGGACATCGCCACCATCTGCGCGGGCGTGGACCGCATCGCGAGCGTCACCATCGACAACCCGGGCCCAAACATCGGGCTCTTGCTGGACGACGTACGCTTCTCGCGCTGACGCGCGCATCGAGCCCGCGTCCAGCGGGGCCGCGGGGTGTCAGACCCGCTTCAGGATCTGACGGCGCACCGACTCCGGCAGCAGCGACGCCACGCGCACGGGCCAGGCGATGCGCTTCGGGAACATGGCGTGGTCGGTGCCCTGCTCGATGGCGCGCACCATCTCGCGAACCGCGCGCTCCTTGTCGATGATCAGCGCCTTCACTGGGACCTCGTCGGCGTCCAGGCTGTCCGTGTAGGTGAAGCCCGGGTAGAGCGCTACGAAGCGGATGGGCGTGTGCGCCAGCTCGATGCGGCAGGTGTCGAAGAGCGTGCGCCCCGCGGCCTTGGCGGCGCTGTACGGGCCCGACTTGGGCAGGCCGAAGGTGCCCGCGGGCGAGCCCGTGTAGGCGATGGTGCCGCCGCGCTCTTTCATCAAGTCGATGACCGGGCAGAGGAAGTTCACGAAGGTGGCGTAGTTCTTCGCCATGGTGTCCAGCACGGAGGCCGCCGTGGCCGCGGGGCTGCCCATGACGGTGGCCGACCCGCCCCCCGCGTTGAGCACCGCGATGTCGATGCCGCCGAAGCGCGCAGCGGCCTGCTCGACCACGCGCGCGCACGCGTCCGTGTTGGTGGCGTCCGCGGCGAGCGCGAGGCAGCGGCTGCCGGCACGCTCCACTTCCTTCGCGAGCTCGTCCAGCAGCTCCTTGCGGCGCGCGGTCACCACGAGGTTGTTGTTCCCGGCAGCGAGGGACAGCGCCAGCGAGCGCCCGAGTCCCGAAGAGGCGCCGGTGATGAGGATGGTCTGCTGGGTGATCTTCATGGTCGTCTTCGATCCTCGCGAGTGGAGCCTGGCCTGTACGCGGCACGCTGCCGGAATTCAATGGCGGAGCGTTCTGCGATACGCTCGGCGCGTGGTGCAGTCGCATGCAGCAAGGGCAACGGGTTGACCGCGACCATCGAGCTGGCCGTGTCGGTCATCGCCGTGGGCGGGCAGCTCGGACTCGCCGTGATGGCCGCGACCCGCATGCGCCGCTCGGCCACGGCCGCGCCGCTGCTCGCGCTCGCCATCGTGATGACCCTCTGGACCCTCTCGGCGCGCGCGAACCGCATGCACCTCGACCGCGGGCTGTGGCACACGGTGGGCACGAGCGTCGCGCCATGGTTGCCCGCGCTGGCGGTGCTCTACGTCTACGCCTTTCTCGGACGGCGTCGCGACGCGTGGATGACCGCAGTGCTGACGGCCGCCGGCTCGGTCTCGCTCACGGCGTGCCTCGCCCCCTTTGTCCCTAGGGCCGCCGCCTTCGAGCGCAGCGCCGCCTGGGACGTGGCCTACCTCGCCACGTTGCTGGGGTGCTTGGGCATCTCGACGTTCCACCTGTGGACGGCCCGCAAGCGCTTCGTGCGACCCGAGGCCGCCATGCAGCTGCGGCTGGTGGTCACCGCGTGGCTGATCGGCTTCGCGGGCGGGCTCTGCGAGACGCTCGCCGACCTCCGCTTCGCGGTGCCGCGTGTGGGGCCCGTCGCGCTCCTCGGCACCACCACCACGCTGGCGTTCGTCACGTTCAAGGCCATCGACGGCGGAACGAACCGGCGCAGCCACCTCGCCCTCGGGCTGGGCTTGCTCACCTTGGCGACCAGCCTCGTGGCGCAAGCGTTCGCGCTGAGCGCTCTCTCGCCGCGTGACGCGGTGGTGATCGTGGCGACCGCGTCCACCATGCTCATGCTCGTCGCCATCCTGTGGCCGATGGGCTTGGTGGTGCGCGCGCGTCAGGCCGAGGCCGAGCGCCTGGTGTTCCTGGGACGCGTGTCCGACCAGCTCGCGCACGACGTGCGCAACCCGCTGTCAGCCATCGTGGGCGCCACGGACTTTCTGCGCGTCGAGTGGGAGCACGCCCCCGAGAGCACGCGCGACATGCTGGACACCATCGGGACCGAGGCGCGGCGCATCGAGGCCACGCTGGACGTCTACCGCCGCCTGGGCGACATGGCCCCCCAGGCCGAGCGCACCGACCTCGCCGCGCTGGCACGCCGTGCGCTGCGCAACGTGCCCGCAGGCGAAGCCCTCGCCATCGACGCGGACCTCCCGGAGACCATCGCGTTGGTCGACCCCTCGCTGGTGCTGCCCGCGCTCGAGAACGTCCTGCGCAACGCGTTCGAGGCCATCGCGAGTCGCAAGGACGGTGGCCACGTACGGCTCCGCGTGGCCACCGAAGGGCAGCACGCCGTGGTGCGTGTGGCCGACGACGGCCCCGGCTTCGCACCCGAGACCGAGGCGTGGGTCACGCGACCCTACTTCACGACCAAAGCGCACGGGCTCGGCCTCGGGCTCTCGCTGGTGGAGCGCGTGGTGGACGCGCACCTCGGACGTCTGGTGTTCCGCCCGAGCGACCTCGGCGGAGTCGAGGTGGAGCTGGCTTTCGAGAGGGCGGGACCATGACGCAGCGAGTCATCGTGGTGGAAGACGACGTGTCGGTGGGCAAGGTGCTCACCGCCCTGCTGGGGCAAGTAGGCTACGCCGCGACGCTCTACACCCACGCAGAGCCCGCGCTGCTGGCCTGCGAGCGCGGCGCGGTGGATCTCGCGATCACCGACCTCCGCTTGGTGGGGATGGACGGCATGGGGTTCCTCAGCGAAGCCCTGCGGCGCGCGCCGGGGCTGCCGGTGGTCATGCTGACGGCGTATGGGAGCGTGCCGGTCGCGGTGGAGGCCATGAAGCGCGGGGCGTGCGACTTCTTGCAGAAGCCCGTGGACCGCGACGCGCTCTTGCACGTGGTGCAGAAGGCCCTGCTGAGCGGCGCCGCAGGCACGGAGGGGCCCGCGGCCACGGCCGCTCCGTTGATGGACTCTCCCGAGCTCGAAGCCGTGAGGGCACAGGCGCTGCGAGTGGCGAACACCAAGAGCACGGTGCTGCTCCAGGGTGAGACAGGGACGGGCAAGGAGGTCATGGCGCGCTTCATCCACGACCACAGCCCGCGCCGCGCTGCGCCCTTGGTGGTGGTGAACTGCGCGGCGCTGCCCGAGAGCTTGATCGAGTCGGAGCTGTTCGGTCACGAGAAGGGTGCGTTCACGGGCGCGACGCACGCGCGGCCAGGACGGGTGCAGCTGGCCGCTGGCGGAACGCTCTTCCTCGACGAAGTGGGGGAGCTGCCGCTCCGCGCCCAAGGCAAGCTCCTGCGCGTCCTGCAAGAGCACGAGGTGCAGCCGGTGGGCTCCGAGCGAACCATAGAGGTCGACCTACGCGTCATCGCCGCCACGCATCGCGCGCTCGACAGCGACGTGCAGATCGGGCGCTTTCGTGAAGACCTCTACTACCGACTGGCGGTGTTTCCCCTCGCGCTCCCGCCGTTGCGCGAGCGAGAAGGCGCCGTTCGCGCGCTGGCCCAGCACTTCCTCGCGCGGCAAGCCACCGAGCTCGGCCGTGAGCTGCGCTTGTCCGAAGGGGCCATCCGCGCGCTCGAGGCTCACGGCTGGCCGGGCAACATCCGCGAGCTGGAGAACGCCGTCGAGCGCATCGCGATCCTGCTCGACGGCGCCGTGGTCGAGCGCGCGGACGTCGAGCGTGCCTTGGTGCGCAGCCCGCGCTTTCCATCGCGGAGCGAGCCCCCATCACTGGACCTGGGCGCACGGCGCCACGCGGCGGAGCGCACGGCGCTGGTCGAGGCGCTCGAGCGGAGCGGCGGCAACCGCGCCCGCGCAGCCCGGCTGCTGGGGGTGAGCCGGCGCACCCTCTACAACAAGCTGGTCGAGCTGAAGGTGGCGCCCGCCGAGGACGTGGGAGACACCCCGTCTGCTTGACCAACCGCCCCCGAGGGCCGACACCGCGTGGATGAGCACGGTGCACTTGGTCGGTGGTGAGAAGGGTGGCGTCGGCAAGTCCGTCGTCTCGCGCGTCTTGGCCCAGTGGTTCATCGACCACGAGCAGCCGTTCGTGGCGGCCGACGCGGACACGTCGCACGGGGCCCTGCTGCGCTACTACGCACAGTTCGCGCAGCCCATCGACCTCGAGTCGTTCCCCAGCGCCGACCAGATCATGGACCGCGCGCTCGGCGCCGACCGCCGCGTGCTGGTGGACCTTCCGTCGCAGAGCGCCCGGCTGCTGAAGCGCTGGATGGAGGCCGGCGGCGTGGTGGCCTTCGCGCAGGAGATGGGCGTGCGCCTGGTGTTCTGGCACGTGAGCGACGGCGGCTTCGACTCGGTGAACCAGCTCACCCGCGTGGCCGAGACGTTCGGTGACACGGTGAGCTTCGTGGTGGTGAAGAACTTCGGGCGCTCGCCGGACTTCAGCCAGCTCGAGGAGTCCGCCATCTTGGGCACGCTGCGCGAGCGCGGCGCGCGCGTGGTGGACCTGCCAGCCCTGGACGCCGCCACCATGTACAAGATCGATCGCTTCGGCTCGAGCTACTGGGCGGCCATCCACTGCGTGGAAGGCGAGCTGTGCCTGTCTCCGATGGAGCGCCGCCGCGCGGAGCGCTGGCTGGCGCAGACCTACACAGCGCTTGGCCCGGTCGCCGATCTGCTCTGACGGCGCGGTGCCTCAGGGAGCGCCGGGCAGCGGCCCACGCGGCGCGCCCCGCAGCTCCCGCACACCCAGCAGGCGACACAGCGTGGGGCCCACCTGCAGCGTGCTGAGCGGCTCGCGCGTCTCGAGGTGACCCACACCCGTCCCCATGAACAGCACCGGCACGACGCGGTCGTAGTCCCACGGGCTGCCGTGCCAGACACCGCCGCGCACGTAGCCGGAGCCGAACAGGTGCTGCTCCTGCGGCACCACGTAGAGGTCACCTCCGAGACCCGCCGCCACGCTCTCCCAGACCGCGCGGTCGAGGGGGTCGCTGGGCGCCTCACGAGCGGCCAGCTCCGCCACGTCGTACACGCGATGGATACCGCGCTGCGCGGTAAGGAACGCACGCGACAGCGGGATGACCTGCTCACGCCGGGTCAGCGCGGAGGGGGTCAGGTAGATGTAGACGTCCTCGAAGGCCGCCACGTAGTCGGCGGGGCCGAGCTGCGCGTCGAGGTGCTCTTCGAGCGCGCGCACCAGGTCGTCCTCCTGCAGGTTCGGCCCCGTGCCCACGCGCTCCGGCAGGCGCGGACCGCCGTGGTCGGACGTGATCAGCACGGACACGTCCATGCGACGTGAGAGCTCGCGATACAGCTGCCCCAGCAGGCGGTCGCTCTCGATGAGCGCGTCGGCGTACTCCCAGGACTCGTTGCCGAAGATGTGGCCCGCGTAGTCCACCGCCGACACGCTGATGGCCAAGAGGTCGACGACCTCGTCCTCGCCCAGCCCGAGGGCCGCGACGCCGGCGCGGGCGAGGTCCAGCAAGTACGCGGTGGAGGCGGGCGTCGTACGGAACACGGAGGACGCGCGCGGGCTGCCGCCGATGTCGTGCGGGAAGGTGCGACCGAGGCCGTACCAGTCCTCTTCGTCGGCGGCTCGGTCCTCGATGCCCAGCGCCTCGAGGTCGCCGGCCAGCGACGGGCGCGAGAGCTCCCACAGGCCGAGCCGCGGCGCGAGCGGTTGTTGCTGCTGGAAAGCCACGAACCACGCGGGGTACTGCTCGGCGTAGAACGTGGATGTGGTGAAGCCGCCGGCGGTGGGCTCGAACCAGAAGGCGTGCGTCCCCGGGCCGGCCGCGGCGGGGATGGCCCCGCGATCCTTGATGGACACGGACAGCACCTTCGCGCGCTCGTCCGTGCTGTCGAGCAGCGCCAGGGAGACGCTGTCGCCGCGGATGTGGCGCGGGCTCGCGCTGAACTCGGTGGCCCCCAGCATGGGCGACTCGGGGTCGCTGAGGGGCGTGCTCAGCTCACGCGTGGCGCGGTCGCGGATCATGTTCGCCACCACGCCGTGCTCGCGCGGAGACCGGCCCGTGTAGAGGGTGACGTGTCCGGGAGCGGTCAGCGTGGCGCCGTGCTCGTACCGCACGCGGTGATGAAAGACGCCCGCCTCGGCCACCGTGCGAATGAGCCCCTGAGGATGCAGCAGCGGGAAGAAGCGCTCGAGCGCGTCGATACCCAGCTGGTCGATGACCACCGACAGCACCAGGCGTCCGCGCTCCGCGGCGGGCGGTGGCGGGGCCTCCTCGGTGCACTGGCAGCCTGGCGGCAGCAGGAAGAGCAAGGCCAGCACGGCGAGCACCGGAAGGAAGAGCGCGCGCCGGAGGCCAGCGGAGGAGCGGGGGGACGTGCCGGTCACGCAAGGGTGGTAGCTCGCGCGCGCCCGGCAGTAAACCCATGTCACGCCACGTCACCGAGCCGTAACTTCGCCGCGTGCGAAGCAACTGCGGCCCGGCTGGGCCGATGAGGGGTGTGATGACTCGCTCGCCCCTCGCCGTCTCTGCCCTGGCCGGTTCGCTGGTCGTGGCCTCGTTCCTGAACGCCACGAGCATGGGCTGCGACGACGGAGGTGCGGAGGACCCGTGCGCCAGCATCGTGGCCGGCGATCTGGTCATCAGCGAGGTCATGGCCAACCCGAGTGGCGCGGACGGAGGGCGAGAGTGGCTCGAGATCCACAACGCCACGACAGCGCCCATCGCCCTCACGGGGGTGACGCTGGTGCAGAGCGAGGAGGACGGCAGCGCGGAGCTGACCCACGGGCTCGAGACCAGCGACGAGGTGGCCGCGGGGGTGTACTACGTGATGGGCAGCGCGCCGGACGACGCACGGCCCCCCGAGGTGGACTACGGCTATGGCGATGCGCTCGGCACCCTGCCGAACCGCGCGGGTCGCGTGGCGCTGCGCTGCGGCGCAAGGGTGATCGACGAGGTGCACTACGCCGACAGCGTGGACGGCGCCTCGCGAGCGTACGACGGCGCGCTCGTGCCCAACGCCATCGCCAACGACGACCCAGCCCACTGGTGCGACGCGCGAGGGGCATCGACCACCGGCGACGCGGGCTCTCCCGGCGGGCGCAATGATCCGTGCCGCGGCTCGCGCGGGCGCTGCACGGAAGGCGGTGTCGAGCGTGACGCGGTGGCGCCCGTCGTGGGGGACGTGGTCATCACGGAGCTGCACCCGAACCCGCACGCGGTGACCGACGGGGCCGGCGAGTGGTTCGAGCTGCTGGTGCTGGCGGACGTCGACCTCAACGGCCTGCAGCTCGGGAAGGTGCCCGGAGAGGTGCTCGCCACCCTCGCGTCGAGTGAGTGCTTGCGCGTTCTGCAGGGCAGCTACGTGCTGCTGGCGGCGAGCTCCGAGAGCGCCACCAACGGTGGCCTCACGAGCGTGAACTTCGTGGTGGACCTCGCGCTGAGCAGCACGGGTGGGGGTCTCGTCGTGGCGCACGACGACGTGGTGCTCGACGCGATCACGCACGCGGAGGCGGCCGACGGTCAGGCCCTGCAGCTGGACCCGCAGCACCTCCGCGCGGACGAGAACGACGACGGCGCGCGCTGGTGCAGCAGCACCGCGCCCTATGGCGACGGGGACCAGGGCACGCCCGGGGGCGCCAACACGCGCTGCACGTTCCCGCTGCCCGACGGCATGTGTGACGACCAGGGCAGCCTGCGCGCCTTGGTGCCGCCCTTACCGGGCGACGTGGTCATCACCGAGCTCATGCCGGACGCGCAGGCCGTGGCCGACGCCGACGGAGAGTGGTTCGAGGTGTACTTCGCGCGCGCGGCCGACCTCAACGGACTCGAGCTGGGGACGACGCTCCGCTCGGTGGGCCACCGCATCGAACAGGAGGCCTGCTTGCGGGTGCCGGCCGGGAGCCACGTGGTGTTCGCGAGAGAAGCGCGGGGCGCCAACGGCGGCCTGCCGAGCACGGCCGTGGACTACGACACGCTGACGCTGGGCAACGGCGCCACCGCCGCGGCGCCGGGCACGCTCTTCGTGGGCGTCGCGGGAATGGAGCTGGACGTGGCTCGCTGGTTCACCTCCGCCCCTGGCATCGCGCGCAGCTTGAGCTCCGCCGCGCGGAGCGCCTCCGAGAACGACCTCGAAGCGAGCTGGTGCGCGGCCCCCACCGGGGACACCTATGGCGATGGCGACCGCGGCACACCGGGCGACGCGAACCCCGAGTGTCCCTTCGTGCTGCCGCCCGGACGCTGCGCGGAAGGAGGCACCACGCGCGCCATCGTGGCGCCTGGACCGGGCGACCTGGTGATCAGCGAGGTGATGACCGACCCGGCGGCGGTCGGCGACACGGTGGGCGAGTGGTTCGAGGTGGTGGCCATGGCGGACGTGGACCTGAATGGGCTGCAGGCTGGCACCGCGCTCGGGACGCCGGGGCTCACGCTGTCGCCGAGCGCTTGCCAACGTGTGCCCGCGGGCGCGCACGTGCTGTTCGCGCGCAGCGGCACGAGCGGAGCGAACGGCGGCCTGCCCGCCGGAGCCATCGTGTTCGACTTCAGTCTGGCCAACGACCCGGGGGCGCTGGTGCTCAGCGTGAGCGGCGCGCTGGTCGACCAGGTGCAGTGGACCGGCTCACCCACGGGGGCCTCGCTGCAGGTCGAGCCGGCCGACCAAGACGCGGCCCGGAACGATGCGCTGACGGACGTGGCATGCCTCGGCACGGCCATCTACGGCGCGGGCGACCGGGGCACGCCAGGAGCCGCCAACCGGCCGTGCCTCGACGCCGGCGAGTGCTGGGAGGGCACGTCGGCTCGGGCCCTCGCGTCGCCGCGCGTCGGCGACCTCTACGTCAACGAGGTCATGGCCAACCCCAGCACGGCGGAGCCGGGCACGGAGTGGTTCGAGGTGGTGGCCACGGCGGACGTGGATCTCAACGGCGTGGTGTTCAGCGCGGGCACGTCGCGCTTCGCGTTCGAGTCGGAGGACTGCACGCCCGTGGCGCGCGGCGCCCACCTCGTCTTCGCGCGCACCGCGCTCGCGGCCACCAACGGCGGACTTCCGGCCGTGGACTTCGTGCAGACGTCCATCGCGCTGCCCAACACGAACGGAGCGCTCACCCTCACGGCCGGAGGGGTGCTGCTGGACCGCGTGACGTGGGCCGGCACGGTCAGCGGGCGGTCGCGCTCGCTTCGCGTGGGGCCGGGCGCGCCGGACGTTCGCAACGACGTGGCCGCCAACTGGTGCGACGCGCTGACGGCCTATGGCCCCGCCACCAACCTGAACTCCGGCACGCCGGGCGACGTGAACGTGTGCCCATGAGAGCCGCACGGACCGTTGTCGTGCTGACGTGCGCCGCGCTCACGGGCTGCCTCCCCACGGTGGACGAGCCTCGCTGTGGCCCGAGCCACGGGGTGGTCGCGCACGTCATCGACGGGGACACGCTCGAGCTCGAGAGCGGGGAGCGCGTGCGCCTCCTGCTGGTGGACACGCCCGAAAACACCACGCACGTGGAGTGCTTCGGGGCCGAGGCCGCGGCGTTCCATCGCGCCCAGGTGCAAGGCCGCACCGTGCAGCTGAGCTACGACGCGGAGTGCACGGACCGCTTCGGGCGGCTGCTGGCCTTCGTGCAGGTGGGCGGGCAGAGCGTGAACCAAGCCCTCGTGGCGCAGGGCTATGCCTGCGTGCTCCACATCCCGCCCAACGGCGAGAGCGTGGTGGACCTCTACCGCGAGCTCGAGACGCGCGCGATCGACGAGCGCCGTGGCCTGTGGTCGGCGTGCGTCGACGCCCCCTGTTGAGGGACGAGGGCGCTCACCGGCGCAGCGAGTCGCAGCACGCGTCCAGCGTCAGCGCGTAGTCCCCCGACCCGTCCAGCGCGACCACACCGGACGACGCGGGACACGGCCGCTCCGACTCGGAGGACTCCACGTCCGCGCGATGGGCGTGCACGCCCACGAACCCGACGCTCTCGACGTCGAGGACGAACGCGCCGTCTGCGCTCGGCGTGGTGCTGACCCCTTGCGCCGTGACTCTCACCTCACCCGCCGCGCAGCCGCTGAGGTCCACGCGCCCCGCGAGACGGGCGCGCTCGAGGGCCACACCGGCGAGCGGGAGCGCGACACCGGCGCGCGCGCCGCCGCTGTCCACCAGCACCCCACTCGGTGACGGCCACACCCAGCCCGATGCGATGGCCGTCCCCACCCGCCAGACCAGGCGACCATCCGCGAGGGCGATGCGCACCAGCGTCCCGTCCCCCGTGGAGAGGAACACGTCGTCGCCCTGCAAGGCCAGACGCGCGCCGTTGCCGAGGCCGTCCACGCGGGTGCGCCACAGCGCAGCACCGCGCAGGTCGTAGGCGAACACGAACGGGTCGACGGCCACCACCACGCGCGCCTCGTCGCTCACGATGCCGGGGTAGATGTTCGGCGGCCCGAGGGCCACGTGCCGAGCGCGCTCTTCGCCGGTCGGCCCGTGCAGGAACACCAGGTCCGCGCCCTGCGCGATGATCAGCACGTCGCCGCGCACGTGCACCGCGCCGAGGTTCTCCCGGAAGTCCCGCGTCCAGCGCTCCGTGCCGGTGGCCAGCTCGAGAGAGCGCACGCGGTGCGGGATGTCCAGCTGCGTGGTGGGCGACGTGGTCGAGTACTGCTGAAAGGTGAGGCCGACGGTCGTGCTGGCGACGTGGAACTCGGGGGGCTGCGCTCCACGAGGCAGCGCATGCGACCACCGCTGGGCCCCGTCGGTCCCGAGGCGCATCACCCGGTAGCGATCGGCGACCAGCAGCGTGTCCTCGGGCGCGGAGACCGAGTTGGAGAAGGGTGGCGTGACCGTGTCCGCGGTCCACGCGTCGTCGCTCTCGCGGACGCGCCCCACCCCGTCCCAGTGCACGACGAACTCGTCGCCGATGGTCCACCACGCCCTCGGCTGCCCGATGTAGGGCGCGCCGTGGAGCGGTCTCCGCGACAGCTCTTCGCCCGTGGCGAGCGAGGTGGCCACGATCACGTTCTGGTGCTCGCCCTGCCGCTCCCAAGAGAAGGCCCGCGCGGCGTCGACACCCAGCACGCGCGCGCCCGCGGTGCGCCACGCCACGGGGCGCTGCACCGCACTCGGGGTGGGCGAGCCGACCGGCTGGGTGCTGCGCTCGGCGGGCGTGGTCCCACAGCCGAGTGAGGCGGAGACCACCAGCAACGCAACGACGGACCGACGGCGCATCCCTGAAGGATACGCGCGCGCTTCGAAGTTGTGCCCATCCGGCGTGCAGGCACCGGGTGCCTAGACTTTCCCGCACGCGCTCCGCATCCTGCTTCCATGCGCATGCTCTCCCGGGTCTCCCGGCTCTCGCTCTCGTTCGTGCTCTTGCTGTCCGCCGGGTGTGGTGACGCGGGCCCCGCCCCGCTGCAGGTGACCACCAGCGAAGGCCTGGTGGAGGGCACGCTCGACGGAGACCTGCGCATCTTCCTGGGCATCCCCTACGCCGCGCCCCCCACCGGCGTTCAGCGCTTCCTGCCGCCCTCCCCTCCGCCCGCCCACGCCGAGACCCTCGTCGCGTCGGCTTTCGGGCCCAGCTGCCCGGGCACGCGCACGCCGCTCGACCTCGTGCTGCGGCCGCTGCGCGCGGACGAGGACTGCCTGTCCCTCAACATCTGGACGCAGAGCGCGCGCGGCCGACGGCCGGTCATGCTCTTCATCCACGGCGGCGGCTACGTGAACGGCGCCTCCAACATCCCGGTCTACAACGGCGCCAACCTGGCCCGCAACGGCGAGGTGGTGGTGGTCAGCATCAACTACCGCCTCGCCGCGCTGGGCTTCCTGTCCACCGAGGCGCTGCAGGCCGAGCGCGAGAGCCTCGACGGTGGCGCCGGCAACATGGGCATCCTCGACATGCTGGCCGCCCTGCGCTGGGTGCAGGCCAACATCGCGGCGTTCGGCGGCGACCCCGACAACGTGACCATCTTCGGTGAGTCGGCCGGCGGCTCGGCCGTCTGCTCGCTCTTGGCGGCGGATGGCGCCGAGGGGCTCTTCCACCGCGGCATCATCGAGAGCGGCGGCTGCAGCGCGTCGCCCTTGCGCGGAGGCTCGCGCGGCACGTTCGACGTCGGCGACACGCTGGTGGAGCGGCTCGGCTGCACGGGCCCGGACGAGCTCAGCTGCCTGCGCGCGCTCACGTCGCAGGAGATCCTGGACGCCGTCATGCAAGACGCCTCGGGCCTCGGCTTCGCGCCGTACGGGCCCGCCATCGACGGCGCGACCTTCAGCGACTCGCCGGCGCAGCTGCTCGCCGACGGGGCGGGCATCGACGTCCCGCTCATGGTGGGCTCCAACCTGAACGAGATGACGGTGTTCCTGCTGGGCACCACGCGCCCGGCCACCACCGACGCGATTCGCGCCCACTTTCTGAGCGCCGTGGGCAACGACGAGGAGACGGCCGACGCGCTGATGGAGTTGTACGACGTGACCACGGCAGAAGACGCGCCGCGCGCCTTCGAGGCCTTCGCCACGGATCGCTCGTTCGCGTGCGACGCGCTCTCCATCGCCGAGGCCGCCGCCGCCGCGGGACGTGAGGTCTACCTCTACGAGTTCCAGCACGTGGTGGGGAACCAAGCCGACACGTTCGGCGTGGGTCACGGCTTCGAGCTTCCGTACGTGTTCGGCACGCTGGACCGCTTCTCGCTCTTCGCGGCGATGCGGGGCGAGCGCGAGGACCGCACCGTGGTGCGCACCCAGACGGCGTGGAGCTCGTTCGCCCGGGATGGCGTGCCCGAGTTCGAGGGAGGCTGGCCGCGCTTCACCGCCGAGACGCACGAGTACATGCGCATCGACGACCCGTCCAGTGTGGACGACGCCTTCCGACAGGACCGCTGCGCCGCGCTCGACGCGCTCGGCATCTCCGTCGGGGTGCTCTGAGCGATGCCGCCTCCCGCTGGCTACAGCGCCGATGAGCGCCTGCGGGACGCCCGCGCGTTCTGGAACGACGCCGAGGCGCGGGTGGCCGCGCGTGACTTCGAGGGCGCGCTAGCCCTGCTGACCCGCGCACACGACCTGACCACCGACATCCCCGCAGCGCACCGCGAGGCGCATCAGCGTCTGCTGCCGGTGGACCGCGCGCTCGGGCGCGCCCGCGACGTGCGGGTGGACCGCATCCTCGAAGCGCTCGCGCCGGTGGGCGTCTACCGTGCGCTCGGCTGGTACTTCGCCCTCACCGAGGACTACGCACGCCTGCGCGAGGCGACCTGAACCCAGCCGGGTTCAGCGCTCGAGGCGGGGGGACTCGATGAACGCGCGCACGCCGGGGCGCGTGGCCTTCCAGCCGAGATACAGGTGCACCGCGCCGCTCAGGAAGCCCACCAGCACCTGGCTGAAGAGCATCCCGGAGCGCGTCATGGCCGTGAAGTCCGGCGGCGGCCCGGGGCTCGCCGGCCAGGCCTGCGTGCGCTCGTAGGCGTCCCGCCCGATGGGATCGAGCGCCGACCCCAGCGACCAGAGGTAGTGCGTCTCCACCACCCCGCGCGCCACGATGAAGAGCAGGTTCGCGAGGATCGCCTGGTGCACGAACCACAGGGCGCTCGGGCGACGCGTGGTGATCAGCATACTGGCCACGATCAGCAGGAAGGAGACGAGGATGTTGCTGGCTCCGAGGGCCGCGGCCGACGGGTTCCCCTGAACGGCGAAGAGGGCCTCACGCAGCTCTTCGTTGGTGGCAGCCGACGTCTCGACCGCGCGCGGGGCGCTCATGGACTCCACGCCGTGACCGATGCCGTACACGCCCGCCATCGTGAGAAAGATGGCGGCCATCAGGGCCGCGCGGGGGCTGGCTTCGGGTGGCGCTGGGGGTGGGGTCGAGGTCACCCGGGCGCTATAGCAGGCTCCCGCGAGCGTCCCAAGGAAGGTCGTGGGTGTCGGGGTCGTAGCACCGAAGAAGAAATCGCGTTGGACAGGGAACTTCTCGGCGGGAAGACTGTCCAACAGGCGTTCGAGGCGCGTCACCCGCGTACACAGAGCAGGAGAGTCCGTGGAAGCAAGATGCAACGCGCTGATATTCGTCGGGATTCTTGCCACCCTCGCCTCTCTCCAGAACGCAGAGCCGGCCTCCGACTTGGACCAGCGCAACCCCGGGACCGCCACCCTCACCCGCCTCGAGGACGCGTTCGCCACCGACCCGGGCAACCGCGCCCTCGCCCGCCGGCTGGCCGAGACGTACCTGGACCTGGAGCGGCCGGGCCTGGCCGTGGCCGTCCTCCGCTCGGGGGACCCGTCCATCATGCAGGACCCCATCATCGCGCACCGCATGGCGCAGGCCTACGAGGCCACGGGACGCGTGCTGGACGCCTACGCCACGGCTCGCTACGCGCAGGAGCGCTGCGTGAGCACGCTCCATCAGGAGGCGAACGCGGTGAGCACCGAGGCCACCGAGAGCGTCGAGCCGGCCTGCACCCGCAGCCAGCTGGCCGTGCTGGACGTCCACTCGCGCGTCCTGCAGACGCTCGTGGCCTGGGGGGTCAGCGATCCCCTGCGCGACCCGCGGACGTCGCGCGCCTACGAAGCCCAGATGCGGGTGGCCACCGTGGCCATGGCCGGCAGCCCCCGCTGAAACCTGAAACGGCCGAGCCCCAACCCGGCTCGTTCACCGCGGAACGGTGGGCGAAACGTCACCAAACCTGTTAGCGTTGTCCTTCCCCCCGGAAAACTTGGATGACGAAAGCAGCGGCGACGACAACGGAAGCACGGCGAGCTTCTGCGGTCCTGGGTTTTGTGTGTGCGTTGACCCTCGGCACGCTGGCTCTGGGCTGCGGGGACGCCAACGTGGCGCTCGACCTGGGCGTCGCGGATGGCAACGTGGAGCCCCAGCTGGACTGCGCGGACACGCCCTGCGGCGCCTTCGGGAGGTGCACCATGGATCCCGTGGAGGGAGGCGTCTGCGAGTGCCTGCCCTGGCGCCTCGGCCGCACCTGCGACGCCTTCGACTTCTGCTTCACGGCGGACTGCGGGAACGGGGTCTGCGTGAACGGCGCCACGAGCTTCACGTGCGACTGCGATGCCGGCTTCACGGGCGCTGGCACGGCAGGTACCACGTGCGCTGACGTCGACGAGTGCGCGTCGGCAACGCTCAATACTTGTGGCAGCTTCCAATGTGGCAACACGGAAGGCGCGTTTGATTGTAACGGCTTGTACGC
>CAZEAA010000082.1:0-18462 GCA_964510015.1 uncultured Sandaracinaceae bacterium
TCCCGTCAGAGTCGACAGCAGCTTCGCCGACTCGTCTCCGGGCACCTCCGCGTAGGTGCGCAGCATCGCCTCGCCGAGGTCGGGCATCGTGTTCCGCGCCATCACGCCGCGGCGCTCTTCGAACAGACACCGCGTGGGGCCATTGCGCACCGAGCGATGCCGCTTGCGACGTACACGAATCGTCCCGCGCAGCGAGTGATAGTCGGCCGGATCCTCGGTCACGCGTTTCCAGACCGCCCCCTCCGCATCGGAGAACTCGTCAGGGTCCTCGTCGGCCTCGTCGCCCTCCACGGACTCCACGATGGCCTTGCCGACCTCGTCCACCGCAGCCCACACAGCCTCATAAGCAGCCTTCGACGAAGCCGGATCCCGCGCGTCATGCAGTTGCTTCTTCGCCAGGCGATAGGCGCTCCGCGCAGTTTCCATGACGCGTGCTTCGTTGGCATCCTGCGCAGGGAGCGGACGAGCTACCCCACCCAGCTTGGGCCTGACGGCCTTCCTCTTGGTCATGCTCCTCGCTATCACGCAGCGACGGAGATTAACAGCCCCTCGTGCTCAGCCAGTGATCTGCACCCATCTTCATCGTGTTGTTGCCGCCGCCGCCCTGAGACATTCCCTGATTCATGCTGACTCCGTCCTGTGTACGAGAGGGCGGAGGATATCAGAGGTTCATCCGAACGAGGGAATCGTTGGCGGGACACCGCGTCACCACGGGATCTCGGCGCCGTCCCACGCGAAGAAGCGCCCGCTCTGCGCAGCGGCGGCCGCGTCGATGAGCGGCAAGAGGAAGCCCACGGCCTCCTCCACGGTGAACACCTTGTGGTGCCTCGGATCCGCGAAGGGCTCGCTCAGCGCGGTGGCCACGGTGCCCGGGTGCAGCAGCATGGCGACCCCGCCGCCGCCTCGACGCTCGAGCTCGATGGCGATGTTCCGCACGCCCATGTTGAGCGCGGCCTTCGACGCTCGGTAGCCGTACCAACCGCCCAAGCGATTGTCGCCCACGCTGCCCACGCGCGCGGACAGGACCACGAAGCGCGGTCGTGTCTTCACCATGAGTGGGAGGAAGTCTACGGGGCCGCGTTCCGCGACGAGCACCTCATCCCCATGGCCTCGGCGCTCTGGTCGTGCCCCCACGGCCAGGCGCTCGAGATGCCCATGGCCTTCCTGGTGCGCTTCATGGCCAACCACCACATGCTGTCGTTCACCGGGCGCCCCACGTGGCGCGTGGTGGAGGGCGGCTCGCACAGCTACGTGAAGGCCATCCTCGCGCGCGTGGGCGAGACCAGCGCGGTCATCCACACCAGCACGCCAGCGCTGCGCATCACGCGCGACGACGCGGGCGTCACGGTCGCGTCGCGCCTGGGCGAGGCGCGCTTCGACCACGTGATCATCGCCTGCCACGCGGACCAGGCGCTCGCGCTCTTGGCCGACCCGAGCCCGGTGGAGCGCAAGCTGCTGTCCGCCCTGCCCTTCGTGGCGAACGACGTGGCGCTGCACCACGACCAGCGCCTCCTGCCGCGAAACCCAAAGGCCGTGGCCGCGTGGAACGCGCTGGTGCCCGAGGACCCGAACGAGCCGTGCAGCGTGAGCTACGGCATGCACCTCCTGCAGGGCATCCGCTCGCCGGAGCCGTTCATCGTCACGCTCAACCGCTCGGACGGCATCGACCCGGACAAGCTCATCGCGCGCATGCGCTACGACCACCCGGTGTTCACCAAGGAGGGCGTGGCCGCGGCCGAGCGGCTGGGCAAGCTGGACGAGGGGCGCTTCACGCACTTCGCGGGGGCGTACCTGGGCTTCGGCTTCCACGAAGACGGCTTCCGCAGCGCGGTGAACGTGGCGGCGCGCCTGGGGGTCACGTTCGGATGACCGCTGCACCGCTCGAGAGCGCGCTCTACACCGGCACCGTGCGGCACCAGCGGCTGGCGCCCAAGCCGCACGCCTTCGACTACACGCTGGGGTTGTTCTACCTGGACCTGGACGAGCTGCCCGAGGTGGCGCGGCGCCTGCCGTTCTTCTCGGTGGAGCGCCCCAACCTGCTGTCGTTCCGGCGCGCCGACTACCTGGGCGACCCGCGCGTGCCGCTGAAGCAAGCGGTGCTCGCGCGCGTGCAGGAGACGCTGGGGCACACGCCGACGGGGCCCGTGCGCATGCTCACCCACCCGCGCTACCTCGGCTACTGCTTCAACCCCGTCACCTTCTACTACTGCTTCGAAGCCGACGGCACGACGCTCGACACCATCGTCGCCGAGATCACGAACACGCCGTGGAAGGAGCGCCACGCCTACGTGCTGCGCGCGCGGGAAGCGGAGCGGGCGGGCCGGGACGGGCTCTCGTTCGCGTTCGACAAGGTGTTCCACGTGTCGCCGTTCCTGCCCATGGAGCTGGGCTACGTGTGGCGCTTCACGCCGCCGACCGAGCGCCTGGACGTGCACATGGACGCGCTGCGTGCGGGCGAGAAGGTCTTCGAGGCCACGCTGCTGACCGAGCGCGAGCCGCTGACGGCAGGCACCGTCGCGCGCGCGCTGCTGCGCCTCCCGCCCATGACGCTGAAGGTGATGGCCGGCATCCACTACGAGGCGCTGCGCGTGTACCTGAAGCGCAACCCCTTCTACGAGCACCCCAAATTCAGGAGGGCCACCCCGTGAGCAGCACCACGCACAGCACCACCACCCAGCTCCACCTGGCGACGCCACGCAACGCCTCGCTGGTGCGCTTCCTGCGCGGCCGGTTGCTCGCGCGCCTCACGGCGATGCGCCACGGCGAGCTGGTCATCCGCGATGCCTTCGGGGTGATGCGCCTGGGCGCGCCGAGCCCCGACGGGCTGCACGCCGAGGTCACCGTGGCCGACACCGAGGCCTTCTACTTCGCCGCGGCGTCGCAGGGCAGCGTGGGCGTGTGCGGCAGCTACGGCGACGGCACCTGGCGCTGCGACGACCTGGTGGCGCTGGTGCGCCTGTTCGTGCGCAACACCGACGTGCTGGACGGCGTGGAGCAAGGTGGCCTGGCGCGCTTGGGCGGCGCCCTGCTGGACCGCTACCACGCGCAGAACCGCAACACGCGCGCCGGGAGCCGCAAGAACATCGCGGCGCACTACGACCTCGGGAACGACCTCTTCCGCCTGTTCCTGGACGACTCGATGATGTACTCGTCGGCGCTCTTCACCGAGGACGACGACACGCTCGAGCGCGCTCAGGCGCGGCGGCTCGACCGCATCTGCGTGAAGCTGGATCTCCGCCCGAGCGATCACCTGGTGGAGATCGGCACGGGCTGGGGGGGCATGGCCATCCACGCCGCCAAGCACTACGGCTGCCGCGTCACCACCACCACCATCTCGCAGGCGCAGCGCGAGCTGGCGCTCGAGCGCATCGCCGAGGCCGGCGTGGCCGACAAGGTGACGGTGCTGTTCGAGGACTACCGCGACCTGCGCGGCACCTACGACAAGCTGGTGTCGCTCGAGATGATCGAGGCCGTGGGCGCGGAGTACCTGGACACCTACTTCGCGAAGGTGTCGAGCCTGCTCGCGCCCACCGGGCTCGCGCTGGTGCAGGCCATCACCATCGAAGACAGCCGCTATGAAGCCGCGCGGCGCAGCGTGGACTTCATCAAGCGCTACATCTTCCCGGGCTGCTTCATCCCCAGCGTGAGCGTGATGACCAACGCCATGGCGCGCACCACCGACCTGCGCGTGACCTCGCTCGAAGACCTGGGCCCCAGCTACGCGCGCACGCTGAACGAGTGGCGCCAGCGCTTCGTGGCGCACGAGCCCGAGGTGCGCGCCCTCGGCTACGACGAGCGCTTCCTGCGGCTCTGGACCCTGTACCTGGCCTACTGCGAGGGGGGCTTCGAGGAGCGGCGCCTCTCCAACGTGCAGTTGCTGTTCGCGAAGCCCGGTAACCGGCGCGCGCAGTTCGTGCCCGAGCTCCACACCGAGGTGACCCCATGATCAACGCCACCGAGCTGATCGAGCCCGCGCTGCGCGTGGCCAAGCGCCACGCCCTGTCGCCCATCGAGGCCGCCGAGCGGGGCATCCTGCCCGACGCCGTGATCCGCCTCGGCATCCGCGCGCTGTGCGCCGAGCGCCTGCGCCACGAGCGCCGTGGTGGCAGCGAGGCGACGCACGCGCGCTTTCGAGAGCTGCTGGCCGGACTGCGCGCGGGGCCCATCGCGGTGCACACGGACGCGGCCAACCAGCAGCACTACGAGCTCCCGCCGCGCTTCTTCGAGCTGGTGCTGGGACCGCAGCGCAAGTACTCGAGCTGCTACTTCCCGGAGGGGGTCACCACGCTCGAGGCCGCCGAGGAGGCCATGCTGCGCGAGACCGTGGCGTTCGCGGGCATCCGCGACGGGGAGCACGTGCTGGAGCTGGGCTTCGGCTGGGGCTCGCTCACGCTGTTCATGGCGGCGCGCTTCCCCAACGCGCGCTTCACGTGCGTGTCCAACTCGGCGCCGCAGCGGCTCTACGTCACCGAGAAGCTGCGCGCGCTGGGCCTCACCAACGTCACGCTGCTCACGGCCGACGTGAACACGCTGGAGCTCCCCGAGGGCACGTTCGACCGCTGCGTGAGCGTGGAGATGCTGGAGCACGTGCGCAACCACCAGGCCGTGTTCGCCCGCATCGCGTGCTGGCTGCGGCCGGGCGGCGGCGCGTGCTTCCACGTGTTCTGCCACCGCGAGCTGGCCTACCCGTTCGAGCCCGAGGGCGAGGGCGACTTCATGGCGCGCCACTTCTTCACCGGCGGCATCATGCCCTCGGCGGACCTGTTCGCGCGCTTCCAGCAGGACCTGGTGCTCGAGGACGAGCGGCGCTTCTCAGGCACGCACTACGCGAAGACGGCCGAGGCCTGGCTCGCGCGGCACGACGCGGCGCGCGCCGAGATCCGCACCCTGTTCGAGGGCGTCTACGGCCAGGACGCGGCCCTCTGGGACCAGCGCTGGCGCATCTTCTTCCTGTCGTGTGCGGAGCTGTTCGGCTACGACCAGGGCAACGAGTGGATGGTGGTGCACCAGCGCTTCACGCGGCGCTGACCGGGCTCACGCATCGCGTGCGGGAGCGCCGCGGCCCAGCCGCGCTGCAGCTCAGAAGGCAACGCGGAGCGAAGCGCTGGTGGGCGACACGCGCGCGCTCACCTCGGGGCCGCTCTCAGCGTCACCGCGCGAGCGAATGACGAGCACCACACCCGTGGCGAGCATGGCGGCACCGAGCACGCCCACGGCCACCGCGGGCCCGCGACGCAGCTCCCGCTGCTGCGTGCACTCGTCCACCGCGTTGCGCTCGCTGCAGCCGCTGCGCGCGGCCTCGACCACCACCCACAGCACGGCGCCCACGCCCGCCACGCCGAGCCCCGTGCCGGCGGCCATGAGCGCGGGCGAGCTCTGCCGCGGCGCACCGTCGTCGTCGGCCTCTTCGTCTTCCGCGTCGGCCTCTTCCACGCGCAGCAGGATGGGCTCGGCGCCCTGCTCCACGTTGACCTCCTGTGTCAGCAGCACCTGGCCGTTGACCACCACGCGGATGCGGTGCGCGCCCGTCCCGAGGCTGCCGCGGTAAGGCACCGTGCCCACCGGCCGGCCGTCCACCAGCACGGCGGCGCCGTCGAGGCCCGTGATCTCGAGCGCCACGCGCGCGCGCCGGCCCAGACCCTCGAAGGCACCGCGCGCGGCCTGCACCGCAGCCAGCAGCTCGTCGGCTGCGAAGTCCACCTCGGCGCCCACCGTCTCGCCGGCCACGTCGGTGAGGGCCACCTCCACGCGGCCCTCGGCGCGGAACGAGGTGGGCCGCCAGACCAGCACCGTGACGGCGATGGTGGCGCCCGCCTCGACCGCGGCGTTGGCGCGACACGCCTGCGTCTCGCACACGAGCGAGAGCCCGCGCGGCGGCGTGACGAACACCACACCCTGATGCTCGAGCGTGGCGCGCACCTCGGTGACCGCGTTGTTGGTCATCTCGGTGTCCGCGTCACCCATGGGCGCCATCATGATGGCGCGCGGCACCTCGGCGCGCGGCGCGTCGGCGCGCACGAAGGCGGGATGGAACACCCCCGACACCAGCGCCAAGACCATCATGCTGCGCAGCTGCATCGCGCACGGGTAGCACGAGGCATGTGGGTTTGCACGCACCCCTTCGTACATCACCGGGGCGGCTCGGCGAGGTGCAAGAGCGAGTACACCGCACGGCCCTGCTGGCGCCGGAGGGTGGCGCTCATCACGTAGGCCGACTCGGGGCCGAGGTGCAGCAACGCCACGTCCCGGGCGGCGAGCTGACCCGGCTCGTAGCTCACGGCGCACAGCCCCTCGTGGCGGTACCCAGCTCCGCGCGGCGTCCCCCCGAGCCAGGCCTCGCGTCCGGCCGTGTCCGTCAGCGGTGCGCGCCCGGGCACCAGCAGCGTGCTGCCTTCTCCGAAGCAAGCGCGCAGCGCCGCCGCATCCCCCGTGGCCAGCGCGAGCAGCAGCTCGGTGCGCAGCGCCTCGGCGTCGCCGGGCACCACACACTCGGGACGCGGCGAGGGGTCCCGGCGCAGACGGGGCGCGATCTCGGCGAGGTTGCAAGGACGGTAGCGGATGTCCAGCTGGTGCACCAGGATCTCGTCCCACGCGTCGCGGCACGCGCCGTTGCTGCCCGGCAGCGCGAAGATGGGCATGCCGCGGCACACGCCCGCGGTGGCGCGCGACTGCAGCGTGGACAGCCCGATGCTGCGCATGGAGAGCGTGCGGAACACCTCGCCGAAGCCCGGGATGAGCTTGTCGCACACCGCGTGCACCGCCTCGGGCGTGATGTCGCGCTCGGTCAGGCCGGTGCCTCCGGTGGTGAGCGTGACGTCCACGTCGCCGCTCTCGGCCCACGCCAGCAACTGCGCCTCCACCAGGTCACGCAGGTCGGGCACCACGCGGCGCACCACCACGTGGTGGCCGGCTTGCTGCGCCCGCTCGGCGAGAATGGCGCCCGAGGTGTCAGTGCTCAGCGTGCGCGTGTCCGACACGGTCAGGATGGCGAGCCGGAGGGGCACGAAGGAGCGGGAGGAGTCGACGCCAGGCATGCGCGGAGTACAGCCGCAGCGAGGCTTCGCGTCAACGCGGACGACCCCGCAGAAGTCAGACGATCCGGAGCGGGGCGTCCTCGAGCGAACGAAAGGCCCGCGCCCGGTCGCGACCCGCCACCAAGCGCGCCTCGCCGCAGCCCGCGGCGGCGTTCGTCAGCCGGGCCGAGAAGAAGCGAAAGACCACGGCATCGCGGTAGCGACGCGTCAGGTTCGCGCTGGCGCGATGCCACGTGTTCGGGTGATGCAGCGAGAACTGACCGGCGGCGAGCTCCGAGTAGATCACTTCACCAGGGGCGAGGTGCGAGTGGTCCCGCAGCTCGGGGTCGACCTTGGTCAGCCCGTGGAACATGTCGGCGACGTCGCGCGGAGGACCGACCGGCTCGCGATGGGAGCCTCGGACCAGCTGCAGGCAGCCGTTGCGGCGGGTCACGTCGCAGAGCCCGAGCCACACGGACACGGCCCCGTCGGACTCTTCGTTGCGGGCCGCGCGGTCGACGTGCCAGCCCGAGGGCAGCACCGAGAGCGGCCGCAGCCGAATCACGTCGATGTTGCGCAGGTAGATGTCCGGCCCGATCGCCGACGCGACCGCGTCGAGGATGGCCTGCCGCGTGCCGAGCGCGCGCGCCCACTCGCGCAGCGGATGGTCGCGCATCTCGTCGTGTCGCCAGGTGCGGTTGAGGGGTGCCGCGTGCCGGCTGCCGGCCACCGCCGCGTTCAGGTGGCTCCGCAGGTCCTCCACGTCGGGCAGCGCAGAAGCGACCGGCGCCGCCCAGTACCCACGCTGCCAATAGGGGTGTGCGCTCATCGGTCGGCAGCCTACAACACCGCGACCCTGGTTGGAACGCATGGCCGGCCCGCGCCGTCAGCGAGGGCGGGGCGGCTTCGCGGGGCGCGCCGGACGCGTGCCCGCGCCGCGCTTGCCGAGACGACCCTGCTGCCCTTCGCGCCCGGCCTCTTGCTTGCGGCGCTCGTGGATGCTGAGCGCGCCCTTGCCCGTGGCCGGCGGCACCAGGCACTGCTCGCGGCTGCCGATGAGGTCCCCGCGCTTCGCTTGGATCAGCGCCTCGCGCGCGAGGTCGTGCTGCGACACGTCCCAATACTGCAGGAGCGCCTTCTGCATGCGCTTCTCGCGCAGCGTCTTCGCCGTGTACACCGGCTGCTGCGTCTGCGGGTCGAGGCCCGTGTAGTACATGCTGGTGGCCATGGACATGGGCGTGGGGATGAAGTCCTGCACCTGCCTCGGCCGCAGCCCGCGCGCCTTCAGGTACAGCGCGAGCTTGATCATGCTGGCCAGCGTGGAGCCCGGGTGCCCCGAGATGTAGTAGGGCACCAGGTGCTGGTCCTTGCCCGCGTCCTCGGTGGCGCACGCGAACATGTCGGCGAAGCGCTCGTAGCTCTCGGCGCCGGGCTTCTTCATCTTGTCGAGCACGTCGTCGTCCACGTGCTCGGGGGCCACGCTCAGCTGCCCACCCGTGTGGTGCTTGGCCAGCTCGCGCACGAACTCGGGCGAGCGCTCGGCCAGGTCGTAGCGCACCCCCGACGCGATGAAGACCTTCTTCACCCCGTCTTCTTCGCGCACCTTCTTCAGCAGCTGGATGAGCGGTTTGTGGTCGGTGACCAGGTTCTCGCAGACCTTCGGGTGCACGCAGCTCAGGCGCCGGCAAGAGCGCTCGATGGTCTCCTCGCGGCACTTCATCTGGTACATGTTGGCGGTGGGCCCACCCACGTCGCTGATCACGCCGCGGTAGTCGCCCATGCGGCGCAGCGCGCGCACCTCGCGCAGCACGCTCTCGGCGCTGCGGCTCTGGATGACGCGGCCCTCGTGCTCGGTGATGGAGCAGAAGGAGCAGCCCCCGAAGCAGCCGCGCATGGTGACGATGCTGTGCTTCACCGTCTCGAACGCGGGGATCTTGTCCGTGTACCCGAAGTGCGGCGCGCGCTGGAACGGCATGTCGTACAGCTCGTCCATGAGCGCGGTGTCGAGCGGCTCGGCCGGCGGGTTGAAGTACAGCGCCTGGTCGCCATGCGGCTGGATCAAGACGCGCCCGTTGCCGGGGTTGGTCTCCTTCTGAAAGTGCCCGCTCATCTCGGAGAAGGCGTTCAGGTCGGTGCTCACCTGCTCGTAGCTGGGCAACCACAGCGGCTTCCCATCGCGCACCTTGGTGCTCTTCGGCAGGTGCTCCCAGGTGCCCTTCGCCATCACGAACGACGTGCCGCGCACGTCGCGGATCTGCGCGATGGGCTCGCCCGCCCGCAGGCGCTCGGCCACTTCCCACACAGGGCGCTCGGCCATGCCGAAGATCAGCATGTCGGCCTTGGCGTCCAACAGGATCCCGCGCCGCACCTGGTCGCTCCAGTAGTCGTAGTGCGCGATGCGCCGCAGCGACGCCTCGATGCCGCCCAGGATGATGGGCACGCCGTGCTTGGCGAAGGCCGCGCGCGCGAGGTTCGAGTACACGATGCTGGCGCGGTTGGGGCGCGAGCCGGTCTGTCCGCCCGGCGAATACTGATCGTCCGAGCGCACCTTCTTCTGGGCGGTCAGCTTGTTCAGCATGCTGTCCAGGTTGCCGGCCGTGATGCCCACCATCACGCGCGGCACCCCCAGGCGCAGCAGCGAGCTCGGATCGTTCCAGTCGGGCTGGGCGATCATCCCCACGCGGAAGCCACGCGCCTCGAGGAAGCGGCCGATCAGCGCGCCGCCGAACGCCGGGTGGTCCACGTAGGCGTCGCCGTTGATGATCAGGACGTCGATGGCGTCCCAGCCGCGCGCATCGAGCTCCTCGCGGGTGGTGGGCAGGAACGCGGTCAGGCGGTCGTCCGCGCTACCGGGGCCACGACCAGGACCGCGCCCGGATCGCGCTTGCTGCTTGCCGCTCAGCTGGACTAGCTCACTCACGGCGCCAACGTAACGCGGTTTGGCCGATCGCGCCCCCCGGCAGGCCTACCTGGCCGGGGTGGGAGGCGTGGGAGGCGCGGGAGGCGGCGGGGTGAGCGTGTAGCGCAGCTCCAGCTCCGCGTAGTGGGCAGGGCTGGACGTGGCGTACGCGTCTTCCGACGGCACGAACAGCGCGTACATGCCGCGAAGCACGAGCCCACGACCGATGGTCCAGCCGAGCCCGACGTCCGTCTCGAGACCGCTGTAGCCCGACGTGGCGCCTTCCGGCCGCGCGAAGACGTGCACGTCGATGTTGCCCGTCAGCCCCTCCGCGAGCTGACCCCATGCGTGGAGCACACCGGCCACCACGTTGCTGCGGGCGCCCATGATGTCGCTCAGGCCCAAGAACGCGTGCGCCGTGGGGAACAGCTGATTCCACGCCGCCACGTTGTCGCCGTTCGCCCCGCTGGCGAACAGCGCGTGGGCGCTCAGACGGAAGCGCGTCCCGAAGCGGAGCCCGACCTCGGCGTCCGCGTGGTAGGCCAGCGCCAGATCCGCGCCGGCGGCGGAGCTGGTCTGGAGCTGAACGCCGGCCTCGGCGCGCACGTCCCAGGCCTCCGCACGGTATCGCACGCGGGAGCCCAGGGTCGTGGTGGAGAGGCGAGGCAGGTTGGCGGGCGCCGGCGGCGCAGGCGGCATCGTGGGCGGCGGGGTCGGGTCCTCCGCCGTCAGCAGCTCGAGGGCGTAGACATCGAGGTCCAGCCCCTCCTTCAAGAGAGGCCCGAGGCCCGCGTAGGCGCCGAAGAAGAGCACGTCACCCGCCGCGAAGTTCGTGTCGAGGTTCTCGATGAGCTGGGTCGCGAACACGTCCACGTAGGCTGCACCAGTGCCCACCTTCGCCCGCATGCGGATGCCGTCGAAGGCACGGCCGATGTGGTGCCAGCCGACAGGACCGATGATCATCTCTTCGCCGTAGGCCATCTCGAATCGGCCGATCTCGAAGGCGAGCCGCGCGGTGTTCAAGAGCAAGACGCCTTCATGGAGGTTCAGGGCCACGTCCGTGAGCGTGCTACCGCTGGCCCACCCGAGGCCCGCGGCCTGCGGCGCCATGCGCGCGCTGACCGTGACGCGCCCGAGGTCGATGGGCTCGAGCGTCAGGCCGAGACGAAACCGGTAGCGGACCAGGTCGCTGGCGGTGGTGGCCACGAGCGGGGGGAGCGGGCCGAGCTCCGCGAAGCCCTGACGCACCTCGGGCCGGACGAAGATCGAGGCCGTCGGTCGCAACGGGAACGACGCGGCAGGCGGCGGCGGCGGCGCGACCGGCGGCGGAGGCGGCGCCGCCACCTGTGGGGGAGGCGGGGGCACGGGCTCGAGCGGCGCGACCAGCGTCACCGAGTCATTCGGAGGCGCGACAGGTGCGGGCGTCTCGGCGGGCGGGTCGGTCTGCGCGGCGAGCGGTGATGCGAGGAGCCACGTCAGGGTGGCGAGCGCCGGGGCCATGCCCCGGCTCGAGTGTGCGGCGCGTCGTGTCGTAGTCATGCTGGCACTCCATCCGTGGTGTTCACGGAAACTCCTGTGTTGATCTCGAACTCCTGCCGAGCCGATGCCTCGGCCTCCTCACTGAAACGAACCCCGAAACCGGGCAGGCCGAAGACCGACCGACAGCGTGCTTTGCAGAGGTCTGCGGACCGCGGCGACCTCGCCGCTCGGAGCCCTGGCACACGGGGACACCCCCTGTGCCGTGGCGCGCTCATGCGACCGCCGCGTGCGGGTCGTGCTCTTCCAAGAACGCGAGCATCTCGTCCCGCAACACGTCGTAGCGGGGGTCCTCGATCACGGCGAAGCGGTCGCGCGGCCGCGCGAAGGGCACGTCGATGATCTTGCCGACGCGGGCCTCGGGGCCGTTGGTCATGAGCACGATGCGGTCCGCCAGGAAGAGCGCCTCGTCCACGTCGTGGGTGACCATCAGCGCGGTGATCTGGTGCTCCGACCAGATGTCCACGAGCGTCTGCTGGAGCTCGACGCGCGTGATGGAGTCGAGCATCCCGAACGGCTCGTCCAGCAGCAGCATGCGAGGCGACAGCGCGAAGGCGCGCGCGATGCCCACGCGCTGGCGCATGCCCTGGGAGAGCGCCGCGGGCTTCGCCGCACCGGCGTCGCCCATGCCCACGAGGCCGAGGTACCGGCGCGCCAGCTCATCGCGCTCCCTCGCCGGCTTGTTGGCGTGCACCTGGTCCACGGCGAGGCGCACGTTGCCGAGCGCGGTCATGAAGGGAAAGAGCGTGGGCGACTGGAAGACCACGGCGCGGTCGGGCCCCGGCGCGACCACCTCCTTCTCGTCCACGACGATGCCGCCGCGGGTGGTCGTGGTCAGGCCCGCGACCATCGAGAGCACCGTGGACTTGCCACAGCCGCTGTGCCCCAGCAGGCAGCACAGCTCACCGCGCGCGATGCTCAGGTCGAAGTCCTTCACCACCGCGAGCGGTCCGTTCTTGGTGGGGAACTCCTTGGTGACCTGCCAGATCTCGACGAACTTCGTCTCCCGTCTCATGCGGTCACCTCTTTCGCGCAGGGCGTAACGACGCTCTCGGTCTCCACGTCGACTGGGCGCTTCTTCGCGCTGGCGATCAAGGTGGCGAGCACGTGCGCTCGGATGGCCTTGTACTCGTGCTCCCGCGAGAGCTCGCGGCGGTCACGAGGAAACGCGAAGGGGACGGGGACGGGCTCGAGCAGCGTGGCGCGCGGGCCCGCCGAGAGCGGGATGATGCGGTCCGCCAGCAGGATGGCCTCCTCCACGTCGTTGGTGATGAGCACGGCCGTCTTGCCGCTCTCGCGCACCAACCTCGCGATCTCCCGCTGCATGCCCGCGCGCGTCAGCGCGTCCAGCGCACCGAAGGGCTCGTCCAGCAGGAGCACG
This sequence comes from uncultured Sandaracinaceae bacterium, assembly GCA_964510015.1. Lineage (GTDB taxonomy): Bacteria > Myxococcota_A > Polyangia > Polyangiales > Houyiibacteriaceae > JADJJE01. Next base: position 12,830 of record CAZEAA010000082.1, read on the forward strand.
TCTGGGTCCGTGCACAGCGCGCGGGCCACCGCGACCCGCTGCTTCATGCCGCCCGAGAGCTGCACCGGCTTGCGGTCGTGCGCGTGGGCGAGCCCCACCAGCGTGATGTACTTGTCCACGAGCGCCGCACGCTCCGCCTTCGGGAGTTCGCGGTTGGCCGCATCCACCGCGAGCGCCACGTTCTGCCGCACCGTCATCCATGGCAACAAGCCATAGCTCTGGAACACCACGGCGCGGTCACGCCCCGGAGCGCTCACCGCCTTCCCATCCAGCACGATGCTGCCGGTGTCCGGCTCCATGAGCCCCGCGAGCAGAGACACCAGCGTGGTCTTGCCCGAGCCCGAGTAGCCGACGATGGCGACGAGCTCGCCCCTCTCGACCGACAGCGACACGTTGGACAGCACCTCGAGCGTGCCACCGCCGCGCGCGAACGACTTTCCGAGACCCTTCACTTCGAGATACGCCATGTGCGGTCAGACCTTCGCGAAGAGCGAGCGCTCCATGGCGCCCATGAGGCGGTCGAGCAGGTACCCGACGAGGCCGATGGTGACGATGCACAGGATCAGGTGCTCGTAGATGAGGCTGTTGTACTCCTGCCACAGGAAGCCACCCACGCCGGGGGAGCCCGTGAGCATCTCGCCCGCCACGATGACCAGCCAGGCGATGCCGAGGCTCAGCCGGAACCCGGTGAACATGTAGGGCAGCGCGGCCGGGATCATGATCTTGAACAGCGTCTTTGCGCGCGAGAGCCGCAGCACACGCGCGACGTTCATGTAGTCCTCGGGGATGGAGCGGATGCCGAGCGCCGTGTTCATCACCGTGGGCCACATGGAGCACATGGCGATGGTGAACGTGCCAGCCGGGTCGGGCTGCCCGAAGAGCACCAGGCCGAGCGGGAGCCAAGCCAGCGGCGAGACCGGCCGGAGGATCTGGATGATGGGGTCGAACGCCTTCGCGAAGGTCTTCGAGGCCCCCAAGACCAGACCGAGCGGCACGGCCAGCGCCATGCCGAGCGCGTAGCCCTCCATGACGCGCACCAACGAGTACCACGTGAACCGCAGGATCCCTTGATCCAGCTCGCCACGCTTCTCGAACGGGGCCAGCACGTAGAGCTTGCTGGCCTCCCACGTCTCCATCGGTGAGGGCAGCTGCTCGGCGAAGCTCGACGAAGCGATGGACCACCCCGCGATGACCACGCCGATGCCGACGAAGGGGAGCAGGAGGTTCTCGAGGAGGTTCCGGACTCTCAGGTTCTGCGCGTTGTCCAAGGGGGATGCTCCAGTCGTGATCAGCTGTTGCGAACGCCGTGGGTGGTGAAGGAGGTCGCGTAGGCCTCGGCCTGCGCTGGATCGAAGGTGCGTCCGTCGAAGAGCGTCTCGGGCTCGTCGTTGACCCCCCCGTGGGCGTACCCGAGCTCGCTCATGGCCCCGTCGTAGAGGTCTCCGCGCATGACCTTGCGCGCGACACCCGCGTAGTCGGGCGTGCCCGTGACCATGCCCCAGCGGCGGAACTGCGTGAGCCACCACACGGCGTACTTCTCCTGGGGGCGGTTGGCGTTTCGCGCCTGGAACGTCATCGCGTGCGTGTGCTCGGACACGCGTCCGTCGCCGTAGTCGTAGTGCCCCTGCAGGCGCGGGAGGATGATCTCGGGGGCACAGTTCACGTACGTGGTGCGCGAGAGGATGGACGCTAGCTCGGGCAGGTTGGCCGGCTGGTCGAGCCACAGGCTCGCCTCGTGGAGCGCCTTCAGCATGGCCTTCACGGTGCGCGGGTTCTGTGCGGCGAAGTCCTCACGGAAGGCCAGCACCTTCTCGGGGTGGTCCCGCCACATCTCCTGCGTGGTGGTGGCGGTGTAGCCGATGCCGTCGGCGATGGCGCGAGCGTTCCACGGCTCCCCCACGCAGAAGCCGTGCATGCGGTCCACGCGCATGTTGGCCACCATCTGCGGAGGCGGGATGGTGACGAGCGCCACGTCACGGTCGGGGTGGATGCCGCCGGCCGCGAGCCAGTAGCGCATCCACATGGCGTGCGTCCCGGGCGGGAACGTCATGGCGAAGGTGAGCGGCGAGTTCGCGGCCTTGGCCTCCTGCACGAACGGGAGCATGGCGGCGGGGTCGGCTGCCACACGGCCCTTGAAGCGGTTCGCGAGCGTGATGGCCTGCCCGTTCCGGCTGAGCAGCCAGGGGGCGACCATGGGCACGCGCGGTGAGCCGAGCAGACCCATCGTGGACGCTATCGGCATGCCGAGCAGCATGTGCGTGCCGTGAATGGAGCCGTTCGACAGCGAGTCTCGGATGGCCGCCCAGCTGGCGCCCTTCACGATGGTGGCGTTGATGCCGTGACGCCGAAAGAAGCCGCGCTCCTGCGCCACCACGATGGGCGCGCAGTCGGTGAGCGCGATCATCCCGAGCCGCACCTCCGAGATCTCGGGTCCGGTGCCGCTGACGTTTCCCTGTGCTGGGCTGGCGGCCGGCTCGTCACCGCCGCAGCCCGCCGTTCCGAGCACGGCGGCGCCGACCCCCGCGGCGCTCCACTTGAGGAAACCACGACGGCCAAGAGGTGCCTTCGCAGCGACTTTTGATTTCTTGGATTCGCTCATGGCCGGACACTGGGCTTCCCACATTTCCGCTCCATTTCGGCGGCGTGAAAACTTCAGTATGTTCACTCGTTTCCGGCAGATGAACGGAATTGAATCACTTACCACAAGAGTGTCGTGTTCGGAAACATTCGCGCGACGATCGCCATGTTTCGATTGGAAACACGACGATACGACGATCCGTCCCGGCTCCCATCAAGCGAACTAAATTCAGTATATTTGTCGAAGCATCGCCGATCGGAAACAATTTCGCGATGCAAGCCGTGCTCCGATTGGAAACACGACGAGCGACTTCAGCGCGACCACTCGAACCCGATGATACCAGCGTTCAATCCAGGATAACCAGCGCTTCACCATCTCCGCTCATCACGTAGTCACACTGAAGCACGTTTCTCAAACGCGATTCATGACGCCACTTCTGGAGCCAGACCAAACGAACGCGTCCCGCAGGTCCCACGGGACCTGGCCATTTCGAGCGACGGTCCGCCGACTCCCGCCTCGGTTGGCTGGGCGAGTTGACGGGCATCGGAGCGGTGCCGTAGAGTGACTGTAGCAGATTGCTACAGAGGATCCCCATGGCCAAAGCTCTCTCTCCCGTGCGTCTCCAAGCCGACCTCATGGAAGCGGCGACGACCGCAGGCGAACTTCATCGCCGCAGCGCCGCAGAGCAGGTCGAGTACTGGGCGAGCATCGGGCGCAGCGTCAGCCAGCTGCTCACACCCGAGGTGTTGTTGTCGGTTCGAACAGGCCTCGCGCGCTTGCGCGTGGAACCCGTCGGCGGAGTCGCGCTCGATGCCGACGCGGTGTTCGATGCACTCGACGCGGATCGTGCCTCGGGCAAGCTGGCCGACACGGTGACGACGAGCGCGCTGCGCTACCAACCGTCCAGCACGCGACCGGGCTATCTGGAGCAACACCACCGTGATGGGCGCGTGGTGCTCGGGCAGTTCCGAGATGGCAGCTTCGTCGCTCTGCAGGCCAAGAAGGCGTGAGTTCGAAGAAGCAGCTGTGGCTGTTGGCAGGGGGCAATGGCGCCGGCAAGAGCACCTTCTACCGAACACGCCTCGAGCCGCGCGGGGTGCCCTTCGTGAACGCCGACGTGATCGCGCGCGAGCTGTTTCCCGACGACCCCGAGGGCAAGAGCTACGTGGCTGCGCGCGTGGCCGAGGAGCTCCGCGCCGAGCTGCTGCGCGACGGCCGCAGCTTCTGCTTCGAGACGGTCTTCTCACACCCATCCAAGGTGGACTTCGTCGCCCGAGCCAAGTCGCTGGGCTACGAGGTGATCCTCGTGTTCGTGCACTTGAGCACGCCTCAGCTCAACCAAGCCCGCGTGAGCCAGCGCGTGAGCGAAGGCGGCCACCACGTTCCTCATGACAAGGTGGAGCAGCGCATCCCGCGAGCGCTCGCCAACCTGAAGGCGGCGATCCCGCTCTGCGATCAGGTGCGCGTCCTGGACAACAGCGCGCTCCACCATCCGTTCGAGCCCGTGCTGACCGTGCGCGGCGGCCACGTAACAGCCCATGTGTCACCCCTCCCGGCGTGGGCCGCCGCGCTCATCGAGTAGCCGCCCCTCACCCGCTCGAGCGGGCCAGCAGCTCTGCCTGCGCCTCGAGCGTCTCGGCGCACTCCGTCACGATGGACGTCACCACTTCGCGCGCCGGGCGGCGCTTGTTCATCATGCCCACGATCTGGCCGACCGCGATGCCGGTGAGGTTGCCCGCCGTGGGGTGGTTGGTCTGCGAGTGCTTCCAGATGCGGTTGTTCGCGTCGGCCACGGCCATGAACTGGAGCGGCATGGGCAGCGGGTCGGGTGCGTCCTCGGCCTCCCACGCCATGGTGTAGGTGGTCTTCAGCTGACGCGCGGGCTTGCCGGTGAGGCAGCGCGAGCGGATGGTGTCGCTCGACGTGGCGGCCAGCAGCTTCTCGATGAGGGACTCGGCCTCTTCGGACTCATTGGTGGTGAGCCAGATGGACCCGGTCCACGCGCCCTGCGCGCCGAGGCACAGCGCCGCCGCCAGCTGCCGGCCCGTTCCAACACCGCCGGCCGTGAGCACCGGCGTCGGGTACACCGCGTCCACGCACTGCGGCGTGAGCACCATGCTGGCCACTTCGCCCGTGTGACCACCCGCTTCGGTGCCCGAGGCGATGATGATGTCCACGCCCACCTGCTTCTGCTTCCGCGCCTGCTCGGGCGTGCCGACCAGCGCGCCCACCAAGATGCCCTGCGCGTGCGCCAGCTCGATGACGTCTTCCGGGGGAGGCCCGAGCGCGTTCACGAGCAAGCGGATGGGGTGCTTCATGGCCACCTCGAGGTGCGCGCGCCCGCCGCCGGCCGACCAGCCCAGCATCTCGGAGAAGCCGCCGAACCCTTCGGGCAGCTCGGGCACTTCGTGCTTGGCCAGCAGGTCGTTCAGGAACTTCGAGACCTCGGGCGGGATCATCTTCTTGAGGTCCACGTTGGACATGTCGCCCGCCTCGCGGCCCACGTACTTGGCGGGGATCACGATGTCCACGCCGTAGGGCCGACCGCCCGTGTGCGCGTCGATCCACGTGAGCTCTTCGTCGAGCTGCTGGGGCGTGAAGGTGAGCGCGCCGAGGACGCCGAAGCCACCCGCGTTGGTCACCGCGGCGACCACGTCACGGCAGTGACTGAACGCGAAGAGGGGGAACTCGATGCCGAGGGTCTCGCAGATGGGAGTGCGCATGCAGGAAGGGATCTCCGGGTATGTTTACACTAAGTATACATGAGATCGGCGCGCGCGCAGGGCGAAGTTCGTCGGGCCCCGATCAGGCGGGTGGCTCGAACCCCAGCCGCGAGAACTCGGCGGGCCACGGAGCGCGCGCCACGATGGGCGCCTTGGCCCCGCGCTGCACCGTGAGCGCTGCGGCATGCAGCATGGTGCGAGGGACGCGCGCGTCGGCGGTGCCGTAGAAGGGGTCGCCCACCAGCGGAGCGCCGAGCCCCGCGAGGGCATGCACGCGGATCTGGTGCGTGCGACCCGTCACGGGCCGGAACTCCACCAGGGTCATTCCGTCG
>CAZEAA010000083.1:0-18380 GCA_964510015.1 uncultured Sandaracinaceae bacterium
GCCGCCGGCACCTACCAGCTCTGCGTGGGTGACGCGCGCGAGGGCGACGTGGGGACCTTCGAGTACGCCGTGCTCTCGCTCGAGCTCACGCCCTGAGGCGGGGTCGGCGGAGGTCACGTCCCGCCGACCAACGCTCTCGACGGCCCACGGTCACGGTGCGACGCTCCGCGCATGAGTGAGCTGCACTGTGGCTGGGCCCCCGAGAAGGACGCGCTCTATCGCGCCTACCACGACCAGGAGTGGGGCGTGCCGGAGCGCGAGTCGCGCGCCCTCTGGGAGAAGTTCCAGCTGGACGGGTTCCAGGCGGGCCTCGCTTGGATCACCATCCTGCGCAAGCGTGAGTCCATGCGAGCGGAGTTCGACGGGTTCCAGCCCGAGGTGATCGCGCGCTGGAGCGAGAAGCGCATCGCGAAGGCCCTCGAGAACCCCGGCATCATCCGCAGCCCCGCCAAGGTCCGCGCGACCATCGGAAACGCGCAGGCGTACCTGGACATGCGCGACGCGGGCCTCGACTTCGCGGACTACGTCTGGGGCTTCGTGGACGGGAAGCCCATCGACCACCGCTTGAAGCGCTGGCGCGACGCGCCCACGAAGAACGAGCTGAGCGAGCGCATCGCCAAGGACATGAAGAAGCGCGGCTTCAAGTTCTGCGGTCCGACCATCGTCTACGCCTGCATGCAGGCGGTGGGCGTGGTGAACGACCACGAGGTGCGCTGCCCTCGGCACGCCGAGGTGCAGCGGTGACCGTGCCGCGCGTCGGCGCGCGACGCATGGGCCTCCTGTTGCGCGTAGCCCTGCTGGCCGCGCTGCCTCAGGCGGGCTGCGGGGGTGCGGCCCCCCTGCCGCCGCCGGTGGAGGGCGACGCGCCGCGGTTCGAAGAAGCGCCCGCCGCGGACCCCATCGACCTCGCCCGGGTGGTGTGGCCCGCCACGCCGGAGCCGCTCCCGAGCGATGTTCCATGGTGGGCCAACGACTTCACGACGCCGGGCCAGTCCCCAGCGCACCGCCCCAACCTGCCCGACGCGAGCGCTTCCTACGCGCGCCTGCTCGCCCCTTCGCGCCCAGGAGAGCTGGGCCCCACCTTGATCTACTGCGAGGTCTCGAACACCGGCGGTCCCAGCGACCCCACCCCGCAGTACCGGGACGCGGGTCGCGCGCATGCGGACCTCACCGTGCTGGGTCGCATGGGACCCGCGCTCCCGTTCCAGGCCATCGCGCCCGACAACGCTACCTCGTTCGTCTTCGGGATCCCGGTGCAGGCGCTGCGCGTGGGCGATGGGATCACCCTGCGTGTATTGGATCGCGACTTCATCGCACACGACGAGGTCGGCCGCCTCGAAGGCACGTACACCGGCGTTCTCCCGATCACGCTCGACGGAGAGGGGCTCCGCGCCAGCTGCGTCGCCGAGGCGCAAGGGCTCGTCCAGTCCTACGCCTCGAGCCTGTTCTACGCAGCGGACCAGGCCATCGCGCGCCACGTGGTGGCACCGCCCTCCGTCGAGGCCGGCATCCCTCGCATCGCGTGGGGTCGCTTCGAGGCCGCGCGCCAGGCGGTGTCCTACGCGGCCGACTGGCTCACGTGGACCCACCCCAAGGTGCAGCTCCGCCGCGCACGCGTGGACGCGCTGCTGCGTGCACACGAAGCCGAGCAGCGCGCCGCGTTCGCCGAGCGGGTTGCCGCCACGCGAGACCTGGCGGAGGTCCAGCTGCCCTCGGGCGGGTGGGTGCGCGCCGTGCAGGTCACGTGCGGACGGCGAACCGGGTCCCCGTTCGAGCGCTGCTGGGCGCGCGTCGCGATCCATGACGTCACCCCCATCCCTCCGCTGCAAGCCGTGGCCTACTCGCGCACGCGCGACGGCCGCATCGCCTACGCCATTCCCGTGACCGAGCGCAGCACGGCGGGCGAGCAGCAGCTCGAGTTCGAGCTCGCGCCGTTCGACGCGCTGCTGCTGCGCCAGGAAGCACCGTTGATCCTGGAGATGCGAGAGAGCGCCGCGGGCACGCCCTGTTGGCTGGGCTTGCCCGCGCTCACGCCGAGCCCCTGACGAGGCGCGCTCACGTCAGATGAAGAAGTCGGCGTTCTTTGCGCCGAACTGGATGCCGCCCAGGTTGGCCGCCGGCTTCTCCACCTGATTGGCGTGATGCGCCCGGATGGCGTGCGCGTCCTGGAAGAAGCGGTTGATTGGGTCGTTCTCGAAGATCCCGGCGCGGCCATAGGCCTCGGCCAGGCGGTCCACCACGCCCACCGCGGCCGTGACGGCGGCGGCGGCGTCGTGGCGGAAGTGAGCGCGGCGCGGCACGGGGATGGCGGTCTCCGACTCGAGGTGACCGGTCATCTCCGCGAAGTTGCGCTGCAGCACCCACACCTCCTTGTCCAGGATGGCCGCGCAGTCTTCCACCAAGCGGTCGGCAGCGGGGTCGCCTCCGCGAGCCGCGGCGAAGTGCTCGAGCGCACCGAGCGCCGCGCCGAGAGCTGGCGTGGACACGCAGCGCGTGTGGATCTGGCCGAACGGGAAGCGGTACGACGAGCGCTCGTTCACGTCGTTGCCCGGGCTCTTGCCGCGAAAGCCGTCCGAGAACTTGTGGGTCCGGCGCTCGGGTACGAACGCATCCTTCACCACGATGTCCTTGCTGCCCGAGGCGCGCAGCCCGGTCACATACCAGGTGTCCACGATCTCGAAGTCACTGCGCGGCAGCAGGAAGGTGCGCATGTCGGGCGGAGCGCCTTCGGCCACCGGCGCGAAGCTGCCCAGCATGATCCACTCGCTGTGGTCGCAGCCGCTCGAGAACGACCAGCGCCCGCTGATGCGGTAGCCGCCCTCCACGGCCACCACGGTGCCCACCGGCATGTACGACGACGCGATCCACGGGTGTCGCCCGCCGCCCCAGATCTCCTCCTGGGTCTCGAGGGGAAAGAGGGCCAGCTGCCACGTGTGGACGCTCAGCACACCGAACACCCAAGCGCTCGACGGGCACGCACGCCCTAGCTCCAGCTGCATGTCGAAGATGACGCGCGGGTTCAGCTCGTAGCCCCCGTAGCGCTTGGGCACCACCGCGAGGTGCAGCCCACTGGCCTCGAAGTCGCGCATGGTCTCGTCCGGCACGCGCCGCAGCGCGGTGGCTTGCGCCACTCGGCCCTCGAGCCAAGGGCGGAGCGCACGAGCGCGAACCACCAGGGTCTCTTCCGTGATCAGCGAGTCGAGGTTCGGGCTCATCGCGACACCTCCGGCAGCGCACACGTACCGTCCGGGGCGCAGCGCCCCGTCAGCCGCAGGCGGTTCTTCGCGAAGACGCGGTAGCCGGCGTCCAGCAGCTGGGCGATGCCCGGCAAGCGCGTCAGCGCCACCACGGGGCCCAAGCCCACCTCGGTGTACAGCTGCCGGAAGACCTCGACGCCCTCGTACCAGACGTGGCCACGGCGGGCGTGGATGCGGTTCATCAAGGTCGGGTAGTCCACGTCCTCGGGGGCGCGAAATCCCACCGCGGCGATGTCCGTGAACAGGATGCGAGCGCGACGGTCGAGGCGCTTCAGGAGGCCCACCTCGCGCACGCAGAGCGGACAGTCGCCGTCGAAGAAGAGTTCCAGGCTGTCTATGTTTTGAGGTACCCGTGTCGAACTTTTCATGGACATAGCCTAGACAACGTTCGTACAAAGCGCAAGACTACCCATGCAAGATCACGTATTGCCTAAGGACTTGGGATCGGTGACACGCATGAATTCCGAGCGTGCCTATCGCGTTGGGATGGTCGCCAAGCTGACCGGGCTCACCACGCACACCCTGCGCACCTGGGAGCGCCGCTACAGCGCCGTGGTGCCCGGACGCTCCGACGCCGGCGGACGTCTCTACTCGGACGACGACGTCCGGCGTCTGCGCATGCTGCGCGACGTGGTGGAGGCGGGGCACGCCATCAGCACGGTGGCCGCGCTGCCGGACCGCGAGCTGGTGCGTCTCTCCGCCAGCGCCTTGCAGGTGGACGCGCCGTTGCAGCAGTCCCCGGTGGATGCCTTCCTCGCTGCCGTCGCGCGCCTCGACATGGGCGCCGCCGAGAGCATCCTCGCGCGTGCCGCCGTGGCGCTCCCCATCGAGCGCTTCCTGCTCGACGTGGTGGGGCCCGCGCTCCGCGAAGTGGGTGATCGCTGGGAGCGCAAGGAGTTCCGCGTCGCTCATGAACGCGTGGCCACGGGCGCCGCGCGCGGGTTGCTGTTCAGCCTGGCGCGGCTGTTTCCGCCGCGCGAGCAGCTCGGCGTCGTGGTCGTCGCCGCTCCGCGCGGAGAGCGCCACGAGGTGGGCGCGCTGATGGTGGCCATGCTCGCCTCCCTGCGCGGGTTCACCGCGCTCTACCTCGGCGCCGACGTGCCGGAGAACGAGATCGCGTACGTGGCCGAGGTGCGCAACGTGGAGCTGGTGCTGCTGTCCGTGGTCAACCTCGCCCCCGCCGAGGTGCGGCAGGTGGCGCGCGGCCTCTCGACCAGCGTGAGTCCCCGCACCCGAATCATCATGGGTGGCGCCGCCTCCCTCGCGGTGGAAGGCACGCGCGTGGAGCAGCTGGCGGACCTGGCCGCCCTGGACGTGATGCTGCGCTCCATCGCGGCCTGACTCGACCTTCCGAGCCCTCGCCGCCACGGCGTCTCTTGGAGTACCATGACGCCATGACTGCATCGTCGCGCCCCTCGGGGATCGTGCTGATCTGGCTCGCGCTCTTGGCGGCGCCCGGCTGCTACACCAGCCACGAGCTGGACCGAACGTCGCCGGGCGACGACGCCAGCGTGAGCGACACTGGGGTCAGTGACCTCGGGGTCAGTGATCTCGGTCTGCGCGACGCCGCTGTCCTCCGAGACGGGGACGTGGTGGACGCCAGCGGGGTGGACGCCAACGTGGTGGATGCCAGCATGAACGGGAACGACGCAGGCATGACGCCTTGTGTGCGGGACTTCGTGGTCCGCACGCTCAGCATCCCGACGCTGGCCTCGGGGGTGGGCTTCGACCTCGACGGAGGTGGCACGCAGCTGGGCTGCGGCGTCGATGGCCCCAACGGTGTGGACAACGGGTTGGCCACCTTGGTGGACTACGCCGACCATGAGGGCGTGGACCTCGACCGGTTGTTTATCGCTGCCACCGCCGCGGGGCTGATCAGCCGCCCCGTGTTCCGCCTCGACCAGTGCCGCACCGTCCCCACGTTCCGGTTGGTGGGGGGGATCGGGAGGTCGCGGCCCGCGGTCGTCGAGACCGACTCGAGCGGCTCCACCACGTTTCGAGCCACCGTCGAGGAGCTGCCCATCTTCCTCCAACTGGTAGGCTTCCACCCGGATTTCACGTTGGACGAAGCTCGGGTCTCCGGGACCATCACGGGCAACACCATCTCGTCGCTGGTCATCGGCGGAACCATCTCTCGCGAGCGCGTCGAGACCCTTGCCCGGGAGTTCGCGCGCCTGACGAGCATGCCCCGCGACGACGTCGAGGCCGCCTTGCTGGAGCTCCTGGACGTCGACCCCGACCCCGACACGGGCGCCTGCGAGGACCTCTCCGCCGCATTCCAGGCGACCGGAACGTTTCTGCAGCCCTAAAATTGGCCAACATACGAGGGAAGGTCCGTTATAGTGACAGCGTTATGCGCTTCACCCCCCTCTTTTTGGTCGCTCTCGCGCTCTTGGCCCTCCCTTCCGTGGCGGAGGCCCAGATCCGGCAGCCAAACGGCAACATCTATCCGGTGAACTCGGCCAACGGTGAGACGCAGCTCTTCACGCTGTTCAGCAACCGCAGCGAGGACATCGACTGGGTGAACGACGCCAGCGAGCAGCCCAACACGTTCTCGCCGCTGTGCGACTTCACGGCCACGCTGGTGCTCAAGCAGTCCAGCTCGCAGCTGAACGTGGGCTGGTACAACGTGACGGGCACGCAGCCCACCGCGGGGCAGATCTACCAAATCTTCCCGAACGCGCTCACCGACGCCTCGGTCGGCATGACCATCACCGGCCAGGCGATTCGCGAGAACCCCAACTACACGGGCGGCCTCATCGGCTTCGCGCTCATCCGCGGGGGCGGCAGCTACTACTTCACCGAGCGCCAGTACAACCCGTTGTGCAACGGCGGCCCGTGCGATGACGGCGGCAACGCCTACGTGGGCACGTGGATCATGAGCCTGAGCTACCAGTCGAGCCTCGTGGACAACGCCTTCTACGTGGCCTTCGAGGACGGCAACGCCAGCGCCACCGGTTGGAGCAACGACGGCGACTACAACGACTACGTCTTCTACTTCACGGGCATCGCGTGCGCGGGCGCCGGCGAGGTGTGCGACGTGCCGGGTGCCGAGGGCATCTGCGCGCAGGGCCTCACGCAGTGCGACGGCGCGGACCTCGAGTGCATCCCGGTCAACGTATCGGGGCCCGAGATGTGCGACGGCCTCGACAACGACTGCGACGGCACCGTGGACAACGGCAACCTGTGCACCGACGGGGAGCTGTGCGTGAACGGTGGCTGCGTGGGCAGCTGCGACGAGTTCGGCTGCGGCAACCCGGACCTGCAGTGCAACCTCCAGACGGGCGAGTGCTTCGACCCGACCTGCGAAGACGTGACCTGCCCCTCGGGCGAAGTCTGCCGTCAGGGCGACTGCGTCGGCCCGTGCGAGGGCATCGTGTGCCCGGGTGAGCAGGTCTGCCGCGTGGGCGCCTGCGTGGACCCCTGCGCCAACGTGACGTGCGGCGCCATGAAGGTGTGCTCGGGTGGTATCTGCGTGGCCACCTGCAGCTGCGCGGGCTGCGGCGCCAACCTCAGCTGCGAGGAGTCGTCGGGCTCGTGTGTGGACCCCGACTGCGTGGACGTCACCTGCGCCGACGGCCTGTTCTGCAGCCCCACCACGGGCGCCTGCGTGGACGCGTGCACGGGGGCCGTGTGCCCCGACGGCCAGATGTGCACCCTGGGCGAGTGCGTGGACATCCCGCCGGTGGAGCCCACGGACGGCGGCACGGTCCGGGACATGGGTGGCAACGGCGACGGCGGCGGGACCGGGGATGGCGGTGGCAACTCCGACGGCGGTGGCGAGGACGCGGGCGACGGCCGCCCGCGCATGGTCAGCAGCGGCTGCGGGTGCCGCGTGCCGGCGCCGGGTCAGGACGCTCCGCTGGGCCTCGCCCTCGCGCTGCTCGCCCTGCCCTTCTACCTGCGCCGTCGTCGCCGCTGAGCGGGCTCGCGCCTGAACGCAAACGAGCAGGTCTCCGCGTGGGGCCTGCTCGTTCGCTTTCCGGGTCCTGCGGCTACTGCGCCGCGTCGAAGATGGCGTCCAGGATGGGCTTGGTCGCGATGCGCGCGTAGGGGCCGTTCTCGGCCTCGCTCTCGAGCAGGATCATCACGCCGTAGCCGCGCTCGGTGTCGAGCCAGGGCATGGCCCCGTAGGCGCCACCGTCGGACACCACCCCGGGCTCGTCGCGGCTGACCCACCAGCCCATGCCATAGCCCTGCGCCGTGGGGTCGATGCTGTTGCCGCCGTACTCGGCGAGGATGCGGTCCTCCTGCATGCGGGCCACCGAGCTGCGGCTCAGCACGCGCTCGCCGTTGCTGCACACGCCGCCACGCAGGTGCATGAGCAGCACCTCGCCGTAGTCGGCCACCGTGGTGTAGCCGCCGCCCTCCACGCTCGGGTTGCGGGTGAAGGGCAGCACCGAGACGTCTCCGTCGAAGAAGCTGGGGTAGCCCAGCGCCGCGTCCACGCCGCCCTCGGCGAACGCCTGCGCGAACTGGTTGGTGTACGCCAGCGTGCCGAGCTCGCAGGGGTCCGCGTAGGTCTCTTGAACCAGCTGCGCCCAGGTCTTGCCGCTGGCCAGCTCGGCGATGGCGCCGGCCAGCTGCCACTGCCCTCCGCCGTAGTGGAACTCGGTGTCGGGCGGCACGATGTCCGCAGCGTCATCCGCTTGGTAGATGTTGCGTCCGCAGCTCTGCAGCGTGCCCAGGAACGCGTACTGGCAGAGGTAGGGTGCGTACATGGGATCATCCACGAGACCCACCATCCCGGACGAGTTGGAGAGCATCTGGGCGAGCGTGAAGGAGCGGCTCCCCGTCCAGCCCATCACGTCGGGGCTGGTGACCGGCGCGTACGTGGAGATGGGCGCGTCGATGTCCAGGATGCCCTGGTCGTGCAGCCGCATGATCACGCCCACCGACAGGATCTTGCTGGCCGACGCCAGCAGCGAGATGCGGTCGGGCGCGAACGATCCGTAGGCGCGCTGGTGCATCACGCCCCAATCGCGATGCACGATGACGACGTTCGCGCCCTCGAGGTCGTGCTCCAGGATGAACGCCTCGAGCGCGGTGTCGAACGCGGTGAAGTCGAGTTCGGGGGGTGGCCCGGCGCCATCGCCGCACGAAGCAGCAGGGGCGAGCGCGAGCGCGCAGACGAGCGCCAGCAATGGGCGCGAAGGGAAGGACGGACGTGACATCGGGGGGGCTCCAGCAGAGCGGTCGCCGTATTGGCGAACGTGGGCTGCATGGTGCCAGAGCGACCCCGTCAGTGCGAACGCCCAACGGCGCGTGGCGAAGCGTCAGCCGTGGCGCGCCACGCACGCGTAGACCGCGTGACACAGGGCCAGCGCTCGCGGCGAGCGGATCATGTGGTCCATCTTGTTCATGGCGTAGCCGATGGCGACCTTGGCCACCGGGTCGGCCCACACCAGCGCGCCGCCGGCGCCCGAGTGCCCGAAGCTCTCGTTGTTGGGCGAGAAGACCGTGGGGCTCTCCTTCAAGAAGCCCTGGCTCCAGCCCACGCTCTTGTTGAGCACGCGGTCGCGCTCGGACCAGCTCTGCCGGCGCATCACGGGTTCCAGCACCTCGTGGCGCACCAGCTGCACGCCGTCGAGCTCGCCCCCGTTGGCCAGCGCCGCGAACACCCGGCAGAGGCTGCGGCCGTTGCTCACACCGCTCACCCACGGCAGCTCCATGCTGTGCACGCGGCGGCTGTTGTAGTTGTCCACGCCGGCCGGGCCCAGCTCACGCGGCTGCGCGAAGGCCAGCGCCGTGTCGCCACCGCGCGCCACGCTGCGGTAGACGCGCCCCTCGGGGCTGCGCGAGCCGGCGGCCTTCGGCAGGATGCGCAGCAGCCGCTCCCGCGTGGTGACGGGGTAGTTGGTGGCCACGCGCCACTCGTGCTCCACCGGGAGCCCGAGGAAGAAGTCCGCGTCGAGGGGCCGCGTGACCTCGCGGCGCAGGAACGTGCCGATGGACTCGCCCGCGATGCGACGGAAGAGCACGTCGGCGTACAAGCCGTAGGTCACTCCGTGGTAGCCCTGGTCTTGCCCGGGCGTCCAACGCGGGGTCTGCCGCGCGAGCAGCTGCGCCACGTCGTCCAGGCGGAGCGAGATGTCGTCCAGCGTGATGGGCGCGTCTACTCCGTGCAGCCCCGCGCGGTGGTTGAGCAACGTGCGCACGGTGATGCGCTGCTTTCCGTGCGTGCCGAACTCGGGCCAGTAGCGCGCCACCGGCGCGTCGTAGTCCAGCTGGCCACGGTCGTGCAGCATCAGGAATGCCAAGGCCACCATGGCCTTGGTGCACGAGAACACGGTGGTGAGCGTGTTCTCCTGCCAGGGCAGCTGGCGCTCGACGTTGGCCATGCCGCCCCACAGGTCCACCACCACGCGGCCCGCATGCCACACCGATAGGCTCGCGCCCCACTCTTCGCCGGACTCGAACCCTGCGTCGAAGGCGGCGCGCACCGGCTCGAAGCGGGGATCGTGGTGACCGTGGACCTCGGCGCGACTTCTGCTGGCAAGCGGTGGCATCGAGGGCCACGTTAGCACGATGCACACACGCGCATTCCTCGGCACAGGGCTCCTCGGCACCGGCATGGCGGAGGGGGCGCGCGGGCGCGGGGACACGGTGCGCGTCTGGAACCGCACCCTCGGGCGGGCGGCCGGCCTGCGCGAGCACGGCGCCTCGCTGCACGAAACCCCCTCCGAGGCGGTGAGCGGAGCGAGCGTGGTGCACCTGGTGCTGACCAACGACGCGGCGGTGGACGGGGTCCTCGCGCGGCTGGAAGACACCCTCCCCGAGCTCGCCGCGCGCGGCGTACCCTTGCTGGACCACAGCACCACCTCGCCACTCGGGACGGCGGAGCGGGCCGCGCGCCTTCGCTCGCGAGGCGTCACCTATCTGCACGCGCCGGTGTTCATGTCGCCCAACGCGGCGCGTGCCGCGCAGGGCACGGTCATCGTGGCAGGTCCGCGCGCGGACTTCGACGCGCACGAGGCACTCCTCCGGCCCATGTGCGAAACCCTCCAGCACGTCGGTGAACGCTCGGATCTCGCTGCGATCATGAAGCTCATGGGCAACGCCATGAACCTGAGCATGCTGCACGGCCTGGCCGACGTCCTGACCATGGCGCGCGGCCTCGAGATGACCCCGGAGCAGGCCCTGGCCGTGTTCGGGATCATCGACGTGCGCTACGTGATCGAGGGCCGCGGCCGCGCGATGGCCGCCGAGAAATACGACCCGCTGTGGACGGTAGACGTGGCTCGCAAGGACGTATCGCTGATGATGGCGTGCGCGCCGGAGGAGCGCTTCGGGGCGCTCGCGAGCATCGACCAGTCGCTCGCGCAGCTGCAGCGAGAGGGTGCAGGCGAGCTGGACGTGGCGGTGCTGGGGCGGCGAACGGGCACCCCTCGGCATGACGATTGACACTTGTGACACCGAGTGCCACCGTTGTGTTCCACAGAAGCCGGAGCATCGCGATGAGCACGTACGACCTCAAGATCACGGGTGGAACGATTGTCGACGGCAGCGGCGCCCCGCGCTTCACGGGTGACGTCGGCATCAAGGACGGCGTCATCGTGGCGGTCGGGCGCTGTGACGGAACCGCCACCGAGACCCTCGCAGCAGACGGCGCGCTGGTCACACCGGGCTTCACCGACCTGCACACGCACTACGACGGCCAGGTCAGCTGGGACGCGGACATGTCGCCCTCGTCGCTGCATGGCGTGACCACGGCGGTCATGGGCAACTGCGGCGTGGGCTTCGCGCCCGTGCGGCCGTCCGATCACACGCGCCTGATCGAGCTGATGGAGGGCGTGGAGGACATCCCCGGTGCGGCGCTGGCCGAGGGGATTCCGTGGGGCTGGGAGACCTTCCCCGAGTACATGGCGCGCATCGACTTCCCGCACGCCATCGACTTCTGCACGCAGGTCACGCACGACGCGCTGCGCGTGTACGTGATGGGTGAGCGCGGGGTGGCCAACAGCATCGCCACGAGCGACGACATCGCCGAGATGCGCCGGCTGGTGCGCGCGGCCATCGAGGCGGGCGCAGCGGGCTTCAGCACGGGCCGCAGCGACAACCACCGCTCCATCCGTGGCGAAGAGACGCCCGCCTCCGAGGCGCGCATCGAAGAGCTGGTGGGCATCGCCGAGGGGCTGCGCGGGCTTCAGCACGGCGTGCTGCAAGGCGTGAGCGACTTCGACATGGCCAAGAGCCCGGACCTGTTCGACGGAGAGTTCGACCTGCTCGAGCGCATGGCCGAAGCCTCGGGGCGCCCCCTGAGCCTGTCGCTGATTCAGCGCGACCAAGAGCCCGGGCAGTGGCGCCGGGTGCTCCGGCGCGTGGAGGCGGCCGTCGAGCGCGGCCTCGACATGAAGGTCCAGGTCGGCGCGCGCGGCATCGGCCTGATGCTCGGCCTGCAAGCCACGTTTCACCCGTTCATCGGGTTCCCCTCGTACAAGAAGATCTCGCAGCTTCCGCTCGGTGAGCAGGTGCGCATCATGCGTGATCCGGCCTTCAAGGCGCAGCTGCTCACCGAGAAGAACGAGCCTCTCTCGGGCGACGGCAGCGCCATACCGCCGCTGGCAGACCACTTGCTCGCGCGCATCGACATGATCGCGCTGCGGCTGTTCAGGCTGGGCGAGCAGCCCAACTACGAGCCCGACCCGAACACCTGCTTGTACGTGGAGGGCCGCAAGAGCGGGCGCGGCACGCTGGACGTGATCTACGACGCGCTGCTCGAGCAGGATGGCCGCGCCCTGCTCTACTTCCCGCTCTACAACTTCATCGAGCGCAACCTGAACCAGGTGCACGAGATGCTGCAGCACCCGTTGGCGCTGCCGGGGCTGAGCGATGGCGGGGCACACGTGGGCACCGTCTGCGACGCCAGCTTCCCGACGTTCATGCTCACGCACTGGGCGCGCGACCGGAAGGACGGCATCCCGCTCGAGAAGGTGATCAAGATGCAGTGCCACGATACGTCGCGCTTCATCGGGCTGCGCGACCGAGGGATGGTGGCCGTGGGTCAGCGCGCGGACCTCAACGTGATCGACCATGTCCGCTTGTCGCTCGACCACCCGCGCATCCAGGCGGACCTCCCGGCCGGCGGACGGCGCTTGATGCAAGGGGCGCAGGGCTACATCGCCACCTTGGTGCGCGGTGAGATCATCGCGCGCGAGGGCAAGCTCACCGGCGCGCGTCCCGGCCGGCTGGCGCGCGTCACCAGCTGATCCGTCAGCGGGCCAGCGACACGGGCTCGCCCGCTCGGAGGGCGTCCAGCGCGCGCTCGGAGACCGCCGCGTAGTGCCGGTTGCCGAGCCCCGTCGCGAGCGCCAGCGTCTGCTGGAAGATGCCCGTGGCGCGCATGCGGTCGCCCTCGCGCGCGCAGAGGTAGCCCAGCAGGTAGTCGCACTCCAGCATGTCCACGGCGTAGCCCTCGGCGGCGGCGTAGGCGCGGGCCTTCTCGATGCGCTCGCGTCCCTCGCGGCTCCCGTGCCGTGAGGCGTCCAAGAAGCCGAGCAGGCGCAGGCTCTGGTGCTCGCGCCGCGTGAGCCCTCGCTCGTGGGCGCGCTCGTAGGCCACGCGCAGCGACGCGAAGGCCCGCGACAGCTCGTCCAGGCGCAGGTAGCACTCGCCGATGACCAGCAGGGCCTGCACCTCCTCGTCTTCGAAGCCGTGCTCCTTGGCGATGGTCTCGGCGCGGCGCCCCGCGTCGATGGCCTCACGCAGCTCGCCCACCAGCGCCTGCACGTGCATGTCGGCGCTGTGCAAGAAGCAGCGGCGATAGGCCGGCGCATCGAGGGGCGTGCGCTCCCAGGCCTCCCACATGGCGTCCCGCGCGCCGTTGGCGTCGCCGCCGGCCGCGTGCGACGTGGCCAGCCCCGCGAGGCAGCGCACTTGCGCGTCGAGGTCACGCGTGGCCCGCGCGAGGGGCAGCGCTTCCCGGAGCAGGCTGGTGGCCGAGCCGTGGTCGCCCACCCGCGCCACCGCCTCGGCCGTGGCCAAGGTCACCGAGCAGAGCCGCTTCGGGTCGCCCAGCTCGCGGGCGATGGCGCGCGCGCGGTCCAGCCAGCGGCGGGCGTCGTCCATGCGGTTGGCGTGGCACAGCAAGAGCCCGCGCAGCATGGCGAAGCTCGCCGCGTCGTCGCGCCGCCCGAGCGCGTCGGCCAGCTCGAAGGCGGCCGCCATGCGCTCGGCCCCCTGCACCAAGATGCGGCCCGCCACCGCTACGTCGCCGAGCGCGCGATACAGCCGCAGGCGCACGTCGTGGGGGGACTCGGAGCCGAGGGCCGTCAGCTCGATGGCGCGCTCGAGGGACGCGAACGCAGCGCCGTAGCCGCCTTCGTGCGAGCTGCGGTGCGCCGCGCGCTCGAGGTAGGCCACCGCCTCACCGAGCGAGCCCCCCTCTTCGTGGTGTGCGGCCAGCTGCTCGGCCAGCTCGTCCAGCCGGTCGGGATAGAGCTCCTCGATGGACACCGCGATGGCGCCGTGGATCTCGCGACGCGCCTCGGGCGTGAGGCCCGTCTGGATCACCTGCGTGGTGCTGTCGCTGACGAACGCGTGGCCGCGCTCGGTGCGGGTCACGATGCCGCGCCGCTCCAGCAGCCCCAGCGCCTCTTCCACGGTGTCGAGGTCCTCGTCCACCACGCGGGCCAGGGTCTGGGCCTCGAACTCGCGCTCGAGCAGCGCGGCCACCTGCACCAGGTGCCGCTCGGTGGGCGAGAGCAGCTCGAGGCGCGCGCGGATGATGCCGCGCAGCGTCTTCGGCACCCCCACGGCGATGTCGTCGCGGAACACCACGCCGTCGGTGGTGATCTGCACCGCGCCGGCCTCGCTGAGCGCGTGCGCGTACTCCTCCACGAAGAGCGGGTTGCCAGCGCTCTTCTGCAGCACCTCGCGCACCAGCCGCATGGGCACCTCGTCCGTGCCGAGGCGCTCGGCCAAGAGGCGCGTGGTCTCGTCCTCGCCGAGCGGCGCGAGCGTGTGCTCGACGAAGTTGGGGAGCCGACGCCACGGCTGCCCCGGCGCGGGCCTGTACGTGAGGATGGCCAGGATGGGCGTGCGCTCGGGCTGCTCCAAGATGCTGCGCAGCACGCGCAGGCTCGCGCGGTCGGCGCTCTCCACGCCGTCGAACGCCATGACCATGGGGCGCGCCATCGCCATGCGGCGCCCCACGCGCGAGATGACCCGGCGCAGCGAAGCGTCGAGCGAGTCGCCGATCTCCGGCTCGCGAGCGGCGTAGCCCAGCAGCTGCCGGACCGCGCGCGCCCCGTTCTCGTCCGCGCCTAGTTCGGGCAGCCGCGCCAGCTTGGCGCGCGCCTCGTCGTCCGTGTCGCGCTCGTCCATGCCCAGCACCACGCGGAACAGCTCCTGCAGCACGGAGAAGCGCGTGGTCTGACGCGCGGGCTCGATGCGCACCAGGAACATGGAGACGTTGTGGTGGTCGCGTCGCAGGCGCGCCATGGCCTCGTGCAGGAGGCGCGTCTTGCCGCTGCCTGCGTCGCCCGCGATGCCCAACAGGCGCCGGTCACCCGAGGCCGCCCGCGCGATCTCGTCGCCCAGCACGCGCAGCGCCGAGACACGCCCCACGAAGGGCGCGGCGGTCACGGTGATGGCGCTCTCGCCGAGCACTTGGCGGTACTCGGTGCCCGGCGACCGGCGCACGTCGAAGCTGCGGTGGATCACGCGCTGAGCCGCCACGGTCGCGAGGATCTGGCCCGGCGCCGCGGCCTGGGCGCAGCTCTCCCCACCCGCCAGCAGCGCGCGCAGGTGCTGGTCCGTGACCAACGAGGACGAGATGTCCACCAGCACGCGCCCGGTGTGGAGGCCCATCTGCAGCGGGCCGAGACCCAGGTCCGCGCTGCGCCGCCGCATGTCCAGCAGCGCGCGGGCCGCCGCATCACCTTCGCGTCCGTCGGGGGCGTCCAGGCCGAAGATGGCCGCCTGCAGCGGGCCGTTCGAGTGCACCAGGCGCCCGCCGAACCAGGCGATGCGCTGCATCAAGCCGCTCGGCAGCGGATGGGGGACGGGACCGAACACCGCCACGGTCACGTCACGCCGCTCGGCCTGCGGGCGCGCCACCCCGAGCGCGCGCTCGCGGCTGGACTCGCTCGAGCTGGTGGTGCCGACCGGCGGCTGCGAACGCGAGGCGCGTGGCCGCTCGATGGGCGTGGCCGACAAGCCGCGGTGATGGATCTCGGGGCGCCCGGGCGGCCGCGACGTGCGCCGACTGCTCCCGAACGACTTGGACAGCCGCGGCACCACGTCCTCGAGCGTGGAGTAGGAGTTCTCGTCGCCGCGCAGGCGCTTCACGATGGCGGCCACGTCCGCGGGCCGCGCCTTGCGGCCGCCCTCGAACAGGAACGGCTGCAGCGCCTCGTGCACGTGGCCGGCGCTCTCGGGGCGCGCGTTCTTGTCGGCCGAGAGGCACGCCGACAGCAAGCGGGCCAGCTCGATGGGCACCAGCGGAGCGTGGGTGCGCACGTCGGGCGCACGCGCCTCGCTCACCGCGCGGATGGTCTCTTGCGTGTTCTCGCGCTTGAAGGGGTTCACCCCCGACAGCGCGTGATAGAGCAGCGTGCCCAGCGCGAAGATGTCGGTCTTCGGGTCCACCAGCTCGCCGCGCGCCTGCTCCGGGGACATGTAGGAGAACTTCCCCTTCACGATGCCCTCTTCGGTGCCGAACACGCTGGTGCGCGCCTTGGCGATGCCGAAGTCCGTGAGCTTGATCTCCCCGTCGAGGCTCACCAGCACGTTCTGCGGCGAGACGTCGCGGTGCACGATGTGCAGCGGCTGCCCGGCCAGGTCGCGCTGGCGGTGCGCGTAGTCGAGCGCGCGCGCCACCGCCGACCCGATCAGCGCGAGCGTGGGCAGCGGCAACGGCACGCGCTCACGCCGCGCGCGCTTGAGCAGCGTGGCGAGGTCCAGCCCCGGCACGTACTCCATCGCGATGAAGTAGGTGTCCTCCGCGTAGCCCAGGTCGAAGACCTGCACGATGTTCGCGTGCGTCAGCGAGACCGCGATCTTGGCCTCGTTGATGAACATCTCCACGAACTCGGGGTGCTCCGCGAACTCCGGGAGGATGCGCTTGATGACCAGCACCTTCTCGAAGCCGGACACGCCGTGGCTCTTCGCGCGGTACACCTCGGCCATGCCGCCGCGCGCGATGCGCTCCAGCAGCTGGTACTTCCCGTAGGTGACGTTCCCGTCGGCCATCGGCCGGGGACTGTACCACCACTACTCGGCGGCGACGCCCTCACTCGCGAGCTGCAGCGCGTGCAGGCGAGCGTAGATGCCTCCGAGAGCCATCAGGGCGTCGTGGGTGCCCTGCTCGACGATGCGGCCGTGGTGGAACACCAGGATGCGGTCCAGCGCGCGAATGGTGGAGAGGCGGTGCGCGATGACCAGCGCCGTGCGGCCCTTCATGACCTCGCCCACCGCGTGCTGCAGGCGCGCCTCGGTCTCGCTGTCCACGTTGGCCGTGGCCTCGTCCAGCACCAGGAACGGCGCGTCGCGGTAGAGGGCGCGCGCGAAGGCCAGCAGCTGTCGCTCACCCGCGCTCCAGTTGCCGCCGCGCTCTTCCACACGAGCGTCGAGGCCGCCGCGGGCCTGCACCCAGTCCCAAGCGCCCACGCGCTCGAGCGCGGCGCGCGCCCGCTCACGGTCGGGTTCGGCGTCCAGCGCGATGTTCTGCAGCACGTCGCCAGTGAACAGGAACACGTCCTGCGGCACGGTGGCGAAGCGCGCCCGGTGTTCTTCGCGGGACAGCGCCCGGATGTCCTGCCCCTCGATGCGCACCTGCCCTTCCTGCACCTCGTACAGGCGGAGCAGCAGCGCGGTGAGCGTGGTCTTGCCGGAGCCCGTGGCCCCGACGATGCCCACCTGCTCGCCGCGGCGGACGCTCAGCTGCAGGTCGTGCAGCACGGGCTGGCCCGCCTTGTAGCCGAAGGTCACGTCGCGGAACTCGATGGCAGCCGCGCCGGGCTCCGTGCTGGCGTCCAGACTCGGGACAGCAGGACAGTCCGGCTCCACGTGGTCGATCAGCGCGAAGATGCGCTCGGCCGACGCCAGCGCGCTCTGGATGACGGTGTACTTGGTGGCCAGGTCCCGGATGGGCACGAAGAAGCGCTGGATGTAGTCGTAGAACGCCACCACGGTGCCCACGTACACGGCGACCGCGGCGCTGCCCTCGAGCAAGCCCGCCTGCGTGGCGGCGTAGTACAGCACCATGGCCAAGCAGGCTGCGGCCACCGACTCCACCACCGAGTACAGCAGCGCGTCGCAGCGGATGTTCCGGTAGTTGGCGTCGCGGTAGTCGTGGTTGATCTCTTCGTACTCGTCGGCGCACTCGGCCTCGCGGCCGTAGGCCTGCACCACCGCGATGCCCTGCACCTGCTCGTTCAGGTACGAGTTGAGCTGCGCCACGTGGACGCGGATGCTGCGGAAGGCCTCGCGCGCCCAGCGCCGGAAGACGTTCACCGCGATCACGAGCGGCGGCAGGGCCAGCAGCGCGATCAACGTGAGCTCGACGTCCAGGTAGAGCATGAAGCCGATGATGCCCGCGAGCATCATGAGGTCCGAGATGGCCGTCACCGCGCCCGACGCGAAGAGCTCCGTGATGGCGTCGATGTCGTTGGTCATGCGCGTGACCACGCGGCCCACCGGCTCGCGGTCGAAGTAGCTGACTCGCAGCTGCTGCACGTGCTGGAACACCGCGCGGCGCAGGTCGGCCGTGGTGCGCTGCCCAGCCAGCTGCATCAGGTACGTCTGCGCGAACTTGGTGATGAACTCCACCGTGATGGCCGCGGTGAAGGCGAACACCACGGTCATGAGGGCGTCCGAGCTGCGCGAGACCAGCGTGGCCTCGATGGCGCCCTTCACCATGAGCGGCTGCACCAGCGCGGCCAGCGCGGCCAGCGGCATGGTCGCCAGCGCGCCCACGAACAGCCACGCGTGCGGGCGCGCGAAAGGCACCAGCTTGCGCAGCAGCTGCAGGTCCGTGCCCGACTCGCTCGACGGGGTCAGCGACTCCTGGGCGGACTCCACCATCAGCAGGCGCTGGTTCCGCTTGCGGGCCGCGCCCCTCATAGCGTGCTCAGCTCCGCTTCGATGGCCTGCCGCGCCGCCATGCGCGCGTAGCGACCG
>CAZEAA010000084.1:0-18368 GCA_964510015.1 uncultured Sandaracinaceae bacterium
GTCGGTTGCGGCGCAGGAGCTGGTGCCCGCCGCCGTCCAGGTGGGCATGCACTCGCGCGAGCACGTGCTGTCGGGCCCGGGGGCTGGGCAAGACCCGGGTCGCACGCCGGCGCGGGTCCCTCATCCAGACGACTGACCGACCCCTCCGCGGGAGGAAAGGAGTTTACGAAACACTTTGGTTCGGGGGATGCGCGAGACTCGCGTGGAAGAGTGGATCGATGACCCGCTTTCACCTTCACCTTGTCGTCCTCGTCGGCTGCCTGCTCGCCTGCGACTCTCCCGATGACTCCGAGATGCAGGGCCCCGACGGAGGCCCCCCCGACCCGTCGACGCTCACCTGCCTCGACGTGCTGACCTGCGCGGGCGAGTGCTCGGGCACTGGCTGCGAGGACCAGTGCGTCGACCGCGGCACGCTCACCGCACAGGCGCAGGTGCTCGCGCTCGTCACGTGCGTGAGCGACGCGGGTTGCGTGGACGCGAGCATCTCGTGCATCCAGGCGAACTGCAGCGCGGAGCTCACGGCGTGCACCGGCTCGGGCGCGGAGTTGGATGGCGGGACCTCGCCCGGGACCGGCGCCGGCACCTTCGAGGGATCGATCGGGGGTCGTTCCCTCGACGTCGAGGACTCGATTTTCTACGTACCGACGGCCTCGAACGGCGATCAGGGCGTCTTGATCATGCTCGCGAGCTCTCCCGGTCTCTGCGGCACCAGCCAGGCCAACCAAATCGTCCCGGACTCGACCGCGATGACGTTCCAACTCTACAACCTCGAGGGCGACGACCTCGTCGACCCCACGCCCGGCGTCTACCAGGTCGGTCTCGGTCTCGGGACGGGCAAGAGCGCGACGGCGATCTTCCACGCTGCCGACGCGGTGTGCAGCCCCACGAATACGTTCTTTGACAGCGGCACCATCACGCTCACGGAGGTGAGCGCGACCCGTGCGGTCGGCACCTACGAGCTCTCGTCTGACGGGAGCTCCGCCAGCGGGAGCTTCGACGCGCTGTTCTGCGATCTCTCGAACCAGACCCCGGGCGAGCCGACCTGCCCTTGATGCCGACGCGGTCGTAGTCGGGAAGGGCCTTCGTCTTGGACCTATCGTGAAGCTGCGAGCGCGGCGATCAACGCGTCGTTCTCCGGCGGGGTGCCCACCGTGATGCGCAGGTGCCCGGCCAAGCGGCCGCCGTACTTCTGGAAGCTGCGCACCGCCACGCCGCGGGCCAGCAGGTCGTCGGCCAGCGCCTGGCTGTCGCCTTCCACACGCACCAGCACGAAGTTGGCCTCGCTCGGGAACACGTGCAGGCGCGGATCGGCCACGAGCCCGGCGACCAGACGTGCGCGCTCCGCCACGATGGCGGCCACCTGCTCGTCGAGCACGGGGGCGAGCTCGCCCAGGGCCAGCTCCGCCGTCAACTGGCTGAGGGTGTTGAGGTTGAACGGCTGACGCACCTTCTCCACCTCGGCGGCCAGCTCGGGGTGCAACCGCACCCAGCCCACGCGCGCCGCGGCTACGCCGATCTTGCTGAGCGTGCCCAGCGTGCCCACCTGCGGATACTGGTCGCACCACGTGTACAGCGAGCGCGACGCGAACGGTCCGTAGGCCTCGTCCACGATGTGCAGGGTGTTCGGGAACGCCCGCACGATGCGCTCGAGGATCCCGTCGTGGAAGCGGTTGCCCGTGGGATTGTTGGGGCTCGCGTAGAACGCGAGGTTGGGCTGCGTGCGCGCGAAGGCCTCCATCATGGCGTGCTCGTCGAGGTCGAAGTCGGGCGTCAGCGGCACCTCGACGGGCTCGAGGCCGAGCGCGCGCGACGTGATGCCGTACATCACGAAGGTGGGCGTGGGGAAGAGCACGGTCGCCCGCGACTTGCCGGTGCGCGGCTGGTTGCAGGCGGTCATCAGCATGGCGATGACCTCGTCACTGCCGGAGCCCAGCACATAGTCGTCGGGCTGTCCGCCGTGCCGCGCGGCGAGGCCCGCTCGCACTCCCTGCGCGCGACCGTCCGGATAGCGGTGCAGCTCCACGCGGCTCAGCACCTCGGCCAAGTGGGTGCGCGCCGCATCCGGCAGCGGCCACGGGCTCTCGTTCGCGTCCAGCTTGATGGGCGGGGGCGTGGCGGGCACGCGGTAGGCGGTGAGCGCGCGCGTGGTGTCGGGGACGAGCGCACGGAGCGCGGCGAGCGGGTCGGTCATGGCGACGGCGGTTGTAGCGTGGAGGCGCTGCCCCTTCGAGCCGCCCCAGCACCATTTACACGCGACTCGGGGCGTGGAAGGCTAGGAAGCGAACCTCTCGACCCACCCGGAGCGCTATGGGGATCTTTGGCCGACTGAATCAAGTGATCAAATCGAACCTCAACTCCATGCTGGACACGGCGGAGGACCCCGAGAAGCTGATTTCGCAGACCATCCTCGAGATGGAGGCCGAGGTGAAGCGCGCCAAGCGCGAGCTGATCACCACGCTCGGCGCCTCGAAGCGCATCGACAAGGAGAAGGAAGAGACCCAGGCGGAGGTCGCCGTGTGGGAGGACCGCGCCGTGTTGGCGCTGCGCAACGGGGATGACGCCCTGGCCCGCGAGGCCCTCAAGCAAAAGGCGCGGCTCACCAAGAAGGCCACCGAAGCGGCGGCTCGAGCGAGTCAGAACCTGGCCGCGGCGGACGAGATGCGCGACACGCTCGAGCGCGTGGAGCGGCAGATCGAAGACCTGAAGGCCCGCAAGGCCACGCTGGCTCAGCAGGTGCGCCGCGCGCGCACCGTACCGGGTGACGTGGTGGGCGGTCTCGGCAGCAGCGGCACCTTCGGCGAGCTGGAGCGCATGAGCGGCCGCATCGCGCAGCTGGACGCGGAGGTCGAGGCGCACGGCGTGCTGGAAGACCCGCTGCGCTTGGAGGTGGACGCCAAGTTCCGGCGCCTCGAGCGCACCGGCGGCGACGGTGCCATCGAGGACGAGCTCGAGGCCCTCAAGGCGCGCCTGCGCGAATGAGCTGACGCATGGAGTGCGTGGTCCTCTGGCATCGTGCGATCCCGGTGCTCGACGAGCAGGAGGATCCCGGCGCGCACGACGCGTGGACGGATGACCTCACCCTGCGCGCCGTGAAGGCGGGTGGGCGGGTGGTCCTTCGCGTGGGCTCCACGTTGGTGGTGCTGTTCGAGATGCACGACACGCACGTGGCCTTGGCGTGGGGCCTCGAGACCCTGCGCCGCGCCGACGCCCTCGACCAGAGCATGGCGGGGCTGCGGGTGGCGCTCGGTGTGGCCGTGGGCGAGGTGGAGGAGCACGGCAGCACGTTGATGGGCGCCGCCTTCGACCGCGCGCAGCTGCTGGCCAACCGGGCGCGCTTCGGTGAGCTGGTGCTGGACCCGGCGTGCCAGGCCATCGCCCGCGAGGCGTTCCTCTTCGCCCGCACCGTGAACACGGGCTCCGCCGGCTTGCGGGGCGACGCCATCGACCGCAACCACGCGTTCCTCGCCGACTGCCGCGCGGGCCTCGGGCACCTGCGCCGCGCGGGCCTGCTGAAGCCGGTGGAAGAGGCGTCGCGCACGATCGTGGACGCCGTGCGCCGCGGAGGCACCGTGCGGCTGGTGTTGCGTGGCCCGAGCGGGGCGGGAGCACGCCGCGTGTTCGCCAAGCTCGTGGAAGAGCTGGCCCCGCCGCTGGTCCTGCACGTCGCGAGCGTGCCGGGCGGGCTCGAGCCGCTCGGCAGCTTGCGGCTCGCGCTCTTCCACCAGTTCGGCTCGGAGGCGGCTGTCCACGCCGCGTTCAAGAGCCTCGAAGATGCCGCGCGCGGTCGCCTCACCAAGCTGCTGCGCGGCGAGGTCCTGCCGTTCGACGACGCGGCGGCGCTGATGGGCGCGATGCTCGCTCGCGGCACGGGCCGGCCGGGCAAGTCGGTCATCCTCCTGGACCCGGTCACGGGCATCGACCCGTCCACGCTGAAGCTGCTCAACGAGGTCATCGAGCAGCCGGGCGCCGAGACCGCGTTGGTGGTGCGCTTGCCCGAAGAGGGGCGCGTGCCCGCCGGCATCGCGGCGAGCGGCGTGACGGAGTTCTCGCTCCCGCGACTGACCCCACCCTTGGCCCGGTCGCTGGCCTCCATGGTGCTGGGCGAGCCGGAGGGCAGCGGGCTCGCGGCGCGTGTCGCGGCCATCGGCGGAGACACGCCCCTCGGCGTCATCGAGGCGGCCCGCACGCTCGTCGCGGCGGGCGACCTGATCCACGAGGGGGGGCGCTTCCGCTTCCGGCTCTCGCCTCCCACGGTGGACGGCAGCGTGCCTCTCGAGCGCCTGCTGGCCGACCGCTTGCGTGGGGTGGACCTCGTGGCCTACCGCGTGCTCGAGATCGTGTGCCTGTTGCCGCAGGGCGCGGGGGAGCGTGCGTTGAACCTCGTCACCGTCGAAGACGCCATCTCGCGGGACGCCTGCACGCGCGCCCTCGAAGACCTTGCGAGCGCCTGGCTCATCGAGCGCCGCACGGAGTGGCGGCCGTCTTCCGAGGAGCTGCGTCACGTGGTGCTGGGTGCCATGCCTCCGGCGCGGCGCGCCGAACTCTACCGCTTCGTCGCCGAGGCGGTAACCGAGGACGAGACGTGTCCCACCTTCGCCGGAGCGACGCTCGGCTTCTTCCTCGCGGAGGGCGGTGACGCGGAGGCTGGCGCCAAGGCCCTCCTCACGGCCGCGGTCGCGGCGGCGGACAGTGGGCACCTGCGGAGCGCGCTGCGCATGGCGGCGGCGGCGGTCCAGTTCCTCCCGAGCGACGACACGCGTCGCGTCGCCTCCCACGTGTCGAACACCATCAAGCGACGCGAGCGCGAGCAGAACCCGGCGCGCGTGTCACTGCCGGGTGAAGCGGCGGAGTCCACCACGGCCGTGGGCGCCGCGGCCATGGTGAGCGCCATCGACGCCATGCAGGCGCGCGACTTCGAGCGAGCCGAGCGCTACGTGGAGCTGGGCATCGCGCAGGGGCGCAGCCTCGCCGCGGCCGACCGCCTGCGCGTGGCGCTCGCCGTCCTCCGGGGCTCCGCCAGCACGGCGCGAGAGGTCTACGCGCAGATGCAGGGTCGAGGCGGCAGCGACGCGCCTGGCGAGCGGGCCCGCGCAGCGCTCGCGCTCTCGCTGATCCACCTGCAAGAAGGGGACGGCACGGCCGCGGTGCGCGAGGGCCTGCGTGCGTTGCAGCGGTCGCGCGCGGCCAACGACGCACGCGGAGAGTCTGCCGCGCTGCGCACCCTCGCCATCTGCTACCGAGCCCTCGAGCGCGACGAGGACGCGAACGCCCTCGTCGCTCGCGCTCAGCCCATCGCGCCGCCGCCGTCCACGTCGATGGTCTGACCCGTGAAGAAGTCGCACTCGATGATGAACTTCACGGCGACGAAGATGTCTTCGGGCTTGCCGATGCGTCCAAGCGGAACCGATGCGCGCAAGCGCTCGAGCGCCTTCTCGTTCATGCCCGCGGTCATGGGGGTCTCGATCAGGCCCGGCGCGATGGCGCCCACGCGGATCCCGTAGCGCGAAAACTCGCGCATCCAGGTCTGTGTGTTGGCGGCGAGCGCAGCCTTGGCGGCCACGTAGTTGCTCTGACCGCGGCTGCCGTGGCGCGCGATGGACGAGATGTTGATGATCACGCCGCCGGTGGCGTCGCGCTCCAGCATGTGCGCGAGCACCTCCTGCGCCATCATGGTCGCGCCGGTGAGGTTTACGGCCAGCACGCTGTCCCAGTCTTTGCGCGAGAGCCGCTCCACCACGCCCTCGCGGTTCTTCCGCACGAGCAGCGCGTCGCGGATGATCCCCGCGTTGTTGATGAGGCCGTTCAGGCCGCCCATGGACTCGCTGGCCCACGCCACGAAGGCGGCGACGTCCTGATCGTTCGCCACGTCGAGTCGACGGCGATGGATGCCGCTCGGCAGCTCGGCGAGGCCAGCCTCGTCCACGTCGCCCGCGGCCACCTGGGCGCCGAGCTCGTGGAGACGGGTGGCAAAGTGGGCGCCCATGCCGCGCGCGGCGCCCGTGACGATGATCTTCAGGTCTTCGAGTTTCATGGTTCGCTTCCTAATCCGGGGTCCGCGCGGAGGCTAGCGCATGCACTGAACGCGCGTGCGGCAATTCCCATCCACAAATACCGGATCGGTTTCGTGTCGAGGTTGGTACCATCTCGGTCCCCCAGGCCCGGCGTGCCCCCCAAGAGGATCCATGGCGACAGAAGAGACGTTCGACGAATCGGCCATCAACGACCCCACGTTCACGGAGGCAAGCGCCGCCGCGCGCGCCAACCCGTCGGATGACGCGGCGTGGGACGCTCTCGAGGACTGGGCCGGGGCCACCCAGCGGCCCGACGACGTCAGCGTGGTGTATCGCGCCGCGCTCGCCAAGGTGACCACGGCGGCCATCGGCGGACCGCTCGCCCAGCGCGCGCTCAACTTCCACGAGGAGTGGTTCGGCGAAGACGCGCCGCAGATCATCGAGGTGCTCGAGCGCGCCATGGTGGTGGACCCCACGGCGTCGGACTGGGCCTTCCAGCGTCTGACGGTGATCTACACGGGGGCCGAGCGCTGGGACGAGCTCTTCACCCTGTACGACCGAGCCATCGCGAAGAGCAACGACGAGCGCAAGGCCGTGCTGCTAGAAGAGGCTGCGCAGACCGCGAAGGACTTTGCCGGACGCTCCGATCGCGCCGTGGACTACCTCGGTCAGCTGCGCACGCTGCGCCCCGACGACGCCGGCGTGGCCGGCAACCTCGAGCGCCTGCTGGAGCGCGCCGAGCGCTGGTCCGACCTGATCGAGTTCTGGCGCGCGACGCTGGACACGCGCAGCGGCGCGGACGCTCACGCCCAGCGCATGCGGATCGCGTCCACCTACCTCGACAAGCTCGGTGACTCCGCCGGCGCGCTGCGCGAGGTGAAGGCCGCGCTCGCCCAGGAGCCGAAGGACGCTACCGAAGCCGTGGCCATGCTGGAGCGCATCGTCGCTGACGAGAGCGGCTCGGCCGACGTGCGGCGCTCGGCGCTGCAGAGCCTGAAGGAGCACTACGCCAAGGAGGGACGTGCGAGCGACGTCGTGCGCACCCTCGACACGGCGCTGGCGCTCGCGAGCGACGACGAGCGTGGGGCCCTGCACAAGGAAGCCGGGCAACGCCTCGAAGGGCAGGGGCGGAACGAAGAGGCCTTCGCGCACTACGCGGACGCCGTGCTGCTCGCACCCGAAGACGCCGCGGCCCGCGAGAAGCTGCGCGCGTTCGGTGAGCAGCTGGGTCAGGTGCCGCGGGTGGTGGCCGTGCTCACGCAGGTGGCCGACGCCACGGAGGACGCCAAGCTGCGCACCGCCCTGCGGGTCGAGTCGGCCGAGCTGCTGCGTGCCACCGGCGATGCCAGCGCGGCGACCTCGCTGCTCGAGGCCGTCCTGGCCGAGCCGGGTCTCGACGCCCCGACGGCGCTGGGCTGTGCCCGCAGCTTGAGCGAGCTCTACGCGCGCGCGGGTCGCGCCGAAGAGCACCTCAGCTCCCTCGAGCGCCTGGCTGCTCTCGAGCCGGAGCCCGCGGCGCAGCGCAAGGTGTGGGCAGAGGTGGCGCGCGTCGCCGAGGCGCAGTCGGCGCCCGATCGCGCGCTCCGCGCGTACGAGGCCACCCTCGCGCTCGACCCCACCGACGCGCGCGCCCTCGCGGCCATCGTGGACGTGCTCGAAGCGCAGGCTCGCTGGCCCGAGCTGGTGTCCGCCATCCGTCGTCGCAGCCAGGCGGCGGGCAGCGGCTGGCAGCAGCGGCAGGACCTCGTCCGCATCGCCAACATCCAAGCCAGCTTCCTGGACGCGCCGAAGGACGCCATCGCCACCTGGAGCGAAGTGAGCTCCGCCTACGGAGAGTCCGCCGACGTGGTGGACGCGCTCTCCGAGCTGTACACGCGCACCGCCGCGCACGCGTCGCTCGCCGAGCTCCTCGGTCGCGCCGCGGACCGCGAGGACGAGCACCTCGCGTCCGTGCGCTGTCGCCTCGGTGAGACGTACTTCAAGCAGCTCGCCGACGCCCCGGCGGCGGTCGCCGCGTACCGCCGCGCGCTGCTGGCCGATCCGACCAACGAGAGCGCCCGTCAAGGCCTGGCCCTGCTGGCCGACGACGCGGGGGTTCGGGCCGAGGCCATCGCCGCGCTGGCGCGCTCGTACGAGCTGGCCGACGAGTGGGAGCCGCTGCTGGCCCTGCTCGACCAGCGGCTCGCCATCGCGACCGGCGAGGAGCAGGTCGTGGAGCTCTTGCTCGAAGCCGCGAAGCTCCAAGAGGGGCGCGCGGGGGCGAAGCACGCGGCGCTCGCGTCCATGTGCAAGGTCATCGCGCTGCGGCCCTTTGATCGTCGGGTCGAGGCCGAGGTGCAGCGCCTGTCCGTGGAGGCCGAGGAACCGCTGGCGGCGGCCACGGCATTCGAGGCGGCTGCCCAGGCGGCCGCGGGGGACGTGGATCGACGGGCGCATCTGCTCGAGCAGGCCGCCGTGATCTACGACGAGAAGCTGGGCGATCATGCCGCCGCGCTGACCGCCTACACGGGAGCGCTCTCGTGCATGCCGCGCAGCGCGCGCTTCGCCGAGGCCGTCGTGCGCCTCGGAGCGCTGGCGGGAGACGGCGCCGAGGACGTGGTCGAGATGACGCTGCAGACGGTGTCCGAGGGTGAGCCGCCCACGGGTCACCTGCGCCTCTTGGCTGGGCTGCAGCGGCGCGCCCCTGGGCGTCCTCTGTTCGACACGCTGCTGCGGCTGGCCGAGCGCGAGCCCGCCGACCTGGCCGGGCTGCACGAGGCGGCGCGCATCGCCGACGAGACCGTGTCCGACGCGGCCCTCGCGCGCAGCGCCTACGAGAGCTTGTACGAGCGCGCGTCCGGGCTCGTCCGTCGCGCTGGCAAGGACGCGGACCCGGCCATCGTCGCCGTCGCCGCTGCCGCGGTGGCGCGGCTCGTCACGCTCTATCGCGCGGCCGGTGCTGCGCAGGAGGAGATCGCCATCCAGCTCGAGGCGGCGAAGCTCCCGCTGCCCGCGGACGAGCGCCTCGCCTTCCGTCGCAGCGCGGCCGCCCTCGCGGTGGCCAGCGGCGACCGCGACACGGCCATCGAGCAATACCGCTTGGTGCACGTGGCCGCGCCGGCCGACACCGAGGCCACCGACGCGCTCAGCCGGCTCTTGACCGACGCTGGTCGTCACCCGGAGCTGCTCAAGCTCTGCCAAGAAGAGCTGTCCGTCACGCAGGACCAGCAGCGTCGCCTCCACCTGCGCCTCGAGATCGCCCGCTTGGTGGCCGAGATCGAGAAGAGCGGCGGGCGCCTCGAAGCGCTCCGCAAGAACCTCGAGGAGGTCCCCGGTCACGAGGCCTCGATCGCCATGCTCGCCTCGGTGTACGAGGCGCAGGGCAGGCACGCGGACCTCGCCGACATGCTCTCGGCGCAGGCCAACCAGGCCGAGAGCGAGCGCGCCCGGTCGCTCTTCGAGCGGGCGGCCCGAATCGCCGAGCACCAGCTGCACGACGACGAGCGCGCCCTCGAGAACTACAGGCGCGTGGTCGAGCTCTCGCCGTCGCCCGAAGCACTGGACGCGCTGTCGCGCATCCACGAAGGCCGCGCCGAGTACGCCGCTGCGGCGCGCTGGCTCGAGCGTCGCCTCGGTCTCGCCGAGGGGGCCGAAGGCGCCACCATCAGCCTGCGCCTCGCCAAGGCGCTCTTCCACGCCGGCCGTGACGAGCGCGCCGCCGAGGTGCTGGAGCGCGCGCGCGCCGCGAGCCCGGACGACGCCGAGGTGCGCGAGCTCCTGGTGAACCACTATCGCAAGGCCGACGCCCTCGAGCCGCTGGCGCGCCTGCTGTCCGATGCGGCCCTCGGCACCAAGGACTCGGCCACCGCGCTGCACTTCGTGCGCGAAGCCGCCGAGCTGTTCTGCGACCGCCTGGGCACGCCCGGCGCCGCCATCGCGGTGCTCCGCCGCGGCGTCGAGCTCGACCCCGAGGACAAGGAGCTGGCGCTCAAGCTGGCCGACGGTCAGCGTGAGGCCGGGCAGCTCGACGCCGCCCGCGCCACGCTCGAAGCGCTGGTCGAGTCGTACGGGCGTCGCCGCAGCGCCGAGCGCGCCGCCGTGCACCATCGCCTCGGTCTGGTGGCCCGCCAGCAGGGCGACCTGCCGGCCGCCATCGAGCAGCTCGAGCTGGCCACCAAGATGGCCGTCGCGAGCGCGCCCATCTTGCAGAAGACGCTCGGCGACCTGGCGCGCGAGTCGGGTGACCTCGACCGCGCCGAGAAGGCCTACCGCACGCTGCTCATGGCGGTGCGTCGTCGCTCCGCCGACGAGCCGGTGGACGTGGGTGTGGGCGAGGTGCTCTTCGAGCTGCAGGCCATCGCAGCCGCGCGCAACGACGACACGCAGGCCCGCGAGCTGCGGGACAGCGCGCTCGAGGCCGCCGGCAGCTCCGACGCCGAGGCACTGCGCTTCGGTCAGGCGCTGGTCGCCCGAGGTGACGCCGCGCTCGCGCTCGAGGGCCTCCGTCGGCGCAGCGCCGCGGTGGAGAACACGCCCGAGAACGCGGCCAGCACCGCGCCCTTGCGGGCGGCTCTGGGGGACGTGCTCGCGGGCCCGCTCGGCCGCGGTGAAGGAGCGCTGGGCGAGTGCCTGCTCGCTTTGGAGGCCGACCCGGACTCCGCGGCGGTGCACAAGAAGACGCGTACCCTCGCGCACGAGCTCGGCAAGACGCCGCTGTACGTCGCCGCGCTCGAGGAGAGCGTGGGCGCGCGGCGCCGAGCCGAGGACGCCTCCGGAACCGGTGAGCTGCTGCTGCGCCTGGGCCGCGTCATCGCGGAGGACCTGTCGGAGCCGAAGCGCGCCGCCGAGACCTTCCGCCGCGCCGAAGAGGCCCTGCCCGACCCCACGCGGGCGTGGCTCGAGCTGGCGCGCTTGAAGGACGCCGCGGGCGACGAGCGCGAGCAGAAGCGCGTGCTGGAGTCGTTGGTGGCCGCGGAGTCCGTGCCGCAGGTCGATCGCGTGAACGCGCTCTACCGCCTGGCGGCCATCGAGCTGCACGCGTCGGCCATCGACGCCGGCGTCGCGAACCTGCGGCGCGCCTTCACGCTCGACCCGCGCTACGACGAAGCCGGGGAGCTGCTCGGCGAGGTCGCGCGACGCGACACCTCGGCCGACGCGGTCATGGCCTTCTACGAGGAGGTCGCGCGGGGCTCGGGCGACGAGACCATGGTGCTCGACTTCCTGAAGCTGCGCGCCTCTCGCGCCGACGCCACGCTCGCGCAGGTGCGCGAAGGGGTCGAGCGCGCCAGCAGCGCCAACGAGATCGAGCGCATGGAGGCCTTCCTCGCGCGTGCGGTCGGGATTGCGCGTGCGTCCGAGGACACCGGCGCCGTGCGCTGGGCCTTGCTGCTCACCGCGGAGCGGCGTGAGGCTCGCGGCGACGTGCGCGGCGCGCTCGAGAGCCTGAGCGAAGCGGCGGCGTCGGCCGAAGGCGCCGAGGCCCGTGAGCTGCGGCTGCGCGTGGCCAGCGCGGCGAGCCGTGAAGGCGGCGACCTGGCCCTGGCGGCGCAGGCCTACGAAGAGCTGCTGGTGGAAGAGCCGCTCGAGGTGGAGCTGTGGGAGCCGCTGCTCGGGGTCTACGCGCAGCTCGGCGAGGCCGACAAGCTGAACGACCGCGTGGCGAGTCTGATCGACGGACTGCTCGAGCCCAAGCTGCGCAACCGCGCGCGCATGGTGAAGGGCCGCCACCTCGCGAAGATCGAGGGGCGCGAGTACGACGCCGTGGACGTGCTGCGCAACGTGCTGGACGAGGAGCCGGAGCACAGCGAAGCGGCCGGTCTGCTGACGGAGCTCTACGAGCGCTCGGGCTACGACGAGGACCTGGTCGAGCTGCTGCACCGTCAGCTGGACGTGGCGCGCGACAACCAGGACGGCGAGGCCATCGCGGCGACGTCGCTCAAGCTCGGCGCGCTGCTCGAGAAGGTGGAGCGCGTCGACGCGATGGAGGTCTACCGTCGGGCGCTCGAGTTCGTGCCGAACGACCGCGCCATCGTCGACTCGCTGTTGCGCCTGCACGGCGACGGAGACGACCCGCGCGAGCTGACCGAGCTGCGCGAGCGGCTGCTGTCCACCGAGTCCGGCGCGGCGGCGTCCGCGCTCGCCCGTCAGGTCTACAAGGAGTGGCAAGCGCTCGGTGACGAGGACGGCATGCGCCGCGCGCTCGAGGGCGGTTATCGCGGCAACCCTGGCGACGGCTCCATCCGCATGGAGCTCGAGACCTGGTACCGCGAGCGCAGCGAATACCAAGGGCTGGCGACCTACCTGGCGTCCGAGGCCGCGCGCCTGGTGAGCGATCCCGAGACCTCTCGCGCGCTGTTGCTGGAAGCCGCTGCCATCCAGCGCGACCAGCTGGGCAACCCGGCCGGCGCCGTGGACGTGCTGCGCGTGGCCTACGCGGCCTCGGGCGCGCTCTCCATCCTGCGTGAGCTCGTCCAGAGCCTCGAGGCTGCTGGCGACACCGAGGGCGCGGTGGCCGAGGTGGCGGGGGCGCTCGAGCGTCATCGCGAGTCCGGTGCGCGTGACGCCACGCTGGTCGCGTTGCTCCAGATGCGCGCTGCGCTGAGCCGTGCTCGTCATGAGGCGAGCGCCGCGGTGGAAGACCTCGAAGTGGCGTTGGCGGTGGGCCACGAGCTCCATGACGCCGCCTTGGTGGCCGACGTGGAGGCCGCGCTGACGGCCGCGCTCGTCGAGGCTCGCGACCTGGCCATCGGAGCCGGGGACGAAGCCACGCGCCGCGCCTCGACGTTGCGCCTCGTGGCGCTCTACGCGCTCCGCGATCCGAGCGCCGCGCGCGAGGAGCTGTCCGCGTGGGTGGAGCACGACGC
This sequence comes from uncultured Sandaracinaceae bacterium, assembly GCA_964510015.1. GTDB lineage: Bacteria > Myxococcota_A > Polyangia > Polyangiales > Houyiibacteriaceae > JADJJE01. The sequence goes on from CAZEAA010000084.1 coordinate 12,854, forward strand.
AACGGACCGCGAAGCGCTGCTGCGGCTCCGAGACATGGACGTGGCGAGCGAGCGCTGGGACGGCGTCGCGCACGACTGCGCGCGCCTGCTGGGCGTGACCGAAGGCGAGGAGCAGGTGGAGGTCGCGCTCCTGCTGGCAGACTCGTCCGAGAAGGCGGGCGTGCCGCACTACGCCAAGGAAGGCCTCGAGTACGTGTGCAGCGTGCAGCCCGGCATCCCTGCGCTGGTCGAGCGCCTGCGGTCTCTCTACGAAGCCATCGGTGCGTACCGCGAGCTCGCGGACATGTTGCTGGCCGACGCCGAGGGCGCCCCCGAGGAGGAGCGCTTCGACCTCTTCCGGCGCGCCGGACGCATGCTCATCGACGGGCTCGGCGACGCACAAGCCGCCATCCCTGCGCTCGAGGCGGCCGCGCACCTCAAGCCGGACGACCACGAGACCACGCTCTTCCTGGCCGACGCCTACATGGCCTACGACCGACACGCCGACGCTGGGACCATGCTGGAGGCGGCCATCGCCCGTCACACCCGTCGGCGCTCTCCCGAGCTGGCGGACCTCCAGCACCGCATGGCCAAGCTGGCCATCCTGGCCGATGAGAAGATGCTCGCCATGCAGTGGCTGCAGGCCGCGATCGAGAGCGACAAGAACAACGGCGACATCGCCTCCGAGCTGTCCTACTTGTCCATGGAGCTAGGTGACCTCGACACGGCGCTCAACGCGCTCCGCGCGGTCACGCTGGCCAAGACCTCCGGCTCCATGTCGCGGGCGATGGCCTTCCTCTATCAGGCGCGCATCGCGCAAGACCGCGGCGAGGCGCGCCGTGCTTTGCTCTGGGCTCGCAAGGCCAAGTCGGAGGACCCCGACCTCGAGGAGGCCACCGCCTTCTTGGCCGAGCTGGGCGAGACCTGATCCCCGTGGAGCCACTGCCGAGAGCGGTTCCGCTATCGCTCTCGGCCTGCTAGGCTTGGCGCCTAACTATGTCGGGCTTCATCCTATCCATCGACCAGGGCACGACCGGGTCGACGGTGGTCGTTTTGTCGGAGGACGCGCGCGTCCTCGGGCGGGCCAACCGCGAATTCGCGCAGCACTACCCCAAGCCGGGCTGGGTCGAGCACGACCTCGGCGAGATCTGGCGCAGCGTCACCGAGGCCTCTGCCGAGGCCATGGCCCGCGCGGAGGTCCAGGGGCACGACTGCCGCGCCATTGGGATCACCAACCAGCGGGAGACCACGGTGGTGTGGGACCGCACGACGGGGCAGCCCATCCATCGCGCCATCGTGTGGCAGGACCGCCGTACGGCTGACGCCTGCGAGGCGCTGCGCGACGCCGGTCACCTGCCGCTGTTCCGCGCGCGCACCGGCTTGGTGCTCGACCCCTACTTCAGCGGCACCAAGGTGGCGCGCATCCTCGACACGGTGCCGGGGGCCCGTGAGCGCGCCGAGGCCGGTGAGCTCGCGTTCGGCACCATCGACAGCTGGCTCGTGAATCGGCTCACCGGGGGCGACGTGCACGTCACCGACGCCACCAACGCCTCGCGCACGCTGCTGTTCGACATCCACCGTGGCGCCTGGGATCCGGAGCTGGCCGCGCTGTTGCGTGTGCCCATGAACATGCTGCCCGAGGTGCGCTCCTGCTCCGAGGTCTACGGCGTGACCAAGGGTGTCCCGGCCATGCCCGACGGCATCCCCATCGCGGGCATGGCGGGTGACCAGCAGGCGGCCCTCTTCGGCCAGACCTGCTTCGACGCGGGTGACGCCAAGTGCACGTACGGCACGGGCGCGTTCATCCTCATGAACACCGGCAAGACGCCAGTGCCTTCGGAGCACGGCCTGCTCACCACGGTGGCGTGGCGGCTCGGCGACGAGACCTTCTACGCGCTCGAGGGCAGCGCGTTCATCGCCGGTGCCGCCGTGCAGTGGCTGCGCGATGGCCTCGGCGTCATCAAGCACGCCTCCGAGATCGAAGCGCGCGCGCGTGAAGTGGAGAGCGCGGGCGACGTGGTCTTCGTGCCGGCGCTCGCGGGTCTCGGCGCGCCGCACTGGGACCCGCACGCGCGCGGTCTGATCTACGGCCTGACCCGGGACACCAACGTGGCGCACCTGTGCCGCGCCACGCTCGACGGGATCGCCTACCAGATCATGGATCTGGTGCGCGCCATGGAGCAGGACGCGGGCGCGAGGCTCGGCCGCCTGCGTGTGGACGGCGGCGCGTGCAGCAACGACCTGCTGATGCAGTTCCAGTGCGACATGGTGAACGCGCCCGTGGACCGGCCGGCCATGACGGACACCACGGCGCTCGGCGCGGCCTACCTCGCCGGCCTCGGGGTTGGTCTCTTCGCCAACTTGGACGCCATCCGGGCCGCGCACGCCGTGGAGCGGAGCTTCGAGCCCACCATGTCGAGCGAAGAGAGAAACGAGCGTGACGCGCGGTGGCAAGGTGCCGTCCGGCGTGCGCGCAGTGACCGAGGTGCGTCGTGACCGAGCCCGAAGTGAACAGCCCTCCGGTGCCCGTGGCTTGGGAAGCGCTCGAAGACGCGTTCGAGAACAACTCGCCCGAGGTCCACAGCTACCTGAAGCTCGAGACGGGTGAGGTGCTGCGCATCGTGGACGGCGTCGCCGACCCGTCCATGCACGCGCGTGTGATCGCGGACCCGATCTACCTGCGCATCGATCCGGTCTCGTCGCGCGAGCAGTACCGCTGGATGGAGCGCTTCATCGCCACGGTGGACGACCTCGACCTGCGCCACAACCTGCTGGCCGCCATCGACGGGAAGGGCGCGTTCCGGCGCTTCAAAGATGCCCTCATGGGACACCCGGTGGACCGCGAACGCTGGTTCACCTTCCGGTCCGAGCGGCTGCGCTCCTGCATGGAGGCGTGGCTGACCACGCACGGCATCACCGCCGCCGAGCGGCCGGCTTGGCGCGCGTCCAACGAGCCGCCTCCGGGCTGGGGTGACATCCCGTCCTCCACGCCTCACACCGCCTCCGAAGGCGCCGACCACACGGAGCCCGCGCAGCAGGCCACGCTCTCGTCCACGCTCTCGGCTCTCTCGCCGCAGGAGACCGAGCTGGTGCACGCCTTCGCGGCGTTCCTCATCTCGCGGCGCGGCTCCCGCAAGAGCGGCGTCGACGCCAGCGCACGTCACGACAGCGCGGCGTCGGAGGACTGACGCTCCGTGGGTCGCCGCGCTCATCCCGCTCTCGCAGTTCGGTTGGCGCGCCTTCGCTTGACGCTCGCGGCTCTCGCCGCGCTCACGCTGGTCTCGGCCACGCCCGGTCGGAGCAGTGCCCAGGTCACCTTGCATCGGGTCGAGGGCATCGCGGCGGTGGTGGGCGAGATCGGCCAGGCCCAGACGATCATCCTGCGCAGCGACGTGGATCTGCGCGCGCGCATGCGCCTCGCCGGTCGCACCGACGCCGGGGCGCTGCCGCTCGGTCCCATCCCCCTCGACCTCCAGGTCGCCACGCTCGAGGAGCTGGTCGGCGAGACGTTGATCGCCATGGAAGCGGCGCGCGTGCAGATCGGTGCGCCCACCGAGCGTGACATCGCGCGGGAGCGGGCGCGCCTGACCACGCTGGCCGGAGGGCCGGCGCGCCTGCAAGAGCTGCTGGCCGCGCTCGGGGCCGACGTCGCGGAGGTGGAGGCGTCTGCGCTGCGCCGGGCGAGCGTGGCCGTCTTCTTGGTGGCCAACCTGGACGCAAGCCTGCCCTCCGACGCCGAGGTCGAGCGCGTCTACGAGGGAGGCCGTCACCCCTTCGCCGGTCAGCCGCTCGACGACGTCCGCGAGGCCCTGCGCGCCTACCTGATGCAGTCGAAGCTCGAGACCGCCGTGCAGCGCTGGGTGGGCACGCTGCGAGACCGAGTGACCGTGCGCGTGCACGCCGACTTCCAGCCGGAGTCCGCTTGAGCGACCGCATCCGCATCCCGGCTCGCCTCGAGCAGAAGTTCCTGGTGTCGGAGGCCACGGCGCTCGCGCTCACGCAGGCCATCGCGCCCTACTGCCACCTCGACGAGAACACCACCGGTCCGTACACGTTGCGCACGCTCTACTTCGACACGCGCCGTCGAGAGTTCCACGAAGCGAAGCTGCGCCGCGACCACGACCGCGTGAAGCTCCGCGCGCGCGCCTACGGCGACTTCACGCCGGGCGAACCGGTCACCCTGGAGCTCAAGCGCAAGACGGGTGCGCTCGTCCGCAAGACCCGCGTCACCTCGGAGGCCGACTGGGTGGCAGAGGCCCTCGGTCGTGACGCGGGGCCGGAGGTCGTGGACGCCGCCTCCCGAGAGCGTCGCGAGCGCCTCGACCGCTTCGCGTACGTCATGGTCCGGAAGTGCTGCGAGCCCACCGCGATGCTGCGCTACCGGCGAGAGGCCTTCGTGAGCCACGTGGACGGCTACGCGCGGGTCACCTTCGATCGCGACATCATGGCCTACCCCACGCGGGAGTTCTCGCTCGACTTCCGGGAAGAGCGCGCCCTGCGACTCGACGGTGCGTCCGACGCGGGCTGGGCCGGCGGAGGCGGGATGCTCAGCCCCGTGCTGGTGGAGCTGAAGTGCGAGCGCATGCTCCCCGTCTGGATGGCGGAGCTCGTGCGGACCTTTCATCTGTCGTCCACCGGCTTCTCGAAGTACAGCCAGGCCATGGACACGTTCGCTCGCCGTTCGTTCGCGCGTCCCGCGTGGAGCTCCACCTATGCCTGAAGCGTTGTTCTGGGCCACCAACACCGACCACGCGGGGGTCAGCGTCCTCGAGGCGCTGCGCGGGGTGTTGGCTGCCTTCGTGTTCGGCCAGTTGCTGGCCTTCGCCTACGAGCGCACCTACACGGGCGTCAGTTACGCGCGCGGCTTCGCGCACACCATCGTGCTCACCAGCCTGGCCGCGTCCACCTTCGTGATGGCCATCGGCCGGTCGCTCTACGCGGGGCTCGGGCTGCTCGGCGTGCTCTCCATCATCCGCTTCCGCGCCAACCTCAAGGCGCCGCGTGACTTGGTGTTCTTGCTGGGCTCGGCCTCCACGGGTGTGGCCTGCGGCATCGACGCGCTGCCGGTCGCGGCCGTCGGCACCCTCTCGTTCGCGCTCGTGGCGGTGTACCTGCACTACTCGAGCTTCGCGTCGCAGCGCGAGTACGACGGAGTGCTGCGCTTCAGCCTCCGCGCCGGCGACGTCCGCGAGTCCATGCTCCCGGCGCTGCTGGCCAAGCACTGTGTGCGCAGCACCACGCTCAGCGTCGCCGAGCTCGCGCAGGGCGCCGTGGTGGAGTTCACCTATCAGATCAAGCTCAGGCCCGCGGGCCCGGCGCCGCTGCTGTCCGACCTGAGGGCGGAGCTCGACGTCCACGACGCGCGGGTGCTCCTGGAGGAGGCGAGCCTTGAGTACTGAGCGACGCGGCCTCCCGGAGCTGGCGGGCACGCCGAGTCGCAGCGCGCGCCCCGCGCTGGCGGCCTTCTTGCCCGTCGCGGTGCTCGTGGCGTCCGCCGTCGCGCTCGTCGCGCTCGAGTGGGCACGCGGCGGCACGC
>CAZEAA010000085.1:0-18238 GCA_964510015.1 uncultured Sandaracinaceae bacterium
CGTTTGGGGTGCGGAGCGTTCCGATGCGGCAATTCGTAGCGTTGTTAAAGCGCTACGGGCAAAACTCCGAGCTGCAGGAATGAAGTCCCTCGCTCAATCGATTGATGGATCGGTCCCCGGCCACTACGGGTTGCGTCTGAGCAAGTCGGATGTGTGATTTCACACAGGGATCACACACAAATTCACCGCGCCGTCACACAGCCAAAATGCACAATGTCACATGATCAGCGGGCCAGTGTGCGTCCAGCTCCGAGGCCGCGACGGGGGGCGCGGCTCTCACTCGACCGCGCCCAGGTCGGGGAGGTGAGCGAGCGCGCCCAGCTCGGCGACCTGCGACATCATCACCATCCACTCGAGGGCCCCGCTCGCACGCGCGGCGCTGTGGGTGCCGTCGACCGCGGGACCGCCCAGCTCCACGCTGCCCGAGGCGCCACCGAGCACGTAGTCGAGCAGGTCGCCGGGCCGCCCCGGAGCCACGCTCACGCGGCAGCTCGGCGCGAGGTTGGCGCGCACCCGTGCCTGCGCGAGCGCAGCGCCGAGACCACCCAAGCGGTCCACGAGGCCGTTCTGCTGAGCACGATCGCCCGACCAGATGCGCCCCTGCCCGAGCGCGTCCACTTCGTCCACCGTCATGTCCCGGCCCTCGGCCACGCGCGTGAGGAACAGCTGGTACATGGACGCGATCATCTCCTGCAGGCGCTGGCGCTCGTCGTCCGTGAAGGGGCGGAAGAGCGAGGTGGCGCCGCTGCGTCGGCCGCGCCCCAGGATCTCCACGTTGACCCCGACGGTCTCGGCCAGCTCCTGGAAGTCCACCTTGCCGTAGTAGATGCCGATGGAGCCCGTGAGCGTGGCCGGGTCTGCCCAGATCTCGTCGGCGGCCGAGGCGATGTAGTAGCCACCGCTCGCCGCCACGGCGCCCAGCGAGGCGATCACGGGCTTGTGCTCGCGTGCGCGGCGAACGGCGCGCCAGATCTGTTCGGACGCGAGCGCGGAGCCACCGGGCGAGTCGATGCGCAGCACGATGGCCGCGATGTTCGGGTCACGCGCGTAGGCGTCCAGCGTGGCGATGATGGTGCGCGCGCCGCTCTGGTGGATCTCGAGCAGCGGGATGTCCACGTTCTCGCCATCGACGATGGCGCCGTCCACCACCACGATGCCGATGCCCTGGCGCGGTCCGTCTTCGTCTCGGTAGTTGCGCAGACCCGAGCGAATGCTGCGCGTGCCCATCACCTCGCGCGCGCTGTCGTGCAGGTCCTCCACGCCGAGCGCGCCGTCCACCAGCTGACCCGTGACCGCCTCGGGCGCCACGTAGGGGCCCGCGTCCACCCAGTTGCGCACGCGCGCCACCGGCACCTCGGCGTCACGCGCCAGGTCCCGCGTGAAGCGCGTGTAGACGTCGTCGAGGAACGCGTCGTACTGCTCGCGGGTGGCGGCGCTGATGCGCTCGTTCGTGAGCTGCTCGGGGGCCGACTTGTAGTCGCCGATGCGCACGAAGTCGGCGCGCACGCCCGCGTTCTCGAGCAGCCCACCGAGGGACATCATCTCCATGGAGGGCCCAATCAGCTGCACCGAGCCGGCCGGGTCGATGAACGTGCGCGCGGCGCCGGCGCAGGCGTACCACTCGCCCGCCGAGGCGGACTCGAGGTGACAGACCACGGGCTTCCCGGCGGCCATCAGCGCGTCCACCATCAGGCGCAGCTCCTGGGCGTGCGCGAGCGGCAGCTTCACGCGCGGACGCAGCACCACGCCAGCCACCTCGCGCTCGTGCAGGGCCCGGTCCAGCAAGTGCACGACGCGCACCAGCCCGCGCGCGCTCATGTCGCGGATCTCGAGCTCGGCCACGTAGCGCGGCTCTGGCAGGCCATGAGCCCAGGGGCCACCGATCTCGCCCGTGGCGTAGTAGCTGGATCCGTCGGGCGCGAAGCGGCCCATGACGCCGCCGCCGAGCGAGTGGTTGCCGAGGCGCGCCTCGAAGCCGCCGGTGACGCGCACGTCGCGCGTACGCCCGCCGGTCTCGCGCAGGTCGTCCACCTCGACCTGCGCCACCACGTCGCCGAAGCGCGGAATGGTGGCCTGCACCGCGCCGCGCAGCCCGAGGCGGTCGTCGGTGGACTGCGCCACGCCCACCTCCATGCGCACCCCGGAGTCGCCCGCGATGACCGCCCCCGCCAGGTGGAACGTGGCCGGAACACGGTGCGTGGAGGTGGTCAGCCCGAGCGGCCCGAGCACGTCGTGCACGGCCAGGCTGAACTCCACGAAGCGGCTGGGGCGCAGGCCGAACGAGAGGTTCAGCCCGGTCACGCCACCGAACTCGCCTCCGGCCAGGTAATTGAGCGAGCCGCCCATGGAGAAGGTGCGGCCGGGCGCCCACGCGAGGCCGATGCCCAGACGACCGAAGCGGGCGTCGCGACCCATCACGTCCTGACCGTCCACGCGCTCCGCGGAGAAGCCGATCCCGAGCCCGTATGGGAGCCCGGACACGGCGTAGAGGCCGTTGCCCGTGCCGAGGGCCAGGTTGCCGCCGGTGAGTTCCCCCACGTGCAGGAAGCGCACGCGCACTCCGTCCACCCAGGCCATCGCGGCGGGGTGCGTGCCCAACGTGAGGGCGCCGCCCGGAGCCGTCCAGAGGCGGGCCGGTCCTTCGAGCCCCGCCGTGGCCGGACGTGTCTGGGCGCTGCTCGGTGCAGGCAGGAGGGAGAGAGAGACCATCGCCGACAGGACGACCAAGCGCGCTCGCAGCATGTCCGCACAGTAGCGCGTGGCGAGGCCAGGATCCCGTGTCACCTGCAGCAGCCCCGCTCGGAAGGTGCCGCGGCGCGGCATGAAGCTATACTCGGGTCGGAATGCGCGCCCGCACCCTCACCTGCGCGATCGTCCTCGTGTGCACGAGCTGGATCGGAACGCCCCACGCGTCGGCGCAGTCGCGCGCGGCGGTGGAGCACTACGAGCGCGGCCGTGACCACTACCAGGCCGGTCGGTACCCGGAGGCGGCCGAGGAGCTCGAGCTCGCCCACCAGCTCGACCCGGAGTCGCCCACGCTGGCTTACAACCTGGCTCGCGTCTACGAGCTGATGAACGACTTCGAGCGCGCCGCCGTGTACTACGCGCGCCTGGTGGAGATGACGCCCCCGAGCGACGAGCAGCACGCCTCGGCTCGCGCGGCGCTCGAGCGGGTGCGGGGCGCGCAGGCCGCCATCGACGCCCAACGTGCGGCGGACGAGGCCTCGCAGGCCGAGCGCGAAGCGGCGGAAGCGGCCGCGCGGGAAGAGGACCTGCGCATCGCGCGCGAGCAGGCCACCATCGAGACCGAGACTCGTCTGGGCGCCCGCGGCCGCGCCGATGGCTGGTTCTACGGAGCGTCCGCCGTCGCGATCGGCACCTTGGCGGGTGGCACGGTGCTGGGCTTCTACGCGCTGCGCCGCGACAACGAGGCCGACGACTGGGTGGTGGGGGCCGGGCACACCGCGACCGAGCGCTCGAGCGAACAAGCGAGCGCCCGCCGCATGGCCATCGGCGCCGACCTGCTGCTGGGCACCGGGGTCGCGGCCGCGTTCACCTCGCTGCTGCTCTACTACCTGCGGGAGCGCCATCCGCGCGACACGACCGTGGGCTCGCTGCGCCTCTCCGTGGAGCCCAGCCCGCAGGGCGCCACGCTGCTGGTCGGGGGCCTGCTTTGACGTCGGTGCTCTCGCGGCGCGCCGCGCTCCCGCTCGTCCTGGGCTTGCTGGCGGTGGCTCCGTTCGCGGCGGGCTGCGCGTTCCTGGTGTCGGACGACCTGACACGCTGCGAGGTGACCTCCGGTGAGCCAGACCCTTGCCCCGAAGCCCAGATGTGCGTCAGCGGCCTGTGCGTCCCGGCCGCCACGTGCGTGGCCGGCACCGAGCTGTGCAACGGGCTCGACGACGACTGCGACGAGCTGGTGGACGAGGGTCACGACGACGACCGCGACGGGTTCACGTGGTGTGGCGCGGGCATCGCCGCCGAGGTGGACTGCGACGACACCTTGACGGACGTGCACCCCGGCAGCGTCGGACGTGCCATCCCCGCCGCGGACGAAGAGTGCGACTCACGCGACAACGACTGCGACGACCGGGTGGACGAGGCTCCCGAGACTATCTGCGGCGCCAACGAGCAGTGCTTCTCGGGCATCGGCTGCGCGGTCCCCGACTGCACCTACCCCGGCCACGAGTGTCAGGCCGGTGACTCGTGCGACGTGGACGCCTCGCCGCCTTCGTGCGTGCCAGGTGTGTGCACACCCTCCAGCTGCGAGAACGGTGAGGTGTGCGACGCGATCACCGGCTCCTGCGTCCGGCCGCTGCCGCTCGACTCGCCGTGCGTGGTGTCGGCGCAGTGCATGACGGGGGCCTGCGTCCCGAGCCGCGCGCTCACGGGAGAGACCGGGAACGTCTGCGCCAAGGCGTGCTGCCTCGACAGCGAGTGCGACCCCGGGCGCATCTGCTGGGCTTCCCCGAGCGGAGCGCGGGCGTGCGTGCTGCCCGAGAGCGTGGGCACCGGGCGCGGCGGCAATGCCGAAGGGGCCGCGTGCACCCGCTCGGACCAGTGCGCGAGCGCGCGCTGCTTGGACGGGTACTGCCGAGAGGCATGTGGCCGTGACCTCGACTGCGACGCGGACGTCGCGTGCGCCCTCCTGCCTAGCGCCGACATCGACCCGGCGCAGTCCCTCGCCTGCGTCGCCTCCACGGGCGCCGCCATCGGGGAGACCTGCGGGAACACCGTCCCGTGCGAGTCCAAGATGTGCGTGCTGCGCATCGAGTCGGGCGGGTCCATCTGCCTGGGTGGCTGCCGGACCTCCCCCGACTGTCCCGCCGACATGTTCTGCGGCAGCGTGGCCATGCGCGGCAACGGTGGCGCGTACACCAACGTCCAAGCCTGTCAGCCTCGCGTTCATCCAGGCGGCGGCCTGAGCGGCGAGCCCTGCGCGCGCAGCTGGTCGTGCCGCGACCTGGCCTGCATCAATGGACTGTGCGCGGACACGTGCTGCTCGAGCACGCAGTGCCCCGCCAACTTCGCCTGCGAGCCGGTCAACCGCGGCGACGACGACTACGAGATGCGCTGCGTCCCGCGGTAGCGGTCACGTCAGTCGAAGCGCTCGTAGGCGGACGACCCCGCGCGCATGGAGGAAGCGGTCTGCGGGGCACCCATGGCGCGCCTTCGGGCCCGCGCGAGGGTGACGCTCTGCGGCGCCTCGATGGCCGTGAACAGGTACGGGGTGGGCGCGTAGCCCGTGAGGCGCAGTTCCACTTGCAGGGCCGCGCCCGCGGCGAGCGGGGCCTCGAGCGGAGTGGTCCCCATCAGGACGCCATCGGCCCACACCTCGGCGCCGGACGGCACCGAGTCGAGCGAAGCGCGGACCTGCACGCTCGGCTCGGCGCTGGGCGCGGCCGGTTCCTGCAGCGCACCGGCGAGCGCCGCGTCGGCGACGTTGGGCGCGTCGGCCACCACCGCCGACACCGTGGCGTCCCCGCGCACCGCGAAGGTGACCGCGAGCCCCGCGAGCCCCACCACCGCCACGCTTCCCGCCAGGGCCCCGAAGCCCACGCGACGCACCTTCGGCTGCCGCCACGCGCGGTCGACGGCCCGCGTGAAGCGACTGGCCGACGCGAAGGCACGCACGGCCGGGCTCGCGGCGTTGAGCGCCTGCAGGAAGGCCCCCGCGTTGGGGTAGCGATCCCCGGGCGCCTTGGCCAGCGCCTTCATGACCACGCGATCGAGGCCCGGGGGGATGGGCGCGCTGGGGACCTTCTCGCGCGGCGACTTGGGGCGCTTGCGGATGTGTTGCGCCATGACCACTACCGCGTCGGGGTCATCGAAGGGAGGCGCGCCGGTGAGCATGGCGTAGAGCAGCGAACCCACCGCGTAGAGGTCGCTGCGGCCATCCAGCTCGTGCCCCTGCGCCTGCTCGGGAGACATGTACTTCGGCGTGCCGAAGACCGTGCCCGCTTGGGTCTCGAGCGCGTCGAAGTTCACGTCGCGCCCGATGATCTTGGCGATGCCGAAGTCGAGCACCTTCACCAGCGGCTCGTCGGACGACGGGTCTTCGGTGAGGAAGATGTTGTCCGGCTTGAGGTCGCGGTGGATGACGCCCTTCTCGTGCGCCTCTTTCAGCGAGCTGAGGATCTGCGCGGTGATGTCCACGGCGTCCTGCACGCCCAGCTCGCGCTCGCGGATGGCCTGGCTCAGCGTGCGACCCTCCAGGTACTCCATGGCCAGGTAGAGCAGCCCCTCGGGGGTCTCGCCGAAGTCGATGACGCGCACCGTGTTCGGGTGCACGAGCAGGCTCATGGTCTTCGCCTCGCGGTGGAAGCGCTGAACCGTGTCGCGGTCCCACGACGAGTGCTGACGCAGCACCTTCAGCGCGACCGGACGTCCCAGCCCGAGCTGCGTGGCGCGGTAGACGGTGCCCATCCCGCCCGTGGCCATGATCTCGCCCACGTCGTAGCGGTCGGCCAGGCGCTTGCCCTCGAGGTCCTCGGCCAGGTCCACGGGGATGCCGTCTCGAAAGCCCGGCGCGTCCTCGAGGGGCGTTCCGTCTCGCGGGCAGACCCCCTCCCTACCACCGAAGGATGTTCCGCATGTGGGGCAGATGCGCATTCGCTCCACAGACGGTAGCACCGCCTGCGGACCCGTGAAAGACTCGCAGGGTGAGTCAGGCCGAGGTCGCCGGAAGCGCACGCTACGTGGTGTCGGCGTCTACCGTCGTCGACCGGAAGGCGTCGCAGCTCTACTTCGCGGCACTCCTCGGCCAGCGACCTCTGGTCGGCGGGAGCCTGGGCCTCGCGCTCCGCCGGCTCCGCACGATCGCCGGCCCGGAGGAATTCGACCACCTGCGGATCGCTCATTATCCCCATTCACGGGCACTGGCGGTGGCGCGCTGCTCACCCCTGCTTCCCTTGCTCACCCCCCTGCGGCGGCGCGGGGTGGCCGTGCTGCGGGTCTCCGAGGCCGCCGTGACCCGCGCCCCCGACGACTGGCGGGCGGTGCGCGCGGCGTGGGTCTTGACCGACACGGACCACACCGCTTCCGCTGAGCTGCAGGAGGCCCTCGGCACATACCCGGAGCTGGGCGCCACCTGCGCGTTCGAGGCTTCCCTGAGCGCGCTTGCGCCGCACCCGCTGCGGGGGACCTCGCCCCTGCCCTTGCCGGCCCGTAGCCTGAGCGTCTTGGCGTTCCAGAACGTGCGGCTGGCGCTCGACGCCCTCGCCCTCCCCGAGGTGAGGACCGTCATGGACCGCGTCCGACAGCGGGACGCCTCGCGCCAGCCGCTGGGCTGGGCGCTGATGGAGCGGGTGTCGCTGCGCGAGATGCTCACCCCGGCCTGAGCCGGCCCCCGACGCCGGCCGGGGCCAGCCCCGGAAAGGGGGGGGTCGGTCACTTGGCCGCTCGGCCAGTTGGTGCCATATTCCACGCGGCGCCGGTTCCTGGCGCCAGGATCGCCGACCCCCATGGGAATCCTCGCCACCATCCTGTTGTTGTGCGCCGCCGGCGCCCTCGCCTTCTTCTACCTCGGTGTGTGGTCGACGGTGCGGCATACGTCGCTGCCCATCCCCACCCTGGAAGACGACGCGGCGTACCCGCCCATCTCGCTGCTCAAGCCCATCAAGGGCACGGAGGAGGCGCTCGAGGCCAACCTGCGCAGCTTCTTCGAGCAGGACTACCCGGCTCCCTTCGAGATCGTCTTCGCCAGCTGTGAAGACGGCGACCCGGGCATCGCCCTCGCCCGCCGCGTGGCGCGCGACTACCCGAACGTCCCCGTCACCTTCGTGCGCGCGGACATCAGCTTCGGCCTGAACCCCAAGGTGGCCAACCTCAAGGGCGCCCTCGACGCGGCCCACTACGACCTGGTGCTGCAGTCGGACGCCAACGTGCGGGCGCGCCCCACCTACGTGCGCGACATCGTGGGTGAGCTGGTGGCGCACGACGCCTCGCTGCTCAGCAGCATGGTGGTGGGCGTGGGCGAGAAGACCGTGACCGCGGCCATGGAGAACCTGCAGCTGGGGGCCATGATCGCGCCCGCCACCTGCACGGCGCTGCACGTGGCCGGTGTCACCTGCGTCATCGGCAAGTCCATGCTGCTGCGTCGCTCGGAGCTCGAAGAGCTGGGTGGGCTCGAGCTGGTGCGCGACATCCTCTGCGAGGACTTCATCCTCGGGGAAACGTACCGCGCCGCCGGGAAGCGCCTGGTGCTCTCGTCGCACACGGTCGAGAACGTCAACGAGGTGCTCTCGCTCGAGGCCTTCCTGGCGCGTCACTCGCGCTGGCTGAAGATGCGCGTGGTCATCCACCTCGGCTCGTTCGTGGCGGACATCTTCGCGAACCCGGTGTTCCTCTCGGCCGCCGCCGTGCTGGCCAGCGACTTCGACCGCCGCGCGCTCGCCGGCTTCGGCCTCGCCGTGGTGCTCAAGGGCGTGGGCGACGCCTTCTTGGTGCGCGTCTGCCGCGGCACCGCCATGCCCGCCCGCTTCCTGCTCATCGCGCCGGTCAAGGACCTGCTGATGGGCTTCGTGTGGTTCTACAGCGCCTTCTCGCGCAGCGTCACCTGGCGCGGCAAGAAGCTGCGCTTCGGGAAGCACAGCCAGCTGCGCCAGGACGACGGCACCCTGCCGGTGCGCGTCGCGCGTCGGCTCTTCTCGGGCGAACAGTCCCGCTGAAGAGGGGCCGCCAAATCGCTTGATCGCGGCTTACGTCCGCGCGGCAGGACTCGAAATACATGAGTATTTCTTCGCCCCGCCGCTGTGGGCGCGCTCGCGCTCAAACGATTTTTCGGCCCCTCTTCCCGATTGCTAGCGGTGCCGAATTCGAGTGCACACACACCTGCGCGAGGCTCACTTGGAGCGGGATAGATAGTGGTCGAGAAAGTACTCGCGGGCCTCAGCTGGGGGTTGGTAGTGGCCTGACTTCTGGAGCCACTCGCCGAGGTGTCCGGGCGGGCCGTTCAAGTGGCACAGGTAGTGAACCGATGCGGCCAGGAGGTACGACGAGTAGTGGTGAATTCCATCTTCACCAAAGCGGTCTGAATGAGCGCTGAGGAAGCGGCACATGGCCTGGTTCGACTCGCTCTCGGAGTGCCCGAAGTAGCGCCTCAGGAAGTACTCGGAGACATCCAGAACGAGCACTGTATCGTGGTCGTACTCGCACCCCTCCTTCCAACTCGTAGTGCTCATGGTCAGTGCGCGACGACCCAGTTGGCGCCCCAGCCGATGTCCACCACGAGTGGCACGCTGAGGGTCATGGCGCCTTCCATGCAGCGGCGGACCAGGGCTTCGGCAGCGTCGCGCTCGGCCAGCGGGACCTCGAAGACCAGCTCGTCGTGGACGCTCAGCAGCATGCGGGTGGCCAGCTTCGCGCGGCGTAGCTCGCGGTCCATGTGCACCATGGCGATCTTGATGATGTCCGCGGCGGTGCCCTGGATGGGCGTGTTGCGCGCGATGCGCTCGGCCCCCTGCCGGAGGTTGTAGTTGCGGCTGCGGATGTCGTTGAGGGTGCGCTTGCGGCCCAGCTCGGTGGTCACGAAGCCGGTGCGGTGGGCCTCCGCCACCAGCTGGTCCATGTAGCGCTGAACGCCGGCGTAGCGCTCGAAGAAGGCGTCGATGTAGCGCTGCGCCTCGCCGCGCTCGATCTTGAGGTTCCGGGCCAGCGCGAACTGGGTCTGCCCGTAGATGACGGCGAAGTTCACCGTCTTGGCCTGGCCGCGCTGCTCGCGGGTGACCTGCTCGGCTGGCACGCCGAAGAGCGCCGTGGCGGTGCGCACGTGCACGTCGCTGCCCGTCTGGTAGGCGTTGAGGAGCTCGGTGTCCTGGCTCAGGTGGGCCAGCACGCGCAGCTCGATCTGCGAGTAGTCGGCCGCCATGAGCATGCAGCCCTCGGCCGCCACGAAGCACTCGCGGATGCTGCGCCCGATGGCCGTGCGGATGGGGATGTTCTGCAGGTTGGGGTCGCTCGACGAGAGCCGGCCCGTGGCCGCCACGGCCTGGTTGTAGTGCGTGTGCACGCGGCTGGTGACGGGGTCCGCCTCGCGCGGGAGCGCCTCGATGTAGGTCCCCAGCAGCTTGGCGAGCGAGCGGTGCTCGATGATGGCGTCCGGCAGCGGATGCAGCGGCGCCAGCTCTTCCAGCACGCTCGAGTCCGTGCTGCGTCCGGTCTTGGTCTTCTTCACCACGGGCAGCTCCAGCACGTCGAAGAGCACGTGCTCCAGCTGCTTGGGGGAGCCCACGTTGAAGGGCTCACCGGCCAGCTCGTGGCAGCGCGCTTCGAGCACGGCGAGCTCGCGGGTCACCCTCTCCGCCATCGCGGCGAGCGGCGCCACGTTGAGCTTGATGCCCACGCGCTCCATGTCGGCGAGGACGCGCGCGAGGGGCAGCTCGAGGTCGAACATGAGCCGCTGGAAGTCGCCCTGCGTCACGCGCGGCCGCAGCAGGTTGGCGAGGCGCAGCTGGAAGTCGGCGCGCTGCCCGGCGTAGTCCACCAGCTCGGGCCCGCTCAGGTCCTCGATGGCGACCTTGCCCTTCCCCTTTCCAAGCACGCTCTCGAGCGAGATCAGCTCGGCGTTCAGCTCGGCCCGCGCGATGTCGGCGAGCGTGTGCGAGTGGCGCCCGGGGTCCAGCAGGTAGCTCGCGATGGTGGAGTCGAAGCGCTCACCGCGGAGCACGAGGCCACGCGTGCCCCACACCAAGTGCTCGCGCTTCACGTCGCCGATCTTGGGCAGGAGCGAGTTGGCGAGCAGGGGCCGCAGGAACGTCTCGAGGGCCTTCGCGTCCACGCCCGCGTGACCGAGCCGCGCCACCGGGATGTAGGCTGCCACGCCCTCGGTCGCGGTGAGCGCCACGCCCAGCAGCTCGCCGCGCCGCGCGTCGTCGCGCGCCACCAAGCTGTGGATGGACAGCTGGTTCGCTTGGCGGATGGCCGTGCCCAGTGGCTCGAGGTCCGCCTCCTCGAAGATGAGCTGGTAGTGGCCCGAAACGCTCGGGACGGGGTCCATCTGCGTGAGCAACCGTGTGAACTCGAGCTCGGTGAACAGCTTGCGCAGCGCGAGCGCGTCCCCCCCGTCGTAGCGCGCGGCGTCGAGGCGCAGCGGCATGTCCACATCGAAGCGCAGGCTCACCACGTCGCGCGACAGATACGCGTCCGCGCGGTGATCGATGAGCTTCTGCTTCAAGGCCTTCGCCTTGATGTCATCGATGGCGGCGTAGATGCCGTCGAGCGAGCCGTGCTCCTCCAAGAGCTTGCCGGCAGTCTTCTCGCCAACGCCCTTCACGCCGGGCACGTTGTCGGACGAGTCGCCCATCAGCGCCAGCAGATCACGGACCTGCTCGGGAGGCACGCCCATCCGCTCGATGGTCTCGGCGCGCCCAAAGACCTTGTCGCGCATGGTGTCGTACATGACCACGCCGTCGGTCACCAGCTGCAGCAGGTCCTTGTCGGCGCTCACGATCACCACGTTGAGGCCTGCCTCACGTGCCTGCCGCGTGATGGTGGCGATGATGTCGTCCGCCTCGAAGCCGGCGATCTCGCAAGGGTGCAAACCCCACGCCGTCACCACCTCCTTCACACGCACCATCTGCTGGCTGAGGTCCGGCGGCGGCACCGGACGCGTGGCCTTGTAGGCGGGGTACAGCTCCTTGCGGAACGAAGGCCCCGGCGCGTCGTGCGCCACCACCACGTAGGCCGGCGCGTGCTCCGCGATGAGCTTGAGCAGCATGAACGTCACACCCGACACGGCGTGCGTGGGCTCGCCCCGGCTGTTCGAGAGCGGCGGCAGCGCGTGATAAGCCCGGAAGACGTAGGAGCTGATGTCGATCAGGTAGAGGGTCTTGGGGTCGCCCTTGGGCGGGAGCACGGCGGGCGCATCGGTCATCCACGCGAAGATCGCGCGGGGGGTGCGCGGGGTCAATGCGCGGGCGTGCGGCCCGGGTCGATCCAAGGGTGACGGGACCATCTGCCGAGGCGCGAGCGCCGCCCGCAGACCAGCGTGCCCGTTGCCCTCCTCACGATCCCGCCTCAATTCGACGACTCATACTTCCATCCCGAGCGCCAAGGAGAAGCCTCCGCGCTATAATGGCGAGCGATGCCGACTGGAACGCAGACAGCCTTGCGCAAGCCGCTTCTCGTGGGTCCTCGTGTGCTCGTGGTCGAGGACGACACGGCGATGCGCGAGCTGCTGGACGAGACGTTGTCGCAAGAGGGCTTCGAGGTGTTCACGGCAGCTGACGCGGCCTCAGCGTTGGCCACGCTCGAGGCGCACTCCGTGCATGCCGTCGTGACCGACTTGAACCTCGGGGGCGTCAACGGCATCGAGCTCTGTCAGCGCGTGCATGCGCTGGACGCCACGCTGCCGGTGGTGCTGATCACGGCGTTCGGCAGCCTAGATGCTGCAGTGGGCGCTGTGCGCGCGGGGGCCTACGACTTCATCACCAAGCCGTTCAAGATGGAGCAGCTGGTGCTCGCGCTGCGGCGCGCCGCGAACCTGCGCGACATTCAGACGGAGCTCAGCGCCCTGCGCGCGTCGGTCGCCCGGGCGAGCGCGTTCGGGACGCTGGTGGGCGAGAGCGAGCCCATGCAGAAGCTGCGGTCCACCTTGGACCGCGTGGCCCGGTCCGACGCCGCCGTGCTGATCCTGGGGGAGAGCGGCACGGGCAAGGAGCTGATCGCCAAGTCCATCCACGCCAACGGCAACCGCAAGAAGGGCCCGTTCGTGGCGGTCAACATGAGCGCCATCCCGGCCACGCTGATTGAGAGCGAGCTCTTTGGGCACGCGCGCGGAGCCTTCACCAGCGCCCGCGACAAGCATGACGGTCTGTTCGTGCAGGCCAACGGCGGGACGCTCTTTCTGGACGAGGTGGGCGAGCTGCCCATCGAGCTCCAGCCCAAGCTGCTGCGCGCGCTCGAACAGGGCTGCGTGCGCCCAGTGGGCGGCGAGCAAGACGTGCGCTTCGACGCGCGCATCATCGCGGCCACCCACCGGGACCTGGCGGCGCGTGTGGAAGAAGGCACCTTCCGCGAGGACCTCTACTTCCGCCTCAACGTGTTGGACATCCATGCGCCGCCGCGGCGTGCCCGCGGACGCGACGTGCTCACCCTGGCCCAGCACTTCCTCGAGCCCCTGGCCCGCGCTGCCAAGCGGCCGGAGCTCAGCCTGTCGCCCGATGCCGCGCAGCGCCTGCTCGAGTACACCTGGCCGGGCAACGTACGCGAGCTGAAGAACTGCATCGAGCGCGCGGTGGCGCTCTCACGCACCGACCACATCTCGCTGGCGGACCTGCCGGAGCGCATCCGCGAGTTCGATCCGGGGCACCTCGTGGTCGTGTCACGCGACATCGACGCGCTGCTGCCGCTCGAGGTCATCGAGCGGCGCTACGTGCTGCACGTGCTCGACGCCTGCGGGGGCAACCGCACCGTGGCCGCCGAGGTGCTGGGGATGGGGCGCAAGACGCTGTACCGCAAGCTGCTGGAGTGGGAGGGCGAGCGCAGCTCCTCCCGGCCATCTTCCATCAAGTAGTGTGCAGCAGCCGGCGCTGGCGGGAGTGGCGAGTCAGACGATGTCAGCGAGCCTGAGCCCTCGGCTGGCGCCTCTGCGGTTCGGCGCTCCTCAGGCGTCGACTACTTGGCGACGCCGAGCAGGTCGAGCAGGCCGTTGACGAACGTCAGTGGGTGCGGCGGGCAACCAGGGACGTAGAGCTGGGGGGTGAACTCGCCGAGGAAGCTCCGATCGATGACAGGCGAGTCCTGGTAGGGCGCACCGCTGATGGCACAGGCGCCGACGGAGATGATGAGCTTGGGGGCCGGCATGCCGTCCCAGGCGAGGCGCAGCGCCTCGGCCATGTTGACGGAGATCGGTCCGGAGAGGACCAGGCCGTCGGCGTGGCGCGGGGAGGCGACCCAGTCGATGCCCCAGCGGCCCATGTCGAAATTGACGTTGGCGGCGGCGTTCAGCTCGAGCTCGCAGCCGTTGCAGCCCGCGGCGGAGACCTGGCGAAGCTTGAGGGAGCGGCCGAACAGCTTCTTGAAGGTCGCGCTGGCGGTGACCGGCGTCATCGCGCCGCTGCCATCGTTGCGGATGAGGTCGGCCGGGCTGGTGGCGGCCATCTTGTAGTCGTTGGTGAGCGTGATCTTTTCCTGGGGGCACACATCGGCGCACTCGCCACAAAAGATGCAGAGGCCGAGGTCGAGTCGGAAGGGCGCGAGCGCGATGGCGCTGGTCGAGCAGACGTCGCGGCAGGCCTCACAGCCGTCCGCGCACGGAGCCGCCGAGATGTGCGGCAACCCACGAAAGCCCTTCGGATCGGCCTTGCGGACGTCGGGGATGTATTGCGATCCCTGGGAGCGGCGGACGCGGATGGAGTGCAGCATGGTCGGGGCTCCTGGGTTCAGAGGTCGTTGCCGGCGTACGACAGGTCGAAGCTCTTGTTGCAGATCGGGAAGTCCGATATCTCGTTGTTGCGGACCGCGAGGGCGAGGCCGAACCAGTTCAGCAGCGAGGGATCCTGGACCTTGTAGTGGCGTAGCTTCCCGGTGGTGTCGGTCTCGATCGCGTGCACGACCGGGCCGCGCCAGCCCTCTGTCACGGCGATCGCCAACGAGTCGGGCGCGAGCGTGGTGATGGCCGCGCGGCTCTTGGGTAGCTCGCCGTGTCGCTCGAGCACGCCGAGGATCCACTCGAGGGACTCGTCGATCTCGCGGATGCGAAGCATCATCCGAGCCCAGCAGTCGCCCGTCGACTCGACGACGCTGGCGACCGGATGCTGGGTGTAGACGCGACCCGGGAGGAGCGTGCGCATGTCCATGTCGATGCCCGAGGTGCGCGCGTGCATGCCGACCAGTCCAATCTCCCGCGCCTCGGCGCCGGTGACGATGCCGGCGCCCTTGAAGCGGTGCTGGACGGTCTTCGCCTCGATGCTCAGGGCGTTGCACTCGCCGACGTCGGACGCGAGCTGGCGCAGGGTCTGCTGCAGGTCGGCGACCAGCGCCGGGGTGATGCCCGCGCGCACGCCGCCCGGCCGCAGCCAGTCGCGGCCGAAGCGACTGCCGCATGCCCGCATCGAGGCGTTGATCGCGGCAGTGCGGATCCTTCCGTAGGTGGACGATCCCTGTAAGAAGCCGATGTCGTTCAGCAGGCCAGAGAGACTCGCCAGGTGCACGGCGATACGCTCGAGCTCGAGGGCGACGCCGCGGATGAGCTCGACGCTGTCCGGGACCTCCACACCGGCCAACGCCTCGACTGCGCCAGCGTGGGCCCAGGCGTAGGCGATGGACGAGTCGCCCGCGATGCGCTCGACCAACGGGGGCAGGTGCCCGAGCGGGCGCTGCAGCAGCAGCTGCTCGACCCCGCGGTGCTGGTAGCCGTTGTGGATCTCGAGGTGGTAGACCACCTCGCCATGGCAGCTGAAGCGGAAGCAGCCGGGCTCGATCACACCTGCGTGGATCGGGCCGACGTTCACCTCGTGCACCTCCTTCCCGTCGATGGAATAGAAGGCGTAGTCGTTCATCCGGCCGAGGTTCCTGCCCTCGAAGCGCATCGGTTTGAGCCAGGGATGTCCCTCGAAAACGAGGCCGTGCTGCTCATGGATCTCCCGCTCGTACGCCTGGAACCGAGGCAGGTCCTTGGTGATGGCGTACAGCGCGTGACCGCGCTGAGCGGCCCCGCGTAGCAGCTGCAAGCCGTCGGCGTCGAACAACGCGGCGGTCAACGTGACCTCGTCGTCCGTATCGCCCGGGCGACCGTAGTAGGTGAGCACCCCCGCGCCCTCGCCGACCCGGCGAGCCAGGGTGCGGGTGAATTCGGGGGCGGGCAGGATGGGGAGGTCGGCGACGCGCGCGAGGACCACGGGCGCGTGAGTGGACTGGGCGGCAGTCATGGCGAGCCTCCGAAGCTCAGGGTGATCTCGGCGAGCAGAGCGTCGAGGGGCGCAGGCATGTAGATGCCGAGCGTGAGCAGCACGAACAGAAAGAAGATCTTGGGGACCAGATCCAGCAACGGCTCAGCGCGTCGTTCGGCCCCATCCTTGCCGGCGTTCCAGATCATCGGGAACATGGTCCGGCCGGTGGCGACGAACACGAGCAGGAGGATGACGCAGATGCCGGTGAACAGGATGGTCTGGCCCGATCCAATCATGCCGCCCATCATCACCAGCTCGCCGATGAAGCTGCCGAAGGGGGCGAAGCCCAGAAGCGCGAAGGTGCCGAACATCAGGAACAGGCCGCTGAACGGCATCTCCTGGAGCAAGCCCTTGATCTCGTCGGTCCGCTTGGTGCCGAAGTGCTGCTCGATCTCGCCAGCGGTCAGGAACAGCACCGCCTTGATCAGGGCGTTGCTCACGGCGTAGAGCAGCACACCGTAGATCGCGCTGCCGCCTACGCCGAGGCCGATGGCGATCGCTCCCGCGTGGTTGATGGAAGCGAAGGCGATGATGCGCTTGTAGTTGCGGTTGGCGACGATGTTGATGGCCGAGACGATCATGGAGCCGACGCCCATCGCCGTCAGCACCAAACGGATCAGCTCCTGGTCGATGGCGCCGAAGGTCTGCACCACCCTGAAGAGCGCCACGAAGGTGACGTTGAATTGCACTGCGGCCAGCAGCGTGGTCACGGGCGATCGCGCAGTGTCGTAGGTGACCGGCAGCCAGCTGTACATCGGCGCCAGGCCCAGCTTGGTTCCGTAGCCGAACAGCACCAGCAAGATGCCGAGCTTGTGCGCGAAGCTCTGCGATGTGCGGGTGGCGATGTCGAACTCGTGGAGGAAGAACGACAGGCCGTCGTGGGGGACCGCCACCTCGACGCTGCGCTCTAGGCAGACGAAGCCGAGGAAGGCCAGCGACAGGCCGACGGTCGAGAAGAGCAGGTAGCGCCAGGCAGCGGCCCAAGACTCGCGGGTGCGGTCATGCCCGATGAGGGGGACGGCGGCGAGCGTGGTGGCCTCCACCAGCGCCCACCCCATGAGCACGTGGTTGGAGATGACAGCGAGGTTGCTGGCCGCCATGAAGGCGAGCGCGAAGGCGGTGAAGCGGTGGCCGAACGACGTGGTGCTGAGGTCGGGGCGCGGGTGGGTGGCGACGAACGCGGCAACCCCGAGGAATACGGCGTTGATCAGCCCCAAGAACAGCTGAGCCGTCGCGTCGAAGACGAAGTAGTCCTCGCCGATGAACGTGTCGGCACCGAGAAACACCGTGGTTGTGGCGGGGATGAGGAAGGAGAGGCCGAGGCTGACGCCCAAGTTGACGACCCCGAACAGCAACAACAGCTTGAGGGCGACCCCCCGCAGTGCGGGGATCAGCATCAGGAGCGCGCCGAAGGCGGGGATCAGGCCTGGGAGCAGGATCGCGTTCACGTGGCCTCCATTGGGGCCTTCAGGCGTCGGAGCAGGAAGCCGAAGGCGAGGATGGAGCCCAGAAAGACGCCGGCCAGGGCGAGCTCGACCGGCACGGCGACGTGGTGAGTGAGCAGCAGCTCGAGCAAGACGACGCCGTTCTCGATGGTGAGGGCGCCGACCACCTGCCCAAGCGGCCTCGTCTGGAGCGAGAGGACGTAGAGACCAAGGAGCACCATTGAGAGAGCGACGCCGAGGTGCAGCGAAGGCACCGGGTCGAACGGCGGGATTTGGGCGCCGAACCACAGGGCGGCGGCCACGATGACCACTGCGATGCCCCAGAACACCAAGTTGCTCGGGACGAGCTCGAACTCGGCCGAGTTCATACGGTCCTCGACCATGCGGTGCAGAAAGAGTGGGGCGAAGATGCCGCGCAGGACCGCGAGGTCGGCAATCAGCACCCAGACGGCGACGTCGTCGGCGTGGCTGCCGAGCGAGCTGTAGGCGATGACCGCGAGCAGGAGGCCCTGGAGGCCGAGCGCGCGGAACATGGTCCGCCACGTCCGCGCGAACAGCGGGACCATGACCGCGATGAGCATGGCGACGAGCAGGACCGTCATGACAAGCCTTCGCTGCGGAGGACGACCAGGAACAGGGCGAGGACTCCGGTGACCATGGCGAGGGAGATGTAGCGAGGGATCGCGCGCATGCGGATGCGGGCGATCAGGGACTCGATGGTGCCGATCAGGACGGCGACGGCGAGCATGAGGCCGAGCGCCACAGCAGCGCCCGTCCACGGCTGGGTAGCCCAGGAGACGGGGTTGAGCAGGCCAGCGATCAGGGCGGCGCACACGGTGAGCTTGAGGCCCGCGGCGTACTGCAGGATCGCGGCCACAGGGTCGCAGTGGTCACCG
This sequence comes from uncultured Sandaracinaceae bacterium, assembly GCA_964510015.1. GTDB lineage: Bacteria > Myxococcota_A > Polyangia > Polyangiales > Houyiibacteriaceae > JADJJE01. The sequence goes on from CAZEAA010000085.1 coordinate 18,232, forward strand.
ACGGCCG
>CAZEAA010000086.1:0-18176 GCA_964510015.1 uncultured Sandaracinaceae bacterium
TCACCTACGTGTACGGCCGGCAGTCGTGCGACAGCCGCGCCATGGAAGGCGGCTCCATCGACGTGGGCAACGCGGAGTTCGGTGGCCAAGAGGTGCTGGTGCACTTCGACAACGTGTTCGTCCCCAACGAGCACGTGTTCATGGACGGCGAGCACGAGTACGCGCAGGAGATGGTGGCGCGCTTCACCGCCTATCACCGCGCCAGCTACGTCTGCAAGACGGGCCTCGGCGACGTGTTGATTGGCGCGGCGGCGGCGGTGGCCGAGTGCAACGGCGTCGAGAACGTCTCGCACATCAAGGACAAGCTGGTGGAGATGATCCACCTGAACGAGACCATCTACTCGTGCGGCATCGCGAGCTCGCACCAGGCGAAGCAGCTGCCGAGCGGCATCTTCATGAACGACGCCACGCTGTCCAACGTGTGCAAGCACAACGTCACGCGCTTCCCCTACGAGATTGCGCGCCTGGCGCAGGACCTGGCGGGCGGCCTGATGGTGACCATGCCGTCCGAGGCCGACTACCGCAGCGAAGAGGTGGGCCCGCTCATCGAGAAGTACCTGCGCGGGCGCGGCGACATCCCCACCGAGGAGCGCATGCGCATCCTCCGGCTGATCGAGAACATGACGCTGGGGCGCAACGCGGTGGGCTACCTGACCGAGAGCATGCACGGCGCGGGCAGCCCGCAGGCGCAGCGCATCCACATCCTGCGGGCCACCGACATGGGCGAGAAGAAGACGCTGGCGCGCAACCTGGCCGGTGTGGCCCCGCGAGACGTGGCAGAGTAGCCACCCCATGACCGAGAAGAAGCGTCCCGAGCTGCTCGCGCTGCAGGAGCGCCTGGCCCGCACCGAAGACGAAGCCCGCAGCGACGCGGCCCGCAAGCGCCACGAGAAGGGCTTCCGCACCGCGCGCGAGAACCTGCACGACCTGGTGGATGCGGGCTCGTTCCTCGAGTACGGGCAGCTCGCCGTGGCCGCGCAGCGCAGCCGCCGCAGCTACGAGGACCTGCAGCTCGAGACCGCGGCCGACGGCCTGATCACGGGCATCGCGACGGTGAACACGGAGCTGGTGGGTGACGCGGCAGCGCAGACCGCGGTGGTGATCGGCGACTTCTCGGTACTGGCCGGGACGCAGGGCTTCTACCACCACAAGAAGCTCGACCGCATGTGCGAGCTGGCCGAGCAGCTGCACCTGCCGGTGGTCATGTACACCGAGGGCGGCGGTGGGCGGCCGGGCGACACCGACATCGCGACGGGCGTTTCGGGCTTGGACGTGGGCTCTTTCCTGAGCTGGGGCCGCCTCGGCGGGCACGTGCCGCGCATCGCCGTGAACAACGGCTACTGCTTCGCGGGCAACGCGGCGCTCTTCGGCGCCGCCGACATCACCATCGCCACCAAGACGTCCTACATCGGCATGGCAGGCCCCGCGATGATCGAGTACGGCGGGCTCGGCAAGCACGCGCCCACGGAGATTGGCCCTACCGACGTGCAGGAGGCCAACGGGGTCATCGACATCGTGGCCGCCGACGAAGCGGGTGCCACGGCCGCGGCCAAGCAGGTGCTGAGCTACTTCCAAGGGCGCGTGAGCGGCTGGAAGGCGCACGACCAGCGCCCCCTGCGCGACGCGCTGCCGGACGACCGGCGCTTCGGCTACAACGTGCGCCGCGTGATCGAGACACTGGCCGACGAGGGCAGCTTCCTCGAGCTGCGGCGGCCTTACGGGCGCAACGTGATCACCGGCTTCATGCGCCTCGAGGGCACGCCCGTGGGCCTCGTGACCAGCGACTGCCAGCACCTCGCGGGCGCGGTGGACGTGGTGGCCTCCGAGAAGACCACGCGCTTCGTGCAGCTGTGCGACGCGTTCCAGATCCCGCTGGTGGTGCTGACCGACACGCCGGGCTTCATGGTGGGCCTCGACAGCGAGCGGCAGGGGGCGGTGCGGCGCATGTCGCAGCTCATGAACGCGGGCGCCCGCGTGAGCGTGCCCATCGTGAACATCGTGCTCCGCAAAGCCTACGGTCTCGGCGCGATGGCGCTGGCGGGCGGCAGCCTCGCGAAGCCGGTCTACACGGCCGCCTGGCCCACCGGCGAGTTCGGGGCGATGGGCCTCGAGGGCGCGGTGCACCTGGGCTACCGCAAGGAGCTCGACGCGGTGCCGGACCCGGCCGAACGCGAGGCGCTGTTCCAGGAGCTGCTCCGCAAGATGTACGCGCAGGGCAAGGCCACCGAGTCGGCGAGCTTCCTCGAGATCGACGCGGTCATCGACCCGGCGGACACGCGCAAGACCATCCTGCGAGCCTTGCGAGCGGCGCGGGCGAAGCACACCTGAGGGCTAGCGACTGTTCCCCCTGTGGAACAGTGATTGCCCAATGCGACCACTTATGGAACGACCGGCCGAGGGCTAGGTTCTCTGTGTGTTCACGAGCCGATGCGTTCGGCTCCTTCAACCCAGGGAAACCACCATGACCACGTACGCCATCGACAACACCCACTCCTCGGTCTCCTTCTCCGTTCGCCACATGATGTTCGCGAAGGTGCGCGGCCGCTTCGGCAGCTTCACCACCGAGCTCTCGCTGGACACGAACGACCTCTCGAAGTCGAGCGTGAAGGCCACCATCGACGCCGCGAGCATCGACACCGGCGTCGCCGACCGCGACAACCACCTCCGCTCGGCCGACTTCTTCGACGTGGAGAAGTTCCCCACGCTCACGTTCGCCAGCACCGGCGTCACCAAGTCCAAGGACGGCTACACGCTGAACGGTGACCTCACCATCCACGGCGTGACCAAGCCCGTGAGCCTCGAGCTCGAGGCCCTCGGCGGCGGCAAGGACCCCTGGGGCAACGACCGTCAGCTCTTCTCGGCCAAGACGTCGATCAGCCGCAGCGACTTCGGCCTGACCTGGAACCAGGCGCTCGAGGCCGGCGGCGTGCTGGTCAGCGACAAGATCGAGATCGAGGTGGAGATTCAGGCGGTCGGCAAGGCCGGCTGAGCACGCTTCCGTACCGGCGCGCGGCCTCCCACTGGGCTCCGCGCGGCCGGTGACCTCGGTGTCCTACGAAGCCGACCCGCGAGGCGCCGTCCGCACCAGCCGGAACCCGACGCAGTCGTGGACCCACGAACCGAGCTCGCTGTGGAAGTGATGCGCGTCGAGCTCCCGGAGCGACGTGCGGAAGCATGTCCCGGCCGCCAAGAACCAGGTGCGGAGGGCGACGTGCTGACGCGACTCGCTCACGCGCTCAGGGGCTTCCGTCCGGTCGTCCAGCCACTCCTCCACGTTGCCGAGGGTGTCGTACAGCCCGTGTTCGTTGGGCAGGCGGCTCGCCACTTGGCTCGTCATGCGGCGATTGTTGTTGGCGATGGCAGCGTACCGATGAGCGTCCCGCCGACTCTCGGAGAGCGCAGCGACACCGCCGTAGGCAGACCACTCGGAGCGGCTGGGCAGGCGATAGCCGTCACACGTCGGCCCGAGCGACGCCACGACCTCGCACGCTGGCCCGGCTTCGTGGCTGAAGCGGTTGCCAGGCGCGCCGCGACGATACGGGGCCGTCTCCGTGCACCCCTCGAGGACGTAGCACGCGGTGAGTCCCTCGCGTTCGCTGAGCGCGTTGGCGTAGGTGGCGGCCATGTACCAGGAGACCATCTCGACCGGGCAGTTGTCGCAGCGCGCGAACGCTGGCTCCGTGCCCATCACCTCGCGCCACTGGCTCTGGGTCACCTCGGTGACGCCCACCAACAGGTCGTAGCGAGCGGTCCCGTCCGCGCCGGGCGGCACGCTCACGGTCTGGAACATGTGCCGCGAGAGGTCCACCTCCGCGGCCGTGACGCCGCGGTAGCCTCCCGCGTGACAGGCCACGAGCGCGGACGAGGCCAGTGCGCAGAGCATCGCGGTGAGTGGGCGCGCAGAACCAGCGTGAGTCGACGTCATCCGGACTTCTCTGCCCAGCGGAGCACACCGCTGTCAAGTCACGACCCGCGCGCCCGGAGCCCGTCCCGACTCGCGGATGCGCTGCGCTTGGTACACGGCCTCCGCGTCGAGCCGCTTCTCGAGCACGGGCCGCGCGGAGGTCAGCTCGCGGGGGAACAGCGTGAGCTGCACACGGTCCGCGAACACCGCCGCGAAGTCCTCGGGGCGCAGGGCGCGGGCGAGCCGCGTGGCGAAGGTCTCGCGCAGCAGGCGCTCGTAGTAGGCAGGGTCGTAGTCCCGCGCTGCCTCGGTCTCGTCATCGTCGTCGGGCAGCACGGCGGCGCGCGCTCCCACGGCGCGGTAGACACGCACCTTCTCGCCCACGCGGAACTCGCGACCGCTCGCCAGCAACGCCTCGTAAGTGTGCTCACGACGCGTGTCACGCACGGCCAGGTACTGCGCCTTGGTCTTGGTGACGCGCACGCGCGCCGTGACGTCCCGCGTCGGCAGCTCTCGGCGCCGCAGGGCCTCGGCGACGTCGATGTAGACGGCGCGCACCCCGGCCACGTCCGAGACCAGCAGCGCGGCCAGCGCCCGCTTCAGGAACGCTTCGCCAAAGGGCTCGGCGCGGCTCGAACGAAACGCCACGCCCTTCAGGCGGACCACCCCATCATGCCCGAGCAGCGCGTAGTTCTTGGACTCGTGCGACAGCATCGCCTTGTAGCGGCCGTCGTACTCGAGGCTCACGAGGGGCGGCAGCAGCGCGTCCACCTCGGACACCACGCGCCGCTCGTCGGCCTCCGTGAACGACGGGGGCACCGAGAAGTACACGCCATCGGTGTCCGCCTCGAGCAAGGTCACGCCGCGCTGCGCGAGCGCCCTGCAGAGGAGCGCGAGGGTCTCCCGCCCGCGGCGCGTCACCTCGTTGGCCGCGTGAACGTCCGCGAAGCGCGTGAGCGACGCGGCACCCAGGTAGCCGTAGGCCGAGTTGACGATCAGCTTCATGGCGGCCGACAGCGCCTCGTCCGTGTGGCGAGCCTCGGAACCGGGGGGCGCGGCCCGCGCGCGCGCCTTCGCGGCCAAGCGGCCCTCCACCAAGCGCTCCACCACCGCGAGCATCACGCCCAGGTGGTCGCGCTGCGGGCCGATGCGGTGAACGCGCATGAGCGAAGGATAGAGGCTCGCCACGTCGGCCTTCACGATGCGCTCCGCCACGCCCGTGGCGAAGAGGTGCAGCGCCGCGCCGGTGTGGGGCGTTCCGTCGCCCGCTTCGTGAGCCGGCAGCGCCTTCCCTTCGCGCAGGTACGCCCGCACGAGCAGCGGGTCGATCACCCCCGTGGCCGGGCCCGCGTCGGCGATGCGCTCGTAGCGCCTGGGCGCCATGCGCGCGAGCGCGAACGCGGCGCCCCCCAAGAGCCGCGCGAGTCCGCCCGCTTCGTGGACGTCCTCGCGCGCATAGTCGCGCACGCGCTCGGGGTCCTCGAGGAACGTGGTGTAGACACGGGCCCCTGGGATCAGCGGCCGGTCGTCGCGCGCGATCCCGAAGTGCCGCGCCACCGCCTTGAGCCCGTGCCCTGGCAGGTCGCGCGCCGCGAAGTCGTGCCGCCGAACCGCGTCGAGCGTGTCGATCAGCTCGCGCCCGGGCAGGGTGTAGCGTGCGCGCCGCATGGTGGTGCCGCCCGCGTCGTCCACGCTCGTCCCACGCGCCGACGGCCGGCGTGACAAGCCCACTCCGTCGAGGCGACCCAGCGCCAGCGGCACCCCCAGCTTGCGCGCGCGCCGCGCCAGGAACGGCAGGTCGAAGCCGTGCAGGTTGTGGTTCTCGATGACGTCCGGGTCGCGCGCGCGCACCCACGCGGCGAGCCTTCGGATCAGGTCGGCCTCCGCGGCGTCGTCGTCTCCGTGAGCCTCGAGCGTCGTGGCATGCCCGTGCTCGTCGCGCACCGCCACCAGGAACATGCGGCTCGTCTCGGGGTCGAGCCCCGTGGTCTCGAGGTCCAGCTGCACCCGCGCGAGCGCGTCGAACGGCAGGTCGCGGAAGTAGGTGCGCCCCGTGGACACGAGGTACTGCTCTTCGGGCGGAAGCGTGAAGACCGCGTCCGCGCCGAGGTCGCGCACGTGCGCCACCCTGCGCCCGAGCCGCCGTGATGCCCCCGTGAGGATGGCCGCGTGCAGGGCTCGCTGATCGGGCGCGAACACGCGGAAGCGCAACGCCCCTGGGCCGTCCAGCGCCTGATAGGTGAACGGCGCGCCCCCGCGTGGCTCGGGAGCGAGCGCGTCCCCCACATGCAGCAGGTCATCGAGCGACGCGAGCAGCACCCAGGGACGAAACCGCACACGCTCGTGCACCAGCGCGCGCGTCTCGGGGATGCGCCGGAACACGTGAGCGTGGCCGGTCCCCTCGGCCCACACCGAGACGATGCCGGGGGTCTCGTCCCAGCCGAAGAGCCACTCGTCTTCGCGCGTCACGCCTGTTGAACTCCGCCCCCTCGGTAGCACGTGTGGGCGCGGGGTCGCTCGGGTAGAGTGTGAGAATGATCGCCAGTCTCCCCGTGCTGCGCCGTGAGCGTGCTGGCCTCCGACTCCGTTCGCTCCACGCTTCGGTCGCGCTCACGCTGGGCTTCGCGCTTGCGGTGTCTGGTTGCTCCAGCAGCGGTCCGTCGCGCGGCCGAATCGACGGTGGGGAAGAGGACAGCGGCGCGCCCAGCGACCTGGGGACGACCCCGCGCGACTCCGCGCCGCCGCCTCCGCGCTACGAGGAGATCGTCCTCGATGGTCTCCCGGACACGTTGATCGACATGGCCATCGACGCTGACGAGAACACCTCGCTGGCGGCGAGCTTCGTGTACCCCGAGACCGGCACCGTCATCCCTCCGAACCTGGGAGGCGTGAGCCTGGTGTGGGAGCCCGCCGCGGGCACCGACCGCTACGTGCTGCGGTTCCGAGCTGGCGTGCACGAGGTGGCCGTGGTCACCACCGGCACCACGCTCGCGTTGAGCCCGGAAGACTGGGCCACGCTGGTCATGACGCTCGGGGGTGGCGAGGTCACCATCACGCTCTACGCCTTCTCGTCCACGGACCCCACAAAGGCCGGGCAGGCCACGCACACGCTCACGTTCTCGCGCACCGACCTGATGGGCGCGGTGTACTTCTGGGCGTCGCGCGGGAACCACTCGGCGTGGGTGCCGGGCGAAGACGCGACCGAGCCGCGCGGCTACTTCCGCTACGACTTCACCGACGGCACCGCCGAGGAGGCCTCGCTGTTCATGGGCTTCGACCGCGGTGAGGGCTGCGTGGGCTGCCACTCGCTGTCCGCCGAGGGCACGCGCTTCTCCACCTCGTTCGGCGGCGACCTCTACGTGGGGGTGGTGGACGTGGCCTCGAACGACAACCCAGCGACCTTCGTGAACGGCGGTCGTACCGGCGGCCCGGACAACGGAATGGGCGGCCACTTCAGCGCCTTCTCTCCGGATGCGACGCGGCTCTTCGCGACGGGCGGCAGCGAGCTCCGCGCCTACGACGTGAGCGCGGGCGGTGAGGTGCTGCTCGAGACACGCACCACCGCGTTCCCCGCGACGCACGTGGCGGTGTCGCCCATGGACGGCGCGCAGCTCTTGTACGTGGAGGACCTCGAGGGCTCGGGCGGCACGCGCACGCGCCGCGGACGCATCATGAGCGTGCGCTGGCTCGAGGCGACCGACGAGTTCAGCGCGCCCGAGGTGTTCCTCGAGGAGGCCGGTCACTCGCTCTACTACCCGACCATCTCTCCCGACGGCCAGTGGGTGCTGTACGACCGCGTGGCGGTGGTCAGCGGCGACGGCTTCTCGTCGTTGAGCCACCCGAACGCCGCCATCTGGGCTCATCGCCTCGACGGCACCGGAACGCCGCGCGAGCTGGTGAGCGCGAACCGCGGTGCTGGCCTGTCGAACTCGTGGCCACGCTGGGCGCCCTTCCCGGTTCAGGTCGGCGGCAGCAACCCGGTCTACCACTTCACTTACTCGTCGATGCGCACCCTCGTGGGGAGCGCCGACGAGCGGCCTCAGCTGTGGCTCGCGACCTTCGACCCCGCGGCGCCGGCGAACGAGGACCCCAGCACCCCCGGCCTGTGGATCCCCATCCAGAGCGAAGAGCTCAACAACCACTCGGCACAGTGGACCGAGGTGTTCGTGGACTTCGAGTGACCCATCCCATTCCAATGCTCGACCTGAGCCGCATGCGTCAGCTCGATGGTCCCGTCCCGCAGGCCATCGAAGACGCCATCGGTGGCGACCTCGATGCACGTGAGGCGCTGGCCGCCGCCGTCGAGCGGGGCCTGGTGCCCGAGACGTGGCGGGATGATCCGCTCCGCTGTTTCCCGGACCAGGAGGTGACCTTCTTCTGTGACGCGTGCGGCGGGATGGGCGCCACCGGCTGGAACTACGACGAGGTCTGCGACGTGTGCAACGGGCGCGGCAACAGCATGACGCGCAGCAGCGTCGCCCTGCCGGTCGTGGCGCGGGACATGCTGTGGATGTTCGCGGTGCCGGACGCGGTGGAGCAGGCCGAGGCCCTCGCGCGCGAGGCCGTGCGACGACTGGGTGAAAGCGAACCGCTGTCCAAGGTGGAGCGCGTGCAGTGGGGCCGCGTGTGCGAGCACAAGCCCATCGGCACGGTCCCGGTGCTCATCCACAGCGCCATCTGGAGCCAGGTGTCACGCCCGCCCGCGTGGGACTGGGAAGCCATGAAGGGGCCAGCCTTCGCGGCCACCCCCTGGTACCCGGAGGCGCGCAAGCTGCCGAAGCTGACCCGCGAGATCCTCTGCGCCGACGTGGGCATGGCCTGGGCCCACGCGCAGGCCGGGCTCCACGAGTCTCCGTTCGAGCCGGTGTTGCGCCTGTGGGAGCTGGGCGTGGTGATCGAGGAGCTCGACGCCGAGAAGGTCGTGATCGAGCGCGTGGGACGTCGCTACATCCGCTCGTGGCGCAGCGGCATGTCCCTCGGCTAGCGCTGGCGTAACGACCTGCGGCACCCTGCGACCACCCCTGCCTTCACATCCTTCACATCGTGGGAGAGGTCGCGCGCATGGAACATCGTCAGCTCGGTCGGTCGGGACTCAAGGTCCCCGTCCTCAGTCTCGGCACCGGAACCTTTGGAGGCTCGGGCGAGTTCTTCGAGCGGTGGGGCCAGACCGAGGCCAACGAAGCGACGCGCCTCGTGGACATCTGCCTCGAGGCCGGGCTCAACTTCTTCGACACCGCGGACATCTACTCGAACGGCGTCTCGGAAGAGGTGCTGGGCGCGGCCATCAAGGGGCGCCGTGACCAGGTGCTGATCGCCACGAAGGCCACGTTCGCGTCGGGGCCGGGGCCGAACGAGAAGGGCTCGTCACGGCACCACCTCGTGAAGGCCTGCGAGGGCAGCCTGCGTCGGTTGGGCACCGACCACATCGACCTCTACTTCATGCACGGCTTCGACGCGCTGACCCCGGTCGAGGAGACCCTGCGCGCGCTCGACGACTTGGTCACGGCCGGGAAGATCAACTACATCGGCTGCTCGAACTTCTCGGGCTGGCACACCATGAAGGCGCTCGCCACGTCCGAGAAATATGGGCTCGGCCGCTACGTGTCGTACCAGGGCTACTACTCGCTGATCGGCCGCGAGTACGAGTGGGAGCTCATGCCGCTCGCGCAGGATCAGGGCATCGGGACGATGGTGTGGAGCCCCCTCGGCTGGGGTCGTCTCACCGGCAAGATCCGTCGCGGCCAAGAGGCCGGTGAAGGCCGCATCAAGGCTGGCGGCGCGGTGGGTGGTCCCGAGGTGGACGACGAGTACCTCTACAAGGTCGTGGACGCGCTCGACGCGGTCGCGAAGGAGACCGGCAAGTCCGTGCCGCAGATCGCGCTGGCCTGGCTGCTCACGCGCCCCACGGTCTCGAACGTGGTCATCGGCGCGCGCAACGAGCAGCAGCTGCGGCAGAACCTGGGGGCCCTCGACGTCACGTTGACCGCGCAGCAGATCGCGGCGCTCGACGCGGCCAGCTACAAGACGCCCACCTATCCGTACTGGCACCAGCGCGACTTCGACGAGCGGAACCCCAAACCCACGAAGTGGTGAGCCCGACGCCCGGCTGCGCGCCGGCGACGCTCAGGGTTCCGGGACGCGGCCCGGTCGGGCCAGGAACTCCGCCGACACTCGGTCCACCGCCTCACGCACCGACGCCAGGTCGAGCTTGGTGGTCTGGTGCGTGAGCAGCCACGGCAGCGCCACGTCGAAGCTGGCGAAGACCTTCGCCGGGTGCGGCGGCGGCGCGAGCATCATCACGCCCGTGAGCACGCTGCGGTGCATGGCGCCGAGCAACCCGTCGATGAGCATCACGTTCGCGGACGCGAGGTGGTGGTGCTCCCAGTGCTTGATCAGCTGACGTAGGCGCTCGCGCTGCTCCGCCGGAGGGCGGTGAGTGGTGGGGTAGACCACGCTGAGCGAGAGCGACTTCGCCGGATAGCGCAGGTACCAGCGGTCGCCGATCTCTTGGATCTCGTTCATCTCGCGGACCGTCACCTCGCCCTCGAAGTGGTTGACCGAGATGGCCCCCGCGGTCGCCGTGCTCCACGCGGTGGGCAGCCGGAAGATGGGCTCGGTCAGCAGCGGCGCGGCGTGACGTCGAGGGGGATGGGTCGAGGTCATGGTCGCGCCGGAGGATGCCACGCGAAGCGCACCCACGGAACCTCCTCCGTGAGTGCGCTCGCGGGTTCACGCCGCGTTCATCGACAGGGCGCGAGTCTCGTCCGCGCGTGACACGGGCAGCGACTGGGCGATGCCGAAGGCCACCTCGAACACGACGAAGGCCAGGATGACGGTGCTCGCCCCGTGCGCGACCGCCCAGAGCATCCACGCGCTGAACAGCCAGCGCGCCACGGCGTCGAGCCGACCGAAGCGCTCCTCGGGGGTGCGGATGCGGAGCACGGACCACACCACGACCACGCTCCCCAGCAAGTGAGCCAAGAGCGCCTGGGAAGGAGCGAACGGGGGAAACGACCCGCCCGCGCCGCTGGTCTCGTGCAGGGTGCGCAGCAGGCGGTCGAGCGGGGCGAAGGTGAAGGGCGTGGCAAAGGGGGCGGTGACCAGCAGGTCGTAGATTCCACTCGCGCGCACGATCTTTCGGTAGGACGTCTTGGTCAGCATGGCAGGCACCTTTCGTTCGAGGAGATGCCGCTCAACCTAGGGTATGGAGTAAGGTCCAAGGTCAAGGCCGCCATGGAGAAATCGAAGAACGGGAAGAACACGCTCCGCATCGCCGACGCCCCGCTGCGCATCGGCGAGGTCGCGCTCGCCAGCGGCGTGAGCCGGGACGCGCTGCGGTTCTACGAAGACGAGGGGCTCATCCGCTCGGTGCGAGCGCCCAACGGCTATCGGCACTATCCGCGCGAGACGGTGGACCTGGTCCGTTACGTCCGCACCGCGCAGCGCCTGGGCTTCTCGCTGGCCGAGATCAAGGACTCGGTCCCCAAGCTGTGGAAGATGGGCAACACCGAGACCGAGGTGGTGCGCCTGCTGACGCAGAAGCTGAAGATGGTGGACCAGCGCATCCAGGAGCTGCGGGAGCTGCGCGACGAGCTGCAGGTGCGGCTCGACACGGCCTGCGCCAACCGCCTCGCCGAGAAGGTGCCGGGCCGCGCGGCACCTGCGCGGACACGCAAGCGACCGAGGTCCCCCTGAGCGGGGCACGCGAGGTCCCCCGAGTTGACGCGTGACGAGCTTGCGGTGAGCGGGCAGCCCTGGTAAGGCTAACGACAGTTAGCCACCCTTCCCCCCCCGGGTCTTTCCCATGCTCGCCTCTCTGCTCAACGCGCTCGTCTGGCTGCTCCTCGTCGTCCTCGTGCTCTTCGGCGTGCTCGTCGCCCTGAAGGGCGTCCGCGGCGCGGTCGTTTGGCTGCTGGACGTGTACCGACGCTTCAACCTCGCCGTGCTCGCCTTCCGGGGCGCCACACCCGCAAGCGAGGCGGAGCGGCGAGTGGTCTCGGGGCAGGCCTGGGCCGAGTGGTGCGACACGCTCAAGTCCGCGGGGGCATCGTTGACGTCACCGGGCTGCCCCACCGACCCGTTCAACCAGGCCGAGGGCTATCGCTACCTCACGCGCCTGGTGCGCGGCTCGCTCGAGAACTACCTCGAGGCCAACGACCCGCACGCGCCCACCCTCGTGTCGCTCGCGAACGGCCTGCGCGACGCGCCGGTGAAGCTGGGCGGCGACAACCCGGACAACCTCTACCTCAACGCCAACCTCGACTCGCGCGAGACGTATCGGCTGGTGGGCACGCGCGGCACGGTGCCCTACCTGGGGCTCGGGATGCAGGCCGGCACCTACGGCGGCTCGGGCGGGCTCAAGACCATCGCCTACAAGGAAGCGGGCGCAGGCGACTTCGACATCCGCGAAGACGGGACCATCGAGCTCACCCTCTCGGCCACGCCGCCCGCGAACGGCGACACGCGCAACTGGCTGCCGCTGCCGGAGCCCACGCCCGAGTCCACGCGCGCCATGTTGATCGTGCGGCAGACGTTCAAGGACCGCACCGCGGAGTCGGCGGCGGAGCTGCGCATCGAGCGCACGAGTGGCCCGCATCAACCGTCGCCGCTGACCTGCGCGCAGCTGGAAGACGCCCTGCGCACGTCGGGCATGTTCGTGGCCGGCGCCAGCATGATGTTCGCGCGCTGGTCAAAGGGCTTCCAGGAGCACACCAACACGCTGCCCCTCTTCGACCAGCAGCGCTCCGACGACGCCGGTGGCGACCCGAAGATCCGGTACTACCACTCGTACTGGAAGCTCGCGGCCGACGAGGCGCTGGTCATCACCGCGACACCGCCGCCCTGTCAGCACTGGAACTTCCAGCTGAACAACCACTGGATGGAGTCCCTCGACTACCGCTACTTCCAGGTGCACGTGAACGACCGCTCGGCGCACGTGGACCCGCGCGATGGTTCGGTGCGGGTGATCATCGCGCCGCGCGACCCGCGTGAGCAGCTCCCCGCCGGGACGGCGTACGACTTCATCGACACGTGCGGCCACCTGCAAGGTCAGATGTTGTGGCGCTGGGTGCGCGTGGACGACGCGTGGGACACGGCCTCGGGCCGACTGCCGCAGCCGCAGTGCCGCGTGGTGAAGCTCGACCAGCTGGGCGCGCTGTAGGTTACCCTCTCGCAAGACGACGATGAGCGACACAGCCAACCTGATCGAGCGGTACTACGCCGCGTTCAACGCCGGCGACATGGGCACCTTCCTGTCGCTGCTCACGGACGATGTCGTCCACGACATCAATCAGGGCGGGCGCGAGACCGGCCGTCCTGCGTTCGAGCGGTTCATGAGCCGCATGAACGCGCACTACCGCGAGCAGCTCACCGACGTGGTGGTGATGGTCAGCGCCGACGGCACGCGCGCTGCCGCCGAGTTCGTGGTGCACGGCGAGTACCTCAGCACCGACGACGGCCTGCCCGCCGCCCGCGGCCAACGCTACGTCCTGCCTGCGGGCGCCTTCTTCGATGTGCGGAACGGCAAGGTGGCGCGCATCAGCAACTTCTACAACCTGCAGGACTGGATCGCGCAGGTCAACGCGTGAGCCGATGACGTCCGTCACCGTCAAGCGAGTGGTCGGGAGAGAGCTCGCCGCGCACATCGGCGACGTCGCGCGCCTGCGCATCGAGGTGTTCCGCGACTTCCCCTACCTCTACGACGGCACCGCCGCGTACGAAGAGAAGTACCTGCAGACGTACATCGACTGCAGCACGTCGGTGGTCGTGCTGGCGCTCGACGGGGACGACATCGTGGGCGCATCCACGGCCATCCCCATGCAGCACGAGACCGCCGACTTCCAGGAGCCGCTCCTCCGCGCCGGCTACGACATCCGCAAGGTGTTCTACTGCGCCGAGTCGGTGTTGCTCCCCGCGTACCGTGGCCTTGGCCTCGGCTTCCGCTTCTTCGACGAGCGCGAGGCGCACGCGCGAGAGGTGGGCGACTTCGACTACAGCTGCTTCTGCGCCGTGCAGCGGCCGCACGACCACCCGCTGCGCCCCGAGGGCTACCGCACCCTCCACAGCCTGTGGAACAAGCGCGGCTATCGCGAGCAGGCCCTGACCACCCAGTACCGCTGGAAGGACCTCGGGGAGCCGCACGAGACCGACAAGACCATGACCTATTGGCTGAAGCCGATGGGGCCAGCGTGAGCACGCGGCTCCGCGTCGCCAGCGCGCAGTACCCCATCGGCTACTTCCGCAGCTGGGATGAGTACCGGCTGCACGTCGAGTCCTGGACCGACGACGCCGTTCGCGCGGGCGCCACGCTGCTGCTCTGGCCCGAGTACGCGGCCATGGAGCTGGCCTCGCTCTTCGACGAGCGGACCCAGCAGGACCTGCAAGCGCAGCTGAGCGCCCTGCAGACCGTGCTGCCGGACTTCCGCAGCTTGTTCTCGGCGCTGGCCGCGCGGCACGGCATCCATCTCCAGCCCGGCACCATCCCCGTGCTGCAACCGGACGGTGCGTTCCGCAACCGCGCGTTCTTGTTCGGCCCCGAGGGCGAGCTCGGCTTCCAGGACAAGCTGCAGATGACGCGCTTCGAGAGTGAGCAGTGGTTCATCCAAGCGGGCGACGACGTTCGGGTGTTCGACACCGCGCTCGGGAAGGTGGCCATCAGCACCTGCTACGACAGCGAGTTCCCGCTCATCGCCCGCAAGCAGGTGGAGCTGGGAGCCACGTTGATCCTGGTGCCGAGCTGCACCGACACGCTGGCCGGCTACCACCGCGTGCGCATCGGCTGCCAGGCGCGCGCCCTCGAGAACCAGTGCTACGTGGTGCAGGCGGCCACCGTGGGCGAGGCCGCGTGGTCACCCGCCGTGGACGAGAACACGGGGGCGGCGGCGTTCTACGGCCCCGTGGACCGCGGCTTCCCCGCCGACGGCGTCCTGGCCATGGGCGAGCTGAACCAGCCCGGCTGGGTGTACGCCGACCTGGACCTCACGGCGATCGAGACCGTGCGCGCGAGCGGTCAGGTGCTGAACCACCGGGACTGGGAGAAACAGAAGCGCCTGGTGTAGCCACACCGCGTGAGTGCCGCGCGCGTGCAGCCTCGCCTCGACGCGCGAGGGGGAGACGTGCGAGACCACGCGCATGACCGTGGCCGACTCCCTCACCCCCGCTCCCGACCTGGGCGTCTGCCTCATGACCGGCGGCGCCGGCTTCCTCGCGGGCCACCTCGCGCGCGCGCTGCTCGCCGAGGGCCACGTGGTGCGCAGCCTGGACCTGCGAACCCCCGCCATCGAGCACGAGCGCTTTCACCACCAGACGGGTGACCTGCGCGTGCTGAGCGACGTGCGGCGCGCCTGCGAGCGCGTCGACACCGTGTTCCACACGGCTGCGGTGGTGGACTTCGTGGGCGTGGCCAGCCCCGAGCGGCGGCGGCGCAGCGCGGACCTCAACGTGGGCGGCACTGACAACGTGATCGCCGCCGCCGTGCAGGCGGGGGTGTCGCGGCTGGTCTACACGAGCAGCAACAACGTGGTGCTGGGGACGCCGGTCGAGAACGCGAACAGCGCGACCCCGTACCCGGCTCGCTACGCGGACCTCTACTCGGCCACCAAGGCCGAGGCCGAACGTCACGTGCTCGCCGCGAACGGACGAGGCGCGCTCGCCACGTGTGCGCTGCGCCCTGGCGGCATCTACGGCGTGGGCGACCCGTTCTACTTGCCGCAGGTCATCGAGAAGTGCGCGCGCGGCCTGCTGGTGGCCGACATCGGCGACGGCCGCGCGATGGCCGACAACACCTTCGTGGGCAACCTGGTGCACGGCGAGCTGCTGGCGGCGCGCCACCTCTCGAAGGACTCGCCGCTGGCCGGGCGGGCCTACTACATCACCGACGGCGAGCCCACGAGCCCGCTCGAGTTCTTCCGCCCCATCATCGAGGGCTTGGGCTACCGCGTGCCCACGCGCCGCCTGCCCTTTCGCCCCATGTACGGCGTGGGCTACGCGTGGGAGTGGCTGCATCGCTACGGGCTCGCCCCCGAGCCTCAGGTCACACGCCTGCACTGCATGAAGGCCGCCGTGTCGCACTCGGGCAGCATCGCGGAGGCCACCCGCGACTTCGGATACCGGCCCGTCTACGACTGGCGGGAGGAGCTCGCGGCGTGCGTCCCGTACTGCCGTGAGGTGCACGCGCGCATGAAGGCCGGTCGCTGACGCCGGCAGACGGCGCGTGAGGAGCGCTCACGCGACGGCGATGCCAATCACGCGACGCAGCTCCACGTAGGCATCGGACGCGCTGTAGGCGAGCAGGTGGCCCAGACGCTCTCGTGGCGAGACGAGGCTGCTGGGGGTGCGCTCGATCACCTGCTTGGCGACCACCACGTCGTTCGCCAGCAAGAGCCCCATTCGGTCGGCGCCGAACTCCAGCGCCGCGAGGTACTGGTGGAGGTCCAGCGACGGTGTGGCCGCGATCAGCGCGTCCACGCGCTCCGTCAGCTGCGCGCGCTGCTCCTTCGTGAGGAGCACACCCAGCCGCTCGCGCCGGTCGGCCACGTGCGACGCTAGGCCCGAAGGCACACCGAAGCCGGGGTGCGTGAGCGTGATGCCAGCGAGCACCCACGCCTCGAGGTCCCGCGCGCCCGCGACCACCTCGCGCACGCCATGGCCCGGCCGCAGCAGCGCCACCTGGCGGGCACACAGGAACGCCAGCTCCTGATCTGCCGCGTGCGTGAGCGCGGACTTGCCCAAGCCGACCGCGGGTCCGTCGAAGATCAACGTGCTGAGGCAACCGGGCTCGCGCGGCCGCACGTACACCTCCGGCATGGGCAGCGCGAACGTGTGCGCTGCTGCGCGCAGGGTGCGCACGGCGTTGATGGCGTCGTGGCTGCGCGCGCTCTGGTCCTCGGGCAGCAGGCCGTAGTCGAACGGATGCTGCCGTCGACTGATCCAGATGGCCGGCTCGATGCGCTCGATGAGCGCCGTCAGCAGCGCGTCCTGCGAGGGGTGCCGGACGAAGGCATCGAAGAGGTCCAGCGTGACCGGAGCCTTGGGATGCGCGATCGACGACTCGTGCAGGAAGTCGTAGCAGACGCGCTCCTCCTCGTTGGCCTCACCGAGCGCGCTGAGCACCGAGCACACCAGCATGGAGCGGTCCACCTCGTGGTCGGGGCGGTGGACCGCGCCGAGCGCGTGGTAGCTCTGCACGCGAAAGGGATCGAGCTTCAGCAGCGCTTGATGAATGGGCGCGGCGTGGAGCGGCGTGTCGCTCTCCGCGTAGGCCTCGGCCAGCGCCTCCAGCACGTCGGGGCGACCGGGTGCCAGCGAGCACGCGGTCTCGAGGCGCATGACAGCGCCCTCCACGTCTCCGAGGACGCGTTGGTGGAGCGCCGCGACCCGCACCAGCAGGCTCGCTCGCTCGGCGTCGTCCGCGTGGGCCATGCGGCGCTCGCACTCACGCTCGAGGGCGTCCCAGCGCCCAGCCTCCTCGAGTGCCCGAGTGAGCCCTTGGTGAGCCGCGAGGCCCGCCGGGTAGAGCGCCATCGCCGCTTCGTACTGTGCCGCGGCCACGCCCAGCTGATGCAGCTCGTCCTGCGCGACCAGGGCCGCCGTCACGTGGTACTTCGCGCGCTTCTGTGGTTCGTCGATCTGCTCTGCGAGCTGCAGCACCACGTCGATCAGCTCGGGCCACCGGCGCGCCTCGCCGAAGACCAGCATCAGCTTGTGGAGCACGTGGGTGTCCGCCCCCTTCCCTGCCTCGAGCGCGAGCGCGTACGCGTCTGCGGCGCCCTCGAGGTCGTGCAGGCGCTGAGAGCGGAGGTCGCCGAGGCGCGCATACAGCGGCGCACGCTGCGGAGGCGGTGTGGACCCGACGTGAGCCGAGAGGGTCTCCTCGAGCTCGCTCCAGCGCTCGGCCTCGGCGAGGAGGTCCTCGATGGCCGCGAGCGCTCGACCGTCCGCGCCCGTCTCACGAGCGGCCCGCTCGAACGCGACGCGCGCGTCCTCCTTGTTCCCCGCAGCGAGCGTGGCGCGCGCGAGCCCGAGTGCCCACTCGTAGCGGCGCCGGTCGGCGCCGACGTCTCCGCTCGCCAGGAGGGCGCGGTACAGGGCCTGCGCGCGCTCGACCTCGCCAGCCGCGAGGGGCGGGAGGTCCAGCGAGTGGATCAAGACGTGGCGCAGCACGTGCGCAGACACACGCCGCTACAGCTCTCCGCGGAGGCGATGAAACTCGGCCATGGCAGCACCCCTTCTGGCGTCGCGCACCCCGTGTCGTCGACTGCCTACATGCTAGCCC
>CAZEAA010000087.1:0-8872 GCA_964510015.1 uncultured Sandaracinaceae bacterium
GAACGCCTGCATGTCGGCGGGGACGCGGGCCGCTGGGGGAGCCTCGAAGTGCACCCGTGGCGAGTACGCGGGACCCGAGACGATCTGCATCGGGTCGCCGTCTTCTCGGTAGCGCCCCGTCACGACACGCGCTCCACGCTGGCCCTCCACGACCAAGCGTTGCCAGCCACACAGCCGCGCCTCGGTCAGCTCGTGGTCCCACTCGTCGTGCAGGGTGGCCATCAGCTCTGCCATCCCCCGCTCTGCCGCGCCGCCGCGTACGGTCGATTCATCGAGTCCGAAGTGGCGACGAAGACTGGAGCGCACGGACGCCCGCTCGAGAACCTCGCCCTCGATGGCCGCGGACTCGACGGCCTCGTCACTCAGAAGTTCGGCGCGCACCCCCACGCGGTCAGCTGGCTCGAGGTGCTCCGCGGCGCCACGCAGCTCTCCCGCGCGTCGAAAGAACTCATGGGTGGTCGGGGCCAGCGACGACGGGTCGTAGCGGAAGTTTGGCCAGTCGTGTTGTCCCCAGTTCCAGGCCATGAGCGATACCGGAGATCAATATCGCTCACTATTCGGCATATAGCGAGCGATAACTCTGACGTTATCGCTCACCGCTCACTCCGACGGGTCGTGCTCCGGCTCCATGCGCCGACCCGGCCGCCAGTCGAGGATCCGGTCGGTGCGCGTCTCGAGGAAGCGCGCCAGGCGATGGAAGTCGCTGTCCACCTCGATGAAGCGCAGCTCGGTGCGCAGGGTCTCGGGGTTCACCAGCTCGCGGAAGGGCACGTACTGCAGGTCCAGCTGCCCGTAGACGCTCACCATGTGGCCGTCGAGGTTCTCTTCCACCAGGGCGCGATACGCCCCGATGCCCAGCTGGCTGCCCAGCATGACGTCGAACGCGTGCGGCGGCGCGCAGCGCGACTCGTAGCCCAGCTGCACGCCGCTCAGCTTCTTGCGGCGGCCGGTGCGCGCCTCGTAGCGCTCGCTCACCTTGCTGGCCACCACCTTGCCGAGGTCCATCGCGCTGAGCGAGATGTGCCCGTGGTCGTCGCGCGGCAGCGTGTGCAGCGTGGCGTGCGGCAGCAGCTCGCTCAGCCCCTCCGCCAGCACCACCGTGCCGTAGTGCTGGCCGCGCCGCTCGCGCGTGAGGATCAGGTCCACGATCAGGTCGGTCAGCTTCTCCATCGAGAGCCGCTGCTGCGTGGTGCTCACGCCGGTCTCGGGGTCGGTCAGCGTCTCGGGCTCGGTGAGCGTGTCGTCCACGTCCTCCACGCCCAGCACCATGTGCGCCTCGCCCGCGATGGCCACGCCGTATGACAGCCAGCCGGCCTTGCGGCCCATGGTCTCCACGATGAAGTAGCTGCTCGTGGCGAGGCAGTCGGCGTGCAGGTTCTGGAGCTCCTTGGCCATGAAGTCCACGGCCGTGAAGAAGCCGAACGTGAAGTCGATGCCGCGGTAGTCGTTGTCGATGGTCTTCGGCAGGTGGACGATCTGGAAGCGCCGCGCGCCCTCCGGCAGGTGCATCTGGTACTCGTACAAGAAGTTCGCGGTCTTCAGCGTGTCGTCGCCGCCGATGGAGATGAGCGCGTCGATCTCGAGGTCCACCATGGCGCTGTAGATGTTGCGCAGCCGCGCCGTCTTCTGCGGGTCGTCGAAGTCCGCGCGCGACTCCACGTCCTTGCCCGGGTTCGCGCGCGCGGTCCCGATCAGGATGCCGCGCTGGTTGCGAATGCCCGTGAGGTCCTTCTCGGTGAACACGCGGTAGTGCTCGTCTGGCAGCAGGCGGTGCTTGAGCGGGTGGTAGTCCTGCAGGTTCGAGTAGCCGTGGAAGAAGCCCACCACCTCGCGGCCGTCGGCCATGAACGAGATGGACGCCGCCGAGATCACGGCGTTCGCCGCGGGCGCCGGACCACCGGAGAAGACGATGCCCACTCGGCGGATGTGGTTCCCCTTCTTGAGCGTCGAGTTCATGCGCGGGATCGTACCAGCCCGATCACCGCGCGGCGCAGAATCAGGAGACCGACACCGAATCGGCGAAGCGCGGGACGCTCGCTCAGATGGACTCGAGGTAGGCCACCAGCGCGCTCACCTCGTCGTCACGGAAGTCGTAGCGCGGCATGGACCCCGAGAAGCCGAGCACCACCCTGCGCTGCGGGGTCATGATGCTCTCGCGCAGGTAGTCGCGGTCCACCACCCCATCGGTGTCATCCGTGAAATGCCGCGTCTGCCCCACGATGCCGTCGAGCGAGCCTCCGATGCCGCGCACCCCCGCGATGCTGTGACAGGCCGCGCAGCCGTGGGCATCGTAGAGGTACTCGCCCCACTCTTCCTGGGTGCGCCCGCGCGGCGGCCCCTCACTCGCGATCGGGATGTCCTCCTCCGCGGTGAAGTGCCCGTAGGCCCGGTATGCCACAAACGCCAAAACCGCCGCGAGCGCCAAGCGCAAGCGACGGCGTTTCGGCCGTTCCGCAACCGGAAGGGGGATCAGCCCTCCATCTTGACGCGCTTACGACGACGGCGGCTCGCCTCGGCGGCCTTCTTACGGGCCTTCACGGACGGCTTCATGTAGTGCCGGCGGCGCTTGAGCTCGCGCAGGATACCCTCGGACGCCATCTTGCGCTTGAGGTGCTTGACCGCACGCTCGAGCCCCTTGTCGCCGACCTGGACCTCAACGGGCCTGCACTGAATCGCCTCACTAGCGGACATTAACTTTCCTCTTCTTCCAAAGCCCCCGCTGGAAACCGCGAGGGCGGCGACCATGGCACATCCCTGGGTGGGGTGCAAACCTGGATCGTTTCGGGGAGTTGGATCCTCTGGTACCTCTCGGCGCTCGAACGCGCGTGGCGTTCCCAAGTCAGATCCGTTACGGTCTCCCGTCGAACCTCGTTCAACAGGAAGCCCCCCTCCGTCATGAGCAAGAGCGCCGCGTCTCTCCCCATTGGCTCCGTCGCGATCCCCGAAGCCCGCCAGAACATCCCGGCCACGTCGCGTGAGGCCATGGACAAGGCGGTCGAGACGCTGCGCGGTCGCAAGGACGCGTGGGCCACGCTGAGCATCGCGGAGCGCGTGACGCTGCTGGACGTGCTCATGGAGCGCACGCTCGCCGAGGCTCAGCGCTGGGCGCGCGCGGGCGCGGACGCGAAGGGCATTCCGTTCCACTCGCCCACGGCCGGCGAGGAGTGGCTGGCGGGGCCCGCGGTCATGACGCGCAACATCCGCCTGCTGAAGCGCTCGCTTCAGGAGATCGCCCGCTTCGGTTCGCCGCAGCTGCCGGCGCAGCCGTTCGCGCGCGTGGACGGCCGCGTGGTGGCCACCGTGTTCCCCACGGACAACTGGGACAAGCTCACGTTCGCCGGATTCAGCGCCGAGGTCTGGATGGAGCCCGAGGTGACCCTCGCGAACCTGCCCGACCACATGGCCGAGTTCTATCGCACGCGCCCCACCATCGGGAAGGTCGCGCTGGTGTTGGGCGCCGGCAACGTCTCGTCCATCGGGCCCATGGACGCGCTCTACAAGCTGTTCGTCGAGGGCCAGGTGGTCATCCTCAAGATGAACCCGGTCAACGAGAACCTGGGGCCCGTCTTCGCGGACATCTTCCAGCCGCTCGCGGACCGCGGCTTCTTCCGCCTGGTCTACGGCGGCGCCGCCGAGGGCGACTACCTCTGCAACCACCCGGGCGTCGAGGAGATCCACATCACCGGCTCGGACAAGACCTACGACGCCATCGTGTGGGGTCTCGGCGCCGAGGGGGCGCGCCGCAAGCAGGAGCGCACGCCGCGCAACACGCGCCGCGTCTCGAGCGAGCTCGGCAACGTGAGCCCCATCATCGTGGTGCCCGGTCCCTGGAGCCAGAGCGACATCGAGTACCAGGGCGTGAACCTGGCGTCGTCGCTCACCAACAACGCGGGCTTCAACTGCAACGCCACGCGCGTGGTCATCCAGCATCAGAGCTGGTCGCAGCGCAACGCGCTCAATGAAGCGCTCGGTCGTGCCCTCGACCGCGCCGAGCCGCGCGTGCCGTACTACCCGGGCGCCGAAGAGCGTCACGACCGCTTCCTCGCGGCGCACCCCGAGGCGCGTCAGTTCGGGCCCGATGGCGCGGGCAAGGTGCCCTGGACGTTCATCCCGGGTGTGTCGAGCGACGACGCGGGCGACATCTGCTTCAACACCGAGGCGTGGTGCGGCGTCACCAGCGAGACCGCGCTCGAGGCCAAGTCCGTGGTGGAGTACATCGAGCGCGCGGTGGACTTCGCCAACGACAAGCTGTGGGGCACGCTCAGCTGTTCCATCATCGTGCATCCGAAGTCGCTCGAGGACCCGGCCGTGGCCAACGCCGTCGAGAAGGCCATCGCGGACCTGCGCTTCGGCTCCGTGGCCGTGAACCACTGGGCCGCCCTCTCCTACGCCTTCGTGTCCACCACGTGGGGTGCGTACCCGGGTCACCCGCCCGAGGACATCCGCTCCGGCTCTGGCGTGGTGCACAACAGCTACCTGTTCGACAAGCCGCAGAAGAGCGTGGTGCGCGGGCCGTTCCTCGTGAAGCCGCGCCCTGCGTGGTTCAACGACCACAAGACCACGCAGAAGCTCGGGCCGCTGCTCACGCGCTTCAACGGACAGCCGTCCGTGCGCACGCTGCTGCCCATGCTCAACCAGGCGCTGCGGGGCTGAGTCATGGCGCTCTCGCTCGGTGAGGCCGTCGACGCGCGTGTGCCCTGGGTGCGCGCCCTGCACGATCTCGACGAGGCGCGTGCGATCCGCTCGCCGGGGCCCAAGCTGCGGGCGCTGCGCCACGCGGGCGAAGCCCTGGGCAGCAGCCTGCGTGCGGGCCCGCACGTGAGCGCGGTGCGCACGCTGCCGCAGACCACGCTGCTCTACCCCACGGCCTACGCCTTCAACCACACGGTGCCGCTGCCCGTCCCGTACGTGGTCATGTCGCACCGCTGCTTGCTGGTGCAGGTGCGCGTGTCCGAAGGTGGGCAGAGCGTGCTCAAGAACGTGCTCTTCAACCCGTCGGACGTGGACGCGGCCAAGGCCACGCCCTTCTTCGCGCGGCTGCTCGACGTGACCGGAGAGCGCTTCGCGAAGGCGCTCACCACGCGCTTCGACTCGCTCGAGCTGCAGCTCGCGAAGCACGGCCTGCGCCCCGAGGACATCGACCTCCTGGCCTTCGATCACTTCCACACGCAGGACCTGCGCGGGCTGCTGGGCTGCGACGTGCCCAACACCGCGGGCGAGCTGCTGCGCGCGCGCTTCCCGAACGCGTATCTCTTGGCGCCGCGCCTCGAGTGGGGGGACTGGGACGACCTGCATCCCATGCAGCGCAGCTGGTTCGTGGCCGACGGCAAGCGCGGGGTGCCGCTCGAGCGCGTGGTGCTCACCGACACGGACGTGGCGCTCGGCGAAGGCTGCGTGCTGCTGCAGACGCCGGGTCACACCACCGGCAACCAGACGCTCTTCTGTCACGGCGAGCGCGGTGTGTTCGGCTGCTCCGAGAACGGCACGAGCGCCGACAACTGGTCGCCCTACGAGAGCCGCATCCCGGGCCTCGCGCGCTACAGCCGACAGTTCGACCTCGAGGTGGTGCTCAACAGCAACACGCCCGAGCTGGCGGCCGAGCAGTACGCGTCCATGGTGCTCGAGCGCAGCGTGGTGGACCGCGTGCCCGGTGCCCCCGCGTTCGTGCAGATGTTCCCGTCGAGCGAGGTCACGCCGTCGGCCATGGCGCCGGGCATCTGGCCGTCCATGATCTTCGGCGAGCGCGACAGCGGTCACGTCCAGCTGCGCTGAGCGGCTCCCAGAGCGCCACACCCGTGCGTCTCGGCGCTCGGTGGCGCGGGTCTAGTCGCTCAGGTCGAGCGCGCCCGCCAGCTGGGCCGCCAGCTCCGGGTCGGCGATGTCGCGCAGGATGCGCCGCAGGTAGAGCACGTCGCCGCGCTCGAGCGGGCGCACGCCCAGCCACGCCGCGATGGTCAGGCGCACCTCGGCGTGCGTGGCGGGGTTCTCGAACGAGCTCAGCAGCTGGCTGGTGGGCGTGGTCTGCGACAGCGTGGCCGGCAGGCGCTGGGCCAGGATGGTGTGGCGCGCGAAGGCCGTGAGGCGCGTCTCGAGGTGTTGCTGCAGGACGTGGGGTGCGGGCGTGCTCAGCTCGAGGCGGCGGTCTCCGGCCACGTGCAAGAGCACATGGTCGTCGGCGGTGTGGTGCGACTCGAGATCGACGTAGGGCACGTACCAGGTGCGCGTGGCGGCGCTCACGCACAGCCCCTCGGCGCCGATGCGCAGGGCCGCCGGGGTGGCGACCATCGGCGCCGGCCGCTCGTGGTCACTGGCCAGCCAGACCCGCAGCTCCACGCGCGCGGTGTCGGGCGTGTCTTGCGGCGGGTGAAAGAGCCCGATCGGGGCTGGGTCGATGGGTCTAGAGGTCATGCGGTCCAAATGTCTTGGGGAGACATCCATCTCTCCTGCCAGTGCCGTGCCAAGTCAGGATCACGGGGGAAAGGGGCCTCCACCTCCGCTCGGGGGGCCGAGCCCCCAATTCCAGCGGTCACGATTCGGCACCCCTATGCAAGGAATGCGTAGTTCCGAAGGCGCGCTGCCGTCTTGCAAGTGGGCGTCCGCTTGGTACCTTCCGCGCCCTATGAGCCGTGTAGTCAATTTCAACGCGGGTCCTGCGACCCTTCCCCTCTCCGCACTCGAGTTCACCCAGAAGGAGCTCCTCGATCACGAGGGCACCGGGATGTCGATCCTCGAGCACTCGCACCGCGAGGCCGCCTACATGGCCGTGCACGAGGAGTGCAAGGTGCTGCTGCGCGAGCTCATGGCGATCCCCGACACGCACGAGGTGATCTTCATGGGTGGCGGCGCCAGCACGCAGTTCGCGCTGGTCCCCATGAACCTCGCGAACGGCGGCTCGGCCGACTACGTGGACACGGGCACGTGGTCCGCGGGCGCCATCAAGGAAGCCAACATCGTCGCGAAGGCGCGCCTGGCCGGCACCGGCAAGGAAGGCGACCGCTACGTGCGCGTGCCGAAGCAGTCGGCCCTCGACCTCGATCCCAACGCCGCCTACGTGCACATCACGTCGAACAACACCGTGATGGGCAGCCAGTACCACTACACGCCGGACACGGGCTCCGTGCCGCTCGTGGCCGACATGTCGAGCGACATCCTCTGGAAGCCGATCGACGTCAGCAAGTACGGCCTGATCTACGCCGGCGCGCAGAAGAACCTCGGCCCCGCGGGCGTGGTGGTCATCATCATCCGCAAGGACCTGGCCGAGCGCTCGCCGAAGACCATTCCCAAGATCTTCCGCTACAGCACCATGGTCGAGGGCGACTCCATGGCCAACACCGTGCCGACCTTCCCGGTCTACATGGTGCGCAACGTGCTGCGCTGGGTGAAGTCCGTGGGCGGCGCCGCCGCGATGGAGCAGCGCAACAACGCCAAGGCGAAGATGCTGTACGACATCCTCGACGCGAACGACTTCTACAAGCTCGTCATCGAGAAGGACTCGCGCTCGGTCATGAACCCCGTGTTCAACCTGCCCACCGAGGACCTCGAGAAGAAGCTCGTGAAGGACGCGAAGGCCGCGGGCTTCGTGGGCATCAAGGGCCACCGCTCGGTCGGCGGTCTGCGCATCAGCATGTACAACGCGATGGAGCCCGAGGGCGTCGCGAAGTTCTGTGAGTTCCTGACCGGCTGGACCAAGGCCAACAGCTGAGCGGGCGCCGCCTCGCGCGGCCAGGCTCACCACGAGAGAGGCTCACCGTTCGCGGTGGGCCTTTTTCATGGGCGCTCAGCGGGAGGCGTGCACCGTGTTCGCCACGTCGCTCTCGGCCACGTGCGCCACGTGGCGCAGCACGCGCAGGTGGATGCGATGGATGATGTCGTCGGCCCACAGCGACCAGTAGGCGGTCGGCATCATGTCGAGCTGGTAGTAGGTGCGGCCGCGCAGGCGTGTGCCGCCGCTCGGCGTGGGCTCGAGCAGGAACTGCCCCGCCGTGGTGCGGAAATAGCCGTCGAGGTGCCGCGGCCGGATGTCGTAGGGCGACAGCTCGCGCATGGGGTCGGGCATCTCCTGCACGCCGAAGCGCAGCTCGCGCGGTGGGTCCCAGACCTCGATGGGCTCCACGAACTCGCCCGTGGTGAACTCGCAGCGGCGGATGGCGCCCACCCCGCTGCCCTCGATGCGCGCGCCCGTCGGCGCGGCGACGCCCACGCGGAAGATCCAGTCCTCCACGGGCGGCAGCTCGGGGAACGCCACGACGCGGTTCCAGACCACGTCGGGCGGCGCGTCCACCTCCACCACGGTCTCGACCATGTGCGTGTCAGAAGGCGCGGGTGACACACCCTCTAGCGTGATCAGCATCGGCAGCAACAGGCCTGGCGCCACCCAGCGGCCACGCGCGTTCAGCATCTCGCGGCGCATGGCGAACGCGATCTGGTGGCCCAGCAGCGTGTTCAACGCGGCGAGCGGCCAGACCATCATCAGGCAGATCACGCCCTCGAACGCGAACGCGAGCAGCACGATGAAGCTGACGACCAGCGAGACGATCGCGGCGCCCAGCGAGTAGGCGCGGCCGCGGTTGGCGTTCACGCCGTGCAGCTGATCGAACAGCAGCGTCGTGGCGAAGCCCGTGAAGAGCGGGGCCCCGATGAAGAGCGGCGCGCCGTAGTTACCCATCACGCCCACGGACGCGGCGAGCGCGCCGAGGGTGATCGTGGCGCCCGCCAGCACGCTCATCGCAAACGCTGCGGCAGCGCCCATGCGCGGAGGACCCGCCGGCGCCTCGGTGGGGACGTCATCCTGGTTCATGGGCGCCGAGGCAGCGGCACGCGGCTTCGCGCTCGGCAGCACCGACAGCGCCAGGAAGAAGAGCAGGTTCGCGAA
>CAZEAA010000087.1:8972-17564 GCA_964510015.1 uncultured Sandaracinaceae bacterium
CAGCGGACAAAAAAGAAACGCCAGCGTTGAGAGCTGGCGTTTCGGGTCGGACCTTGGGTGGTGGAGACAAACGGGATCGAACCGTTGACCTCTTGAGTGCGATTCAAGCGCTCTCCCAACTGAGCTATGCCCCCAGGGAACGGCGAGACTTTACACGCGTTCGTCGGGTGTGCAAGTCCGCGCCGCCGAAAAGAGAGCACTTTCGGCGGTTTCTCCACCCGGTGTCGCCGTGCAGGAGTGAGGTGGCCCGAGCGCACTTCCGCCGTGCACGACGGGTCCATCGCGCACGGTGGGTATCAAGTGTGATTAAAGGGGTGTGATCGCGGACCACAGGGCCGTGGCGGCATCCGCGAGCGCATCGTCGTCGTCGGCCGTGCTCGGGAAGCGCACCACCGGGACGGGCAGCAGCTTGCCGAGTACCAGCAGGTTGTCGCGCTGGCTCTCGTCACTAGGACCGTGCTCGGTGAGCACGATGGCCGTGACCGTGATCCCTCGCTGGGCGAGGGCTTCGTAGGCCGCGCGGGTGTGACTGATCACGCCGAGGCCGTTGCGGGCCACCAGGAGTGCGGGCATCCCCAGCGCGGTGATGAGGTCCGCCACGCAGCGTCGCTCATCGAGCGGCACCAGCACACCCCCCGCGCCTTCCACCAGCAAGAGGTCCGCGGTGACGCTCGAGATGACCACGCGCAGGTAGGAGGTGCTCGGCACCGGCGGATGGCCACGCAGCGTCGCGGTGAAGGGGGCCACCGGCGGGGCCACGCGGTAGAGGCCGGGCACGTCGTGCAGCTCGGGCCGGCCGGCGGCGTGCGCGATGGCGATGGCGTCGAGGGGCTCGGGATCGACGCCGGTCTCGAGCGGCTTGAGCGCGGCGACGTTGATGCCGAGGCGACGTGCGTGGCGGGCGAGGCCGCGCGTCACGAAGGTCTTGCCCTCCCCCGTGCCGGTGCCAGTGACGAAGAAGCCCTTCACGCGAGCACCTCCGTGAGGGCGCTCATCAGCACGTCGAGCTGCTCGTCCGTGTGGGCGGCGGTCGGCACGATGCGCAGGCGCGCCGTGCCCGGCGGCACCGTGGGCGGTCGGATGGCCACCACGAAGATGCCGCGCTCCATCAGCTGGGCCGAGACCTCGAGCGCGCGGGCTTCGGCGCCCAGCACCACCGGCACGATGGGCGTCGGGTCGCTCGGGACGTCGAAGCCGAGACCCCGCAGGTGCGCTCGCAGGCGCTCACTGTGGCGGACGAGGGTGGCGCGTTCGCGGTCGGCGGCGTGCAGCAGCGGGACGGCTGCGACCACCTGGGCAGCCAGGCTGGGCTGCGGTCCGGTGGAGAACACGAAGCTGCGAGCGCGGTTGTAGAGCCAGGCCACGGTGTCCGGGTCACTCGCCGCAAACGCCCCGGCCAGGCCGAACGACTTGCCCAGGGTCCCGATCAGCACGTCGGCACGCACCCCCATGGCGGCGCAAGCACCCCGCCCCGCCGATCCGAGGACACCCACCGAGTGCGCTTCGTCCACGTAGAGCCAGGCGTCGAACTCGTCGGCCAGGGCGCGCAGTGCGACGAGCGGCGCCACGTCCCCGTCCATGCTGAACAGCGCGTCGGTCACGATGAACGCACGCTTGGCCGCTGGGCGGTGGGCGACCAAGAGCTCGCGCAGGTGCGCCAGGTCCACGTGCCGGTAGCGCTCCACGCGGGCGCGGCTCAGGCGGCAGCCGTCGATCATGCTGGCGTGGTTGAGCTCGTCCGAGAGCAGCAGGTCGCCGGGCTCCGCCAGCGCCTGCAGGCTCCCCACGTTGGCGGCGTAGCCGGTGGAGAAGAGGCGTGCCGCCGGGTGGTTTACGTAGGCCGCGAGGGCAGCTTCGGCGTCGGCGTGGGCGGTCATGTTGCCCGAGATCAGGCGGCTGGCGCCGCTGCCCGAGCCCGACTGCTGGAGCGCGGCGATGCCGGCCGCGGCAAGCGCGGGGTGGTCGGCGAAGCCGAGGTAGTTGTTGCTCGAGAAGCAGAGCAGCTCGCGCCCGTCGACCGTGACCGTGGCGCCCTGGGTGCCGGAGACGACGCGAGGCTGGCGCAGCAGGCCGCGTGCGGCCAGCGCGGCGAGGCGCGCGTTGGAGTCGAGCGAAAGACTGAACGGCGGCGGAAGCGGCGACACGGCAACGTTGTGGGAGGGCGAGGACGGGAGGTCAAGGGCGAGACCGAGACCGAGGCCGAGGCGGAGACCGAGGCGGAGGCCGAGACCGAGACCGAGACCGAGACCGAGACCGAGACCGAGACCGAGACCGAGGCGGAGGCGGAGGCGGAGACCGAGGCGGAGGCGGAGACCGAGGCGGAGGCCGAGGCGGAGGCCGAGGGGGAGACCGAGGCGTAGGCCGAGGCGTAGGCCGAGGCGGAGGCGGAGGCGGAGACCGAGGGCGAGACCGAGACCGAGGCGGAGGCCGGCTGCGGCTGGGCGGGAGGGGGCCGCGAATGGGCCGAAGGGGCCCGGAGGTTTCACGTGAAACGTGGTGGCGGGGGCCTGGGGGCTTCACGTGAGAGGCGGGGTGGGCGGCCCGGGGGCCTCACGGTGACGGGCGCCGGGGGCCTTCACTTGGGAGGTGGGGCCGGCGGCCCGGGGGGTTCACGTGAAACGTGGTGGCTGGGAGCCCCGCGGGGTTTCACGTGAAACGTGGGCGGGGGGGCCTGGCGGTGGGGAGCGGCGGGGCCCTGGGAGGTTTCACGTGAAACGCGGGGCGGGAGCCCTACGGGGTTTCACGTGAAACGTCAGAGGGAGAGGCCGGCGCGGACGGGGGTGGTGAAGGCGGCGTCGATGGTCTCGAGGGCGGCCTCGACGGCGTCGCTGCGGGTGTCCGGGAGGCGGACTTCCAGGTGGACGATCAGGTCGCCGGGCTCGGCTTTGGCTTCGGGGGCGCCCTTGCCGCGGAGGCGCAGCTTGTGCCCGGTCTGGCTGCCCGCCGGAACACTGATGCGGACTTCGCCATCCAGGGTGGGCACTGCGACCTTGGCGCCACGGTAGGCTTCGAGCGGGGTGACGGGGACCTTCACGTGCAGCTGCTTGCCCTCGCGCCAGTAGGCCGGGTGGGTGCCCACCTTGACCTCGAGCAGCAGGTCGCCGGCGCCACCGTTGCCGGGCTGGCCCTGCCCTCGGACCCGGATCTTGGCGCCATCGGCCACGCCTGCCGGAATCTTGACTTTCACGCCGCGCACCGCGCCGCTCGAGTCGGTGATGGAGAGCTCGCGGTCGCAGCCACGCAGGGCCTCGACGAAGCCCACGGTCACGCTGCCGTTGACGTCGCGGCCCTTCTGAGGGCGGGCGCCGAACAAGTCGCCGAAGTCCTCCATCCGCACGCCTCGGGGGCCCCGGCCAGAGCGACCGCCGAACATCTCGGCGAAGTCGAACCCCGCGAAGGCCTCGGCGCCGCCGTGGGCGTGTCGACGTGGGTCGAAGCCGTCTCGCAGGCCGTCCTCACCGTATTGGTCGTAGAGCTTCCGCTTCTCCTCGTCGCCCAGCACCTCGTAGGCCTGAGAGACCTGCTTGAAGCGCTCCTCGGCCTTGGGATCGCCCGGGTTGTGATCCGGGTGAAACTGCTTGGCGAGCTTGCGGAACGCCTTCTTGACGTCGGCGGCGCTGGCCTCTCGGGCCACGCCGAGTACTTCGTAATAGTTCTTCGCCATGAGACGGGCACAGCGTAAGTCGTCATGGCTCCGACACAACCACTGTCTGTTCCCGCCCTCGCTTGAAGCGGGAATGGCCCCATGGTAGGTGTCGTTCCTCTGCATCCCAGCGTGTGCCCGCGACGCGCCACGCCTTTCCATGTCCGTGACTGCTTCTCCCGACGCTCCGCCTCATCACGTCGCCATCATCATGGATGGAAACGGGCGCTGGGCTTCGAGCCGCGGGCAGATGCGGTCCGCCGGGCACCACGAGGGCAGCCACACGGTGCGCGACATCGTGCGCGAGTGCCGCCGCACGGGGGTCAGGGCGCTGACCCTCTACGCCTTCAGCGAGCAGAACTGGGAGCGGCCGGACCACGAGGTGGCCGCCCTGATGGAGCTGCTGATCGAGTACTTGGTGTCCGAGCGCTCGGAGCTGATGGACAACCAGATCCGCCTGCGGGCCGTGGGGCGCACCCACAAGCTGCCCTCGCGCGTGCTCGCCGTGCTGCACGCCCTCGAGCGAGACAGCGCGCATCTCACCGGCATGACCCTCACGCTGGCCCTCTCCTACGGCGGCCAAGAAGAGCTGGCCGACACCGCGGCGGAGATCGCCCGTGACGTGGCGGCCGGGCGGCTGGCCCCGGAAGACGTGGATCAAGCGCTGCTCGAGTCGCGCCTGCCCTCCGCGGCGGTGGGTCCGGTGGACCTGCTGATCCGCACCGGCGGCGACCAGCGCATCAGCAACTTCCTGCTGTGGGGAGCGGCCTACGCGGAGCTCTTCTTCAGCCCCAAGCTGTGGCCCGAGTTCGGGCTGGCCGACCTCCACGAGGCGTTCGACTCGTTCGGCTCGCGCGAGCGTCGCTTCGGAAAGGTGCTCGACTCGCAGCCCCTGCCAGCGTCTTCCCAAGAGAGCGGGCTGCCCGCCACCGAGGCCCGATGAGCGAGTCCGAGAGCCAGTCCGTCGAGACCCCCGTGAGTCCGGCAACGGCGGCCCCGGCCCCCGAGCAACAGGGCCGGTTCGGTCCCACGGCGCTCCGCTTCCTCAGCGCAGCCCCGCTCATCCCGTTCATTCTCTGGCTCCTCTTCTACGGCCCGCGCTGGGGCTTCCATGCCTTCTGCGGGGTGGGCGTCGCCATCACCGCGCGCGAGCTGATGGCCATCGTGATGCCCGGCCAGCGTCTGCTGATCGGCATCGGCACGCTCGCCAGCCTCGGGTTCGCGGCGGCGGTCGTGTTCGCGCCGGGGCACCTGTTCGCGGCGGTGCTGGGGCTCGGCTTCGTGGCCATGATCACGAGCCTGTTCCGCCCGGAGCCGGTGGAGACCTCGGGGGCGCGCGCGGGCTGGTTGTTCGGCGGGCCCATCTACATCGGTGGCTTGCTCACCACCGTGGACCTGCTGCACGGGCTGCCCTTCGGCGCGCGCTGGGTGGTGTTGGCCATGATGCTGGCCTTCTTGTCGGACACGGCGGCGTACTTCGCGGGGCGCACGTTCGGGAAGCACAAGCTCTACGAGAAGCTCTCGCCCAAGAAGACGGTCGAGGGCTCCATCGGCGGCCTCTTCGGTGCGGTGGGCGGTGCGTTCTTCGCCCTCTACGTGATGAACCTGCCCATCCCCGTGCCGCACGCCATCGCGCTCGGCATCGTGGCGGGGGGCCTCGGTCAGGCCGGTGATCTGCTCGAGTCCATGCTCAAGCGCAGCGCGGGCGTGAAGGACTCGGGCCGCATCCTGCCGGGTCACGGGGGTCTGCTGGACCGGGTGGACGCGCTCATGTTCACCGCATCCGCCACGTGGCTCTATGCGGTCTACGTGCTCGACGCGCGCTGAAGGGCGCTGAAGGGCGCCGGGAAGTCGGCTGATCGCGGCCTACATCCTGTCGTAGGCAAGTGGAACGGCGGGGCGGCTGACGCGCCAGGGCTCGAAATGCAGGAGCATTCCTTCGCCCTGTCGCCGCGGGCGCGCTTGCGCTGAGCCGACTTCGCGGTGCCCTTCCAGTCCAGTCGAGGGATCGCACGCAGAGGTCTGCGTACCATCCGTCATGACCACGACCGTGGCCACGGCCACGCACATTTGCCCGAGACGCGCCGATGATCGGGCATGTCGCTCTGCCCCACGGTCGCACTCGTCACGGGAATGTCTCACCCCCGAGGTATGCAGAGGGCCAACCTGATCCAATGTTCAGACGGCTCGCACCTTCGAACCGCACCGTACGATTCTCCATGGGACCAGGCTTGATTCTGTTCACCCGTTCAGTACACTGGAGATGACACACATGGCCCTCGCACTTCCCCTGCCCAGCACGCGCGCACCTCGGGGCAAGCACACGCAGCTCGCCCTGCCCGGGGTTGCTGTCGTGACGGAAGCCACCTCGGGAACAGCGGTCGCAGCAGCGAACAAGCCGCTCGCTTGGCAGGGCCAGGCGCTGGCGGGCCGCATCATCGAGCTCTCGGGCTCCACGGGTCGCACCAGCACGGCGGTGTCCATGCTGCTCGCGGCGCAGCGCGAAGGGGAAGCGGTGGTGTGGATCGAGCCCACCGACGGCGCGCTCTATCCGCCGGACCTCGCGGCGGCGGGCGTGGACCTGGACGCGCTGGTCATCGTGCGCGTGCCCACCAAGGAAGGCCCCGAAGGCCTGTGTCGTGTGGCCGAGTGGCTGGTCCGCTCGGGTGGCTTCGGCCTGCTGGTGATGGACCTGATGGGCCGCGCGCCCGCGGCGCAAAGCCCGTGGCAGACGCGCCTCTCGGGGCTGCTGCGCAAGCACGACGCACAGCTCTGTGTGCTGAGCGACTCGCAGGCCGCGGCGCCCTCGCTCGGGGCCATGGTGGCGCTGCGCCTCGAGCCTCAGCGGCAGCGTGACGAGGACGGCTCGTTCGTGCTGTCGCACCGCATCCTCAAGAACAAGCTCGGTGTGGCTCACGGACCCGCTCCCGAGCGGAGGCGCGCGCCCGCGGGGCTCGAGGTGCTGCCCACCTTCGGCACGGTCCCCGTGGCGCAGCTCTCGCTGTTCGACGACGGCGTCGACGTGGCGAGCTTGCCGCTCTTCGCGCCGGTCACCGCCCTGCCCGTGGCCCCGCCAGTGGTGGTGCGCACCTCGCTCGCGGCCAAGCGCGTCAGCTTGCGTCCCGGCAGCGCCGGCAGCGTCGAGAGTGGCGGCCGTGCCGAGAGCGCCAGCAGCGCCAGCCGCACGGGGAGTGACGGCAGCACGGAGAGCGCCAGCAGCGAGGGCCAGCCGTGACGCAGCCGCGTGCACTGCGAGGGCAGCGTCCGTCACCGCGTCCACGAGGGGCGGACGGCGAGCGGGTCTCGCGGGTGGCGCTGGTGAAGCTGCCGGACCTGCCGCTGCAGATGCTGCTGCAAGAGCGCCCCGAGTTTCGCGGGCGCCCCACGGCGGTGCTCCAGCACGAAGGCCCCGAGGGGCGCATCACGTACTTGAACCGCGCGGCGCTCGCGGCGGGCTTGCGCGTGGGGCTCACGCACGCGGCGGCGCGCGACCGCCTGCCTGGGCTGCACACGGGCGTGGTCTCGGCGGAGCGCGTGCAGGCGCTCGAGGCCGAGCTGGCCAGCGGGCTGCAGATGCTCACGCCCAAGGTGGAGCCGTGCACGCACTTCCCCAGCACGTTCTATCTGGACCCGAATGGCATGGAGAAGCTGTACGGCGGCGTGGACGGCTGGGCCCGCGCCACGCACGCGTTCCTCAAGGGGCGCGGTCTGTTCGGTGCCACCTGGGTGGGCTTCCATCGCTATCGCCTGTTCGCGGCGGCGGGCACGCAGCTCAGCTGTCGTGTGCTCGAGAGCGAGGCCGAAGAGCAGCTGCTGGCCAACGGCGCGGACCTGCGCTCGCTCGGGCTGTCGGCCGAGCTGTGTGACGATCTGGCCATGCTGGAGGTGCACGGGCTGGGTGATCTGCTGGCGCTGCCCGCGGGCGAGTTCGCGGCGCGCTTCGGGGCCGAGGCCGCGCGCGTGCGCGAGCTGTTCGCGGAGGACACCCAGATCCCGCTGCAGCCGCTCGGCTTCGCCGAGCCCACCGAGGCGCGCTTCGACGTGACGCCGCCCGACGTGGACACCCACCGCCTGCTCTTCGGGATCAAGGCGGCGCTGCACCCGCTCCTGATGGGGCTGCGCGAGCGCGGCGAGCACATCCGCGCGCTGCACGTGCGCTTCGAGCTGGACGCACCGCAGGGTCAGGGGCGCGCCCACGAAGAGACGGTGGAGCCGGCGGCCCCCACAGGCGACCTGATGACGCTCATGGAGCTGGTGCGCCTGCGCATGGCGCAGCTGACGCTGTCGAACCCGGTGGAGGCCGTCACCCTGCGCGCCGACACGGAGCGCGCGCACGCCGAGCCGCTGATGCTTCCGGGCATGCGCACCAAGCGTGACCCGCAGGCGGCGGCGCGGGCGCTCGCGCGGGTGCGTGCGGCCTATGGTCCGCGCTCGGTGGTGCGTGCGCGGGTGCGCGAGGCCCACCTGCCCGAGGCGCGCTTCGTGTGGGTGCCCACGCTCGAGCCGCCCGCCCACGCCGCTTCCTACGTGGCGAGCACGGGCCTCGGCTCGCTGTACGAAGGCTCCCCGTTCTACCGCTCGTTGCTCGATGACCATGCGGAAGAGGCTGACCAGCCTGACCAGGGTGATGAGCGCGACGGGCGTGAAGAGTCTGCCGAGCACGAGATCACGAGCCTGCGGGACCCGGAAGACCTCGAAGACTTCCACGAGCAGGAGGCGGGTCGTGGCGTGGTCGAGGCCGATGCGCTGGCGAGCGTGCTGGTGAGGCGCGTGCTGCGGCGCCCGGTGCCGCTGCGCACTCGGCACCCGGCTGCGGCGCTGGCGTCCGCGGTGCCGGCCTCGGCGTCGCCGGCCTCGGCCAAGTCGTCGAGTGTGCCGAGCGCGCCCTCGTCGGGAGCCGCGTCGGCTTCGGCCGAGGGGGAGCGCGAGCGCCTCGCGAACGGCCTGCC
>CAZEAA010000088.1:0-2262 GCA_964510015.1 uncultured Sandaracinaceae bacterium
CCCTCCTCGCTAGCGCGTGGCGCCGAGCACCCGGAGAGCTCGATGGGGAGGCGCGGGGAGCGACGAGGGAGGCGCTGGTGGATGCAGCTGCGCTCGACGGGGCCCAGCTTGCTCGGGGGTGGGCTCGACTGACCTCCACGGAGCGGGAAGAGCGAGACTGGCGCGGATGGGCGCGACGGTTTGCGGTTGGGCTCGGGCGAGCTGGCGCGAATGAGCGCACTCCGGACCGGGACGGACGCTTCGGAGCACAGTCGAGCCCACACGGCGTACGAGTGGATGGACTCGGGGCGTCGCGTTGCTGTCATTCCCGCCGAGCGCGCTGTGGAGTGGCGCTGGGAGCGGACCCAGTCGAGCCCAGCCGCGCCAACACGGCGAACGAGGGGATTGACCGCGTCCCACCCCGGGCCCTGTGGACAAGCTCCAGACGTCACCGCAGGAGCGGGACGGGCGGCCCGGTTGGCGGGACTTGGGGGGCCCCAGGAAGCAAACGGAGCGAAGCGCAGTGCCGCTTCCAGGGGGGGTACCAGAGGGAGCGCCAGCGCGAGCGATCCCGCCGACCAGGATGCCCGTCTCGCTCCTCACGATCAAGGCTGCGGTCTCCCCCCTGCAGCGCCCCGTTAGCTGGACGCGGACATTCCCAGAGAGAGAACGCTTTGGCTTTGCCAGGTTCGGGAGTACGCTCCCGGCGCCCCTTCACTTGCCCGCCCGCGGAAAGTGAGTAGAAGAGGCCCCAGAATCCTTTCAGGAGAAGCCACCATCGCTAGCCGTCGATTTGATCCCCGTGACCGCCAGAGTCCCTTTGGTCCCCGAGTCAACGAGCGCATCCGCGTTCCGGAGGTCCGTGTCATCGGGCCGGATGGCGCCATGCTCGGCGTCCTCGAGACCCATGAGGCTCGTCGCATCGCGCGGGAGGCCGATCTCGATCTCGTCGAGGTGAACCCCAAGGCTGTCCCGCCGGTCTGCAAGATCATGGACCACGGTCGCTTCAAGTACGAAGAGAAGAAGAAGCAGAACGAGGCCAAGAAGAAGCAGGCGCAGGTGGAGCTGAAGGAGATCAAGCTTCGCCCCAAGACCGACGAGCACGACATCGCGTTCAAGGTGAAGCACGCGCGCCGCTTCCTGGAAGAGGGCAACAAGGTCAAGATCACGGTCCGCTTCCGCGGTCGTGAGATCACGCACCCCGAGACCGCGCAGCGTCAGATCGACGCCATGGTCGAGGCCGTGGGCGACGTGGCGGTGGTGGAGCTCTACCCGCGCATGGAGGCCCGCACCATGACCGCGATGCTGGCCCCGCGCGTGAAGCCGAAGCCGCGCACCGCGCGTGAGGGTGGGCCCCGTGAAGCCGTGGTCGAGCGCTCGAGCGCCGGCGCCGTGGACGACGAGTACCACGACGACGAAGACTACGATGACGACGATGAGGACGACGACGACGACATGGACGACGCCGATCGCGCCGCCGCCGCCGAGAAGGCTGCGAAAGAGAGCTGATCGTCCCCCGCGGGGCGGCTGTGTGCCGGGGTCGCTTGACTCCGGCTCGCTCGCCCCGTAAACCACGCCCCCTTCCGCTCGCCGCCGCGTGTTCGCTGGCGTTCGAGCTTTTCAGTGAGGAATAGAGATGCCCAAGATGAAGACGAAGCGGGCTGCGGCCAAGCGCTTCAAGCTCACCGGTACCGGCCGGATTCGCCGCAGCAAGGCTGGCAAGCAGCACCTGATGCGCGGTAAGTCCGCCAACCGCCTCCGCAACCTCAAGAAGAACGACATGGTGAGCTCGGCCGACGCCCCGCGCATCATTCGTCTGCTGCAAGGCTGATTCGACATGCCACGCGCCAAACGAGGGTTCAAAGCCCGCCGCCGTCGTAATCGTGTCCTCAAGCTCGCCCGTGGTTACTACGGCGCTCGCAGCCGTCAGTTCCGCAGCGCCGTGTCGCAGGTGCGTCACGCGTGGAAGGACGCCTTCGCCGCTCGCCGCGCGAAGAAGCGCAACTTCCGCAAGCTGTGGATCACCCGCATCAACGCGGGCGCCCGTCAGCACGGGGTCACGTACTCCAAGCTGATCAACGCGCTGAAGAACAAGGACATCCAGATCGACCGCAAGGTCCTCGCGGACCTCGCCATGAACGAGCCGGCCGGCTTCAAGGCCGTCATCGACGCGACCCGCTAGTTCCCGCTGGACCTGTTGCACGCCGTGACGCGGGGAACTTCGCTGGTTCCTGCTCACGGCGTCGCTGTTTCTGGAGTTTTCATTCATGAGTGATCACGACC
>CAZEAA010000088.1:2272-17520 GCA_964510015.1 uncultured Sandaracinaceae bacterium
GCGCTGGCAAGCGCGGTGGACGAGCACGCGCTGCGCACGGCGAACGGTCGCTTCGTGGGGCCGCAGGGCTCTCTCACGCTGCTCATGAAGCGCATGCCCGAGCTGCCGGGCGACCGCCGCAAGGAGTTCGGTCAGCAGGGCAACGCGCTCAAGCAGGCCATCACGGGCGCCTTCGACGAGCACCTGCTGCGCATCGCGCAGGCCATCCGGCAGGCGGAGCTCACGGGCCCCGCGCTGGACGTGAGCCTGCCCGCGCGCGCGCGCCCCGTGGGCCGTCTGCATCCCATCACGCGCATCCAAGACGAGCTGCTCGACATCTTCACGTCGCTCGGCTTCGAGGTCGCGGACGGGCCCGACATCGACTTCCACGAGAACTGCTTCGACAAGCTGGGCTTCCCCAAGGACCACCCGGCCACGGACATGCAGGACACGTTCTTCGTGAGCCAGCGCGACCGTGGCGACGCGGCCACCACGCTGCTGCGCACGCACACGTCCACCATCCAGGTGCGCGAGATGTCGCGTCGCAAGCCGCCCCTCGCCATCGTGGCGCCGGGCGCGGTCTACCGCCGTGACGACGACGCCACGCACTCGCCCATGTTCCACCAGATCGAGGCGTTCGTGGTGGACACCGACGTGACCTTCGCGGACCTCAAGGGCGTGCTGCAGCTGTTCGCGCAGCGCCTGTTCCACAAGGACATCACGGTTCGCGTGCGCCCCAGCTACTTCCCCTTCGTGGAGCCCGGTGGCGAGGTGGACTTCGGCTGTGTGTTCTGCCGCGCCTGGGAAGGTGACGCCGCGCGCACCGCCGCGTGCCGCGTCTGCAAGGGCTCGGGCTGGGTGGAGGTGCTCGGCTGCGGGATGATCCACCCGGTGGTCTTCGAGAACGTGGGCTACGACCCGAAGGAGGTCAGCGGCTTCGCGCTCGGCATGGGGATGGACCGCCTCGCGATGCTCAAGTACGGCATCCCCAACATCAAGCTGCTGTACGAGAACGACGTGCGCTTTCTCTCGGCTTTCTGAGGACGAACGATGCTGGCTTCCTACGAATGGCTGAAGGCGCTGAGCGGTGTGGACATCACCGCCGAGCAGATGGCAGAGAAGCTCACCTCGGCGGGGCTCGAGGTGGAGTCGCTCACGCGCAAGGGTGAGGGCTTCGACCACGTGGTGGTGGCCGAGGTGCGCGGCATTCGTCCGCACCCCGCGCGCGAGAAGCTGCGCTTGGTCACCGTGTTCGACGGCGAACGCGAGCAAGAGGTGGTCTGCGGCGCAGCCAACGTGCCGGCCCCCGGCGGCCGCGTGATCCTCGCGAAGCTGGGCGCCGTGCTGCCCGGCAACTTCGTCATCGCGGAGCGCGAGCTCGGCGGCATCGTCTCGTGCGGCATGCTGTGCAGCGAGGGCGAGCTGCAGATCGGGCCCGGCGGCGACGGCATCTTCATCTTCTCGGACTGCGAGCCCGCGGCGCCCGGCACCCCCGTGGCCGACGCGCTCGGTCTGCGTGACGTGATCATCGAGATCGGGCTCACGCCCAACCGCCCCGACTGCTTGGGGCACATCGGTCTCGCGCGCGAAGTGGCCCTGCTCGCCGGCGTG
This sequence comes from uncultured Sandaracinaceae bacterium, assembly GCA_964510015.1. GTDB lineage: Bacteria > Myxococcota_A > Polyangia > Polyangiales > Houyiibacteriaceae > JADJJE01. The sequence goes on from CAZEAA010000088.1 coordinate 3,863, forward strand.
CCGTTCACGGCCCCGCTGGCTCCGCTGCCGCAGCGCGTGGCCAGCTTGGCGGACAAGCGCTGGGATGCCTCCGCAACGAGCTTCGAGCTGGCCTTCGCCGAGCCGCCCACGGCGCGGGTGACCCTGCCCAGTGACGACGGCGCGCGCGTGCGGGTGACCATCGAGGATGCCGTGCGCGGGCCGCGTTATGGCGCTGCGCTGGTGTATGGCGTGACCGTGGCGCCGAGTCCGTTCTGGCTGCGCTACCGCCTCCAGAACCTGGGCGTGCGGGCGATCTCGAACCTGGTGGACGCCACCAACTTGGTGATGCTCGAGCACGGGCATCCCATCCACGGCTTCGACCTCGCGCGCGTGAAGGGCAGCGCCATCGTGGTGCGCGCGGCTCAGGCCGGCGAGACCATGCAGACCCTCGACGGGACCACGCGTCAGCTCGACGCGGGCGACCTGCTGATCTGCGACGGCGAGCGGCCCGTGGCGCTGGCCGGCGTGATGGGCGGGCTCGACAGCGAGATCCGCGACGACACGCGCGACGTGCTGATCGAGTGCGCCTACTTCCAGCCGCAGGCCGTGCGGCGCACGTCGCGGCGCGTGGGTCTCCACACGGACGCGAGCCATCGCTTCGAGCGCGGTGTGGACCCGCGCGCGGTGCACCGTGTGCTCGCGCGCTCGGCGCAGCTCATCGCGGACCTGGGCGGCGGCATCGCGCTCACCGAAGCCGTGGAAGAGGTGGCGAGCGAGAGCGCGCCGCTGCAGATCGAGCTGCGTGCCGGCAGCGTGAAGGCGCTCTTGGGCGTGGACGTCCCCGCCAGCATCTGCGAGGGCATTCTGCGCGGCATCGGCTGCAGCATCCTGCGCAACACCGCCGAGGGCTTCCTGGTGGAGGCGCCCACGTTCCGCCCGGACCTCGCGCGCGAAGTGGACCTCATCGAAGAGGTGGCCCGCATCCACGGCTTCGACCGCATCCCGGCGAAGACGCCGCGCGTGCGGCCTTCGGACAGCGGCACGCCGGCGCCCATCACGTTCCGTCGTCGCGCCCTGCTTGCGGGCGTGGCGGCGGGCCTGCATCAGGCCATCAACTACCGCTTCCTCGCGCCGGCCGACCTGCGTCGCGCACGCGTCTCCACGGACGCCGTGCCGCTCGCCAACCCGCTGTCCGAAGAGCGCAGCGTGATGCGCACGTCGCTGCTGCCTTCGCTCGTGGCCGCCGCCAGCGTGGCGCTGCGTCACCAGGCGCGTAGCGTCTCGCTGTTCGAAGTGGGCCGCAGCTTCCACCCGCGCGGGCCGAGCGACGTGACCGCGGACCCCGCCGACATGAACCTGCCGGTGGAGCGCGAGTGGCTCTCGGTGTTGCTCGCGGGCGCGGCCGACACGTGGCTCGGTGACGAGCGCGCGTTCGACTTCTACGACCTGAAGGGCCGCGTGGAGACGCTGGTGCACGGCCTGGTGGGCACGCTCCCCGAACTGCTCGCCGACGACCCGCTAGCCGAGAGCGCACTCGCGCTGCACCCGCGCCGGCGTGCTGCGGTGCGCGTGGCGGGTGAGACGCTCGGCGTGATCGGCGAGCTGCACCCCGAGGTGGTGGACGACTTCGGTCTCGATGGCCGTCCGCTCTACGCGGAGCTCGACATGCAGGCCCTCGAGCGGGCGAGCCAGCGCGTGGGCGTGACGCAGGCCGGCGAGCTGCCGCGCTTCCCGGCCACCACGCGTGACCTGGCGTTGCTGCTGGCCGACGAGCACGCCGCCGGGGACGTGGCGGCCGCGATGGCCGCCGAGGGCGCGCCGCTGGCCGAGTCGGTGCGCGTGTTCGACGTGTACCGCGGCGACCAGATCCCTGCCGGGCATCGCAGCGTGGCCTTCCGTGTGACCTACCGCGACCCGGCCGGCACGCTGAAGGACAAGGACGTGGACAGCGCGCACGCGCGCGTGGTCAAGGCCGTCACCGGGCGCTTCGGCGCTCAGCAGCGGTAGTTCCCGCACTCGCCCGCGAGGGCGATCGCGACGACCACCGGGGCAGCCGAAGCTCGCTCTTGAGCTTGGCGCGTTCCTGTGGTTTTCTCGTGTCCTTCTGGCGCTCTATCCGACCCCACGAGGTTACTGGTGACGAAAGCTGAAATCATCGACGCCGTCTACGAGAAGGTTGGCGGGTTCTCGAAGAAGGAGGCGGCCGAGGTCGTAGAGGCCATGTTCGACACGATGAAGGAGGTCCTCGCGGAGGGGGAGAAGATCAAGATCTCCGGCTTCGGGAACTTCGTCGTGCGCGACAAGAGCCAGCGCTGGGGACGCAACCCGCAGACCGGCGAGCCCATCCCCATCAGCGCGCGCAGCGTGCTCACGTTCAAGCCGAGCCAAGTGCTGAAGACCGCGCTCAACCCGCACCGCGAGTCGTCGAGCGACCTGGATGATCAGGACGCGGACGAAGACAACGCCGAAGACGCCGAGCAGGGCTGACCGAGCGTGGTGCGGCGGCGCCCCAGTCTGCCGGACCGCAGCTTCTTCAAGATTGGAGAGGTGGCGGAGATGATCGGCGTGAAGTCGCACGTGCTGCGCTACTGGGAAGGCGAGTTCGATCAGCTGCGCCCCAAGAAGACCCGCGGCGCGCACCGCCACTTCACGCGGGCCGACGTGGACATGGCGATGCAGATCCGCCGCCTGCTGCACGACGAGGGCTACACGGTGGCCGGCGCCAAGCTGCGCCTGGCCGAGCTCGAAGACCGCGCCACGCCAGCGCCGCGTCGTGAGGTGGCCTTGAGGGCCGAGCTGCTGGGCCTGCGGGCCGACCTGATGCGGGCGCTGAACGCGCTCGAGAGGATGCACGCCGCGCCCGCGCCGGTGCCCGAGATGGAGGTGCGCGTGGACGCCGTGGTGCCCGCCATGGCGAGGCTGCGGCAGCCCGTCCGCACGCGCTGACGAGCGACACGTTTCGACGAAAAAGGCATTGCCAACCCGCGGGCTTGCAGTATGTTCCGCCTCCCTCACCCCACCCTTTGGGAACGCCGTTGTCGGGGCGTAGCGCAGCTTGGTAGCGCACTATACTGGGGGTGTAGGGGTCGCTGGTTCGAATCCAGTCGCCCCGACTAGAAAGCCCGCAAGCACTCGTGCTGCGGGCTTTCGCCTTTTCTGCCGCGTACTCTTTCGAGTGCGCGTTGGAAGCGCGCGCTCGTCTGCCCTCGAGAGAGCATTCAACCGAGACCGGACTTCGGGGTATGCTGGAGGCCGATGGCCACCGAGTCTGGACGACCGCGCGCCCGCACCTCGCTGGACTACTGGCCAGTCGTCGTGAACGTCATCGAGAACGGCCACGACCTCGCCGAGATCGAGGACGTGCTCGCGGCGAACGAAGTCGCTCTCTCTCGCGGTCCGAAGTTCGTCACCATCCGCGACTTTCGTGCGCACAACCAGCAGGTCACCGCGCTCCAGCGCAAGCGGCTGGCGCAGTGGCAGGACGACAACTGGAAGCTCATCCAGGCGCGCTGCCTCGGCGTGGCCAACATCATGCCGTCGCCCGTGGTGCGCGGCGTGCTGCGGGCGGTGTTCTGGATGTCCACGCCTCCCACGCGCGAGGAGGTCTTCGACACCACGGAGGAGGCCGTGACCGCGGCCTTCCGCTGGGCCAAGGAAGCCAACCTGCTGATGCCCCCCAACGTCACGCCCGAGCGGCTGATTGCGGCTCTTCTCGCCAACCAATTGTGAGAGGCGCTCACGAGTCGTCCATGGTCGACGACTCGCAGCGCCTCGTACAGGCCCGCTGAGCGAGCGGATCAGCCGCCGTGCGGCGGGAGGAACTTCTTCATCTTCTGGGCGAGCGGGATCTTGCCCTTCACCTTCATCTTGCGCGTCATGTACGCCTTGGCGCCGTCGAGCTCGCCGTTGCCCATCTGGAGGAAGTGCTCGCCCTTCATGGTGATGGTCACCGAGGGGTTCGGGTGCTCGCCGGCGGTCACGGGACCCAGGGTGCCGTCCTCCACCGAGAAGTGGAAGTGACCCGAGTTGTCGCCCGAGAAGTCGTACTGGATGATGCAGCTCACGCCCTTGGCTTCGCTGGGAATGAAGCGCTCGTTCAGTCGCGCGAAGTACTCACTGATGCTCGAAACCTTATCCATTGCCAGCCTCCAAAGGGGGTACTGAGGTGTACAGAGAGCATCGATATACAGCGTAGACATGGGGCTGGCCACCCCAAAGTGAAACTTGTTCTACTTTTCGAATCCGGCTGGTCAGGCTGCGAGCGCGCCGTCGGTGATGGTGAAGCGGCCGCCCACGAGCGCGCGCGCGGTGTCTGCCGGCGAGGCCGGCTGGCGGGCGCACCACGCGAGGTACGCCAGGAACGAGATGTCCGGGTCGTCCACTTGGTGGTCCGGGATGGGGAAGTCCCCGCGCACCGCGGCCTCGAGCGCGGCCAGCAGGTTCTCGTGATAGCGCTCGTAGACCGTCAGGTCGCGCAGCCACTCGGCCCGCGGATCGCGTTGCTCCACCACGGCGCGCGCGCGCTGCAGCGCCTCTTCGAGCTTGCCCGGGTGCACCGACAGCATCTGCAGGTCGTAGACGAACTGCACGCCGTCGTGGTGCGCCCCCAGCAGGTGACGGATCACGCGCTCGGGCGAGCTGAGCAGCCCGGAGAAGTCCAGCGGGGCGACGGCGTGCTCGCGCAGCAAGAAGGGGAAGCGCAGGGGCCGCGACTCGAGCAGCCGGGCCCGCAGGGTGGGGCGCACGGCGTGGTCCGCGCACGTGCCGATGGTCTCCGACCGGAAGAGCACGCGATGCACCATGCGCAGCACGCCGAGGGAGATCTGCCAGGCGTTGGGCACGTCGCGCACGAGACCCGCGCGACGGATCTCGTCGAGGCGCGCTTCCACGACCTCGGGACGGAACAAGATGGGGTAGAGCAGGGCGCGTTCCAGGTTCATCGGGGGGCCTCCGGCGTGGGACGCGCCAGCAAGCGCGCCACGTTCTCGCGGTCGCGCTCGGCCAGCGCTTCCAGCAGGGGTTCGATCGCCTCGCGCTGCGGGGCGGCGAGCCAGGCGCGCAGCAACGCGTAGCCGAGCACGTTGGTCTCCGGCGCGAGGTACATCTGTTCTTCCAGCTCGGGCAGCGCCGCGAGCGTGGTGAGCACGGGGTTGAACGCCAAGCGCAGCACCCGGTTGCCCGCCGCCTCCAGCAGCGAGCGCAGGATCTCCATGTCCAGCGCCGACAGCGCGCGAGGGTCCGAGGTGCCGGCCTGCACCGCGTCCGCGAACGCGTCGAGCGCGCGCAGCACCGGGCCGATGTCGGGCCGACGCTCGAGGAGTTCGAAGAGCACGGCGCGCGCGAGGTGGCGCCGTGCAGCCAGCATGTCGGTCACCCAGCGGGCCAGCTCCTGACGCGAGCGACCGCGTGCCACTGAGAGCACGCTGGGCAGCAGCGTGGGGCCGGACTCTCGCTGGAAGTCTTGGACCTCGTACCCGCGACCCTGCCGCACCGACAGCAGCCCCTCGGTGCGGAGCTGCGCCAGCGCGCTGCGCACGGTGACCCGGTTCACGCCGAACTGGGCGGCGAGGTCCCGCTCGGGAGGCAGGCGCGTGCCCACCGCGAGGCTGCCCGCGAGGATTCGGCCGCGCAGCTGGTCGGCGCACAGGTCCACCGCCGAGGCGGGGGCGAAGGGGGCGAGCGCGAGATCGGTGCTGAGTGCCATCATTGGTCGAATGGTCCGACCAATATTCCGAATGCGAGGCGGTCTGTCAAGGGTGAGGTCCACGGCGCTGGCAATCACTCGCGATAGCCGTACCCTCAGCCCTCGTCGCGTCCTCCGCGCGGTGCTCCCCCGATGACGACCGACCCCGACCGCCCCTTGATCCTGCTCTCGAACGACGACGGCGTGAACGCCTTCGGCAACGTGTGCCTGCGCCGGGCCCTCGCGCGCATCGGCGACGTCTACACGGTGGCGCCCGAGTACGAGCAGAGCGGCAAGAGCCACTCCATCTCGCTGCACGTGCCGCTGCGCTACCGGCAGGTGGAGCCGCGCGTCCACGCGGTGGACGGCACGCCGGCGGACTGCGTGTACGTGGCGCTCTTCATGACGTCGCTGCTGCCGCGCAAGCCCGACCTGGTGGTGAGCGGCATCAACCACGGGGCCAACCTGGGCACCGACGTGCACTACTCGGGCACGGTGGCGGCGGCGCGCGAGGCGGCGCTGCGGGGCTATCCGGCGATCGCCTTCTCGAACCTCCACCCCGACAACATGGAGGCCATGGCCGAGCTCGCGACCACCCTGTGCGCGCGCATGCTGCAGTCGCTGCACGGGCGCGCGCCGCGCGACGCGGAGGGCAACGCGCCGCTCATCAACGTGAACTTTCCTGCCTGTGTCGAACCTCGGGGCGTGGTGTCCGCGTCGCTCGGGCAGCGACACTACGCCGAGGGCGTGGACCTGCGCAGCGACCCACGGGGGCGCCCCTACTTCTGGATCGGCGGCGCCGGCGGCGTGCATCACCCGGAGATGCCGGGCTCGGACACCGAGGCCGTGGACGCCGGCTTCGTCAGCGTGTCACCGCTCTCGCTGCGCGTGACCGACCACCATCAGCTCGGGCTCGCGAGCTTCATCGCGGGGCCCTCGGAGGACAGCCCATGAGTCAACAGCAACCCTCGGATCCGCGCATCGCCCTCGTGGAAGGGCTGATCCGCGAGGTCCCCGACTTCCCGAAGCCCGGCATCCTGTTCAAGGACATCACCCCGCTGCTGGCCAGCGCGGAGGGCTTCGCCGCGAGCGTGACGCTGCTGGCCGAGGCTGTGGCCGAGTGGGCGCCGGACACCATCGTTGGTGTGGAGGCGCGAGGCTTCCTCTTTGGCGTGGCGCTGGCCACCAAGCTGGGCGTGGGCTTCGTGCCGGTGCGCAAGCCGGGCAAGCTGCCGGCCGAGACGCTGTCCGTGTCCTATCAGCTCGAGTACGGCAGCGACTCGCTCGAGATCCACAGCGACGCGCTCCGCACGGGGGCACGGGTGGTGATCGTGGACGACCTGCTCGCCACGGGCGGGACCGCGGGTGCCGCGGCCCAGCTGGTGCGCAAGGCGGGTGGCCAGGTGGCGGGCTTCGCGGTGGTCATCGACCTCGCGTTCTTGGGCGGCTCCGCCAAGCTGGACGCGCCGGTGCGCTCGATCCTCGCTTACCGCTGAGCGCGGTTCACGAAGCAGACGCCAGCTGGCCACACACGGCCATGGACCAACCCGCCCGACGTCGCGCGCTTCCCGCCAGGGCCCCTGTCGTCATGCTGTTGGTCGCGCTCGGTGCCTGCGGGTGCTCTGGCGCTCCCGATGCGGCCGCCGTCGAGGCCGCGCCCACGGCACCCACGGCACCGCTGCCGGCGAGCTCACCTCCGTCACCCTCGCCGCCACCGCCACCGCCGCCTCGCTTCCGGGGCCTCGCGGTCGGGTTCGACGCGGTGTGCGGCGTGCTCGAGACGGGCGCGGTGCGATGCTACGGCCAAGGCAGCTCGTACACCGTGGAGGCGCACGGTCCCGCGCGTGCGGCGGTGTTCGGTCTCCACACCAGCAGGACGACGCTCTTCGTGCTTCGGGAAGACGCGGTGGTCATGCACGGGATCTTCACCGGGGCGGGCACCACGCTCACGCCGCTCACTGCGCTGGCCGGTGCCTCGGCGCTAGCCCCCTGGGCAGAAGGGGTGTGCGCCCTCGTCAGCGGGGCGCCGCGTTGCTGGAGCCCGTGGGATGCGTCTCGTGTCTCGGCGCCGCGGCTGCCCGCACCCGCGCGTTCCCTCGTTGGCGATGCGTCGTCCGGATGTCGCACGGGATGGGAGCGGCTGAACTGCGAAGCGGCGCGCACCGTGGCCACCTGCGCGCAGCTCGAGGACGAGCGCGTGTTCTGCTGGCCCAAGGATCGCCCGTCCGCACGCGAGGTCAGGGCAGCCGCGGGGGCGCGCAGCCTGTCGGTCTCGGCGTCCACCCTCCTCGGGGTGGACCGCGCCGGAGCAGCGTTCACGCTGACCGCAGATGGACGAGGGCGGCGCGACGAGGTTGCTGCTCCTGCGAGCACGCAGGCGGCGGTCGGTCGCTCGACTGGGGCCTGCTTCGTGGACACACAGGGCGACGTGACGTGCTCTGGCGCCCTCGTTCCGACCGGTCCTCTCGATGCGCCGGCCGAGGGACTCGTGCCGGTCGCCCGTGTCCACGGAGTGACGTCTTTGGTCCACGCCTTCGGCACTACGTGTGCGCTCGCCGGCGGCGAGGGGTGGTGTTGGGGCAGCAACCAAGGAGGGCGGCTCGGCGTCCCCGCACCGGACTCGTTTCATCCCAGCGCCCGCATCGCTGGCATCGACGACGCCGCTGCGCTGTTCGTGACTTCGGGCACGGCGTGCGTCCGGCGCAGCGCGGGCGGGCTGGCGTGCTGGGGGGAGCAGCTCGCTGGGTTCGGTGACGCACCCTGGGCGTTGCCCGCCCTGCACGCCATCGCCGGAGTCGACGCGGTCTCTGGCCAGACCTCGAGCGGCGTGCTGCTCACGGCTTCGGGAGCGGTCCGCGGCTTTGGCGAGCTCTCGCCGGCCTACTACGTGCAGACCAGCGCCGCGCCCGTCGTCATGGAGGACGAGGACCTGCACACGTGGACCGTCGGTGACGTGGTCCAGAACGCGACGTCCACGGAGATCCCGGGCATCGCTGGGAGGGTGGTGGAGGTCGCGGCGGCGCGAACCCTCGCTTGCGTGCGCACTTCGGACGGCGCGCTCGATTGCTTCCATCGCGGCGAGGTCCGCCGGGACGGGGCCCTGGTGCCCGCGCTCTCGAGCGTCACGCGGGTGGTCGAGGCGGGGGTCACGCGGGTGGCTCCGCTGGGACCTGGGATCTGCGCGCAGACCACCCGCGGGATGCGCTGCTACGGGGTGATCCGCGAGGTGGACGCCAACGGCCCGAGCGGAGGAATCCTCCGCGTTCGCGACGAGCCGTGGCCCTTGGAGGGCGGCGCCGACGCCTGGGCCGGCGACTTCCGATGGGCGTGCGGTCTGCGAGGGACAGCGGTGCACTGCCGCATGACGGTGAGCCCGCCGCCTGGCGAGGGACGTGAAGAGCAGCGGCTCGCCGACGTCACGGCGCTCGCGTTGGGGGCGGGCGAGCGCGGTGCCACGCTCTGCGGGATCACGACTCAGCGGGGGGTCGCCTGTGTCGCCCTGAACGAGGACTCTCCGCCGACGGCGGTCGAGGGCCTGAGCAATGTCGTCGAGCTGCGGCTCGGCACAGGTTTCGGCTGTGCACGCCACGAGGACGGCACGGTTTCTTGCTGGGGACGGAACGAGAGTGGCGTCCTCCCCCGCGATGGCGACGTGGTTCGCTGGAGCGCGCCAGAGCGCCTCGGCGGCTGACTTCGTTTGCCTGACCGTTCGGTAGACAAACTCTGACCATGTGGTAGAGAGGGGGCGCCACTCTCTCGGTGGACGAACGAGACGCGACGGGCACGCCCGCGCTTACTTGGAGACCCCCACACATGCCGCAGTACAAAGCATCCCTTCGGGACACGCGCTTTCTCATCAACGACGTCCTCGACTACCCCGGTCACTACGCGCAGCTGCCAAACGGCAAAGAAGCCACGCCCGACGTGGTGGACAGCATCCTTGAGCACTGCGCCGCGTTCTGTGAGGGCGTGCTCGCGCCGCTCTACCAGTCGGGCGACAAGGAGGGCTGCAAGCTCGAGAACGGCGCGGTGACCACGCCGAAGGGCTTCAAGGCGGCCTACGACCAGTTCGTGGAGGGCGGCTGGCAGGGGCTCTCGCACCCCGAGCAGTACGGCGGACAGGGCATGCCCATGTCGCTCGGCGTCTTCAAGGCCGAGATGATGGGCACCGCCAACTGGGCCTTCAACATGTACCCGGGCCTGAGCTTGGGCGCGATGAACACCATCATGCTGCACGGCACCGAGGAGCAGCGTGGCATCTACATGCCGCCGCTCACGGAGGGCCGCTGGATGGGCACCATGTGCCTCACCGAGCCGCAGTGCGGTACCGACCTCGGCCAGGTCAGCAGCAAGGCCGTGCCGCGCGGCGACGGCAGCTACGATGTGACCGGCACCAAGATCTTCATCTCGGCCGGTGACCACGACCTCTGCGAGAACATCGTGCACGTGGTGCTTGCGCGCATCCCCGGCGCGCCGGCCGGCACACGCGGCATCTCGCTGTTCATCATCCCGAAGTTCCTGCCCAGCGAGAGCGGCGGGAAGGGCGACTTCAACAACGTCGTGTGCAGCGGCATCGAGCACAAGATGGGCATCAAGGCCTCGGCCACGTGCACCATCGAGTTCGAGGGTTCGCGCGCGTTCATGCTGGGGCCCGAGAACAAGGGCCTCGAGTGCATGTTCACGTTCATGAACACGGCCCGCATCGGCACCGCGCTCCAGGGCGTGTGCGCCACCGAGCTGTCCTACCAGGGCGCGCTGGCCTACGCGAAGGAGCGCCGCTCCATGCGCGCGCTGTCCGGCAAGAAGGAGCCCGACAAGGTGGCCGACGCCATCCACCACCACGGTGACGTGCGGCGCATGCTGCTCACCATGAAGGCCGTGTCCGAGGGCGGACGCGCCATGCTCTATCACGCGGCCAAGATGGCCGACCACATGACGGTGGCCGTGGAGCAGGGCAACGACAAGGAGCGCGAGCTCTGGGACGACCGCCTCGGCTTCTACACGCCCATCCTCAAGGGCTTCCTCACCGAGATCGGCTTCTAGTGCACCAACATGGGCGTGCAGGTCTTCGGCGGGCACGGCTACATCGGTGAGCACGGCATGGAGCAGATCGTGCGCGACACGCGCATCGCGACGCTCTACGAGGGCACCACGGGCATCCAGGCGCTGGACCTGCTGGGCCGCAAGGTGCTCATCGCCAGCAAGGGCAAGGCCATCGCCGAGTACACCGCCGAGATCATGAAGTTCTGCGGTGAGCACGCCACCAACCCCAAGATGCGCCCGTTCATCGTGAGCCTGGGCAAGGTGTGCGCGCAGTGGAACTACCTCACGGTTCGGCTCGCGCTCGGGGCGCGCAAGGACCGCGACGTGGTGGCCGCCAACGCCGTCGACTTCCTGATGTTCTCCGGCTACGCGATGATGGCGTTCTTCTGGGCCAAGATGGTGGCCGCGGCGTACGCCAAGCTCGCGAGCGGTGACGGCGTGGAGACCCCCGAGTTCTACAAGGCCAAGATCCAGACCGGCGAGTTCTACTTCGACCGCGTGCTGCCGCGCAGCAAGGGGCACGCGGGGTCCATCCTGTCGCCCATCAAGAGCACCATGCAGATGCCCATCGAGGCGTTCTCCGAGCGCTGAGCGACGTGAGCCGCAGGTGTGCGGCCGCGTGACCGAGCACAGGGCCTTGCGCTATCCGCCTCCCCGAGCATGATGGGACGGATGGCGCAGGGCTCTGATCATTTCGACGGTCGACGCTTCATGAACTCGGACGTCACGGGGCGACGTCACAGCAGCAGCCGCGACGCGCTCAAGTGGTTCTTCACGCGCAAGCGCCCGAAGGTCACACCGGTGCCGAGTGAGCCCGGGCCGGCGCCCGCCGAGCGCGTGAGCGGCCGTGAGGTGCGCGTGACGTGGGTGGGTCACGCCACCGCGCTCGTCCAGCACGACGGCCTCAACATGCTGACGGACCCCATCTGGGCCGAGCGCTGCAGCCCCTTCTCGTTCGCGGGGCCCAAGCGCTTTCGTGCGCCGGGGGTGCGCTTCGAGGACCTGCCGCCCATCGACGTGGTGCTGCTGAGCCACGACCACTACGACCACCTGTGCGTGCCCACGCTGAAGCGGCTGCAGGCCCACTCGGCGCCGCGCATCGTGACGGGCCTGCGCGTGGGCGAGGTGCTGAAGCGAAACGGCATTGGCAACGTGAGCGAGCTGGACTGGTGGGAGTCCGTGGAGGTGGCCGCCGGCGTGGTGGTGGTCTTCACGCCGGCGAAGCACTTCTCGGGGCGCTCGCCCTTCGACCTCGACAAGCGGCTGTGGGGTGGGCTCTACGTGCACGCGCCGGCCGGCGGGATCTACTACGCGGGGGACACGGGCTACGGCCCGCACTTCCGCGAGATCCGGGAGCGCCTCGGGAGCCCGCGCGTGGCGCTCTTGCCCATCGGTGCGTTCGAGCCGCGCTGGTTCATGTCGCCGGTGCACATGGACCCGGCGGAGGCCGTGCGCTCGCACGTGGACCTCGGCGCCATCACCTCGGTGGCCGTGCACTACGGCAGCTTCGCCTTGGCCGACGACGTGCAGGGGCAGCCCGAGCGCGAGCTGGAGGCCGCGCGGCTCTTGCAACGCGTGCCCGCCGAGCGCTTCCGCATGCTGGAACATGGGGTCTCCGTGCCGCTGCCGCGCAGCGTCGCTTCCCTCGGCGCGGATGCCGTCGCGTAGGCGCTGGGCCGCGCGGCTCACCGCCACGGTGCTGCTGGCCGGCTGCGCCGAGCCCGTGCAGCCGCGTGACCCCGTGGACTACCTGCGCGTGGGCGTGACCCCGAGCGAAGAGGCCGCGCACCTGGCGCAGTCCTTCGAGGACGAGGGCTACCGCGTGCGACGTCTGGTGGATACCGATGACGTGGCCATGCTGGACGCCCTCGGGCCCGACCGACAGACCGCGCTGCGCGTGGTGACGCGCGTGGGGGTGGCGCTGGGCATCGACGCTCCGGATAGGCGCTTCCCCACACGCGAGCGCGTGCGCGGGCTGCCGGCGCCGCTCTCGGGAGGGGACCTCGACGGAGATGGCGCCGTCGAGCTGCTGATCGCCGTGGTGGACAGCACACGCATGACCGAGTGCGTGGCGGTGGTGCGCGTGGACGAGCACGGCCAGGTGTACGAGGTCTCGGTGGACACGCGTCCGGTGCAGGAGGACGCCTGCGCCGAGCGCGCCGAGGACGTGGCCGGGGACGCCCGCGCCGAACTGCTGGTGGTGGGCCGCTACGCGATCCCACCTCTCTCGGTGCCGGCCAGCGTGGCGGTGCCCTTCACGGGGCTGGACGGGCGCTACCTCCCCATGGGTCCTGCGTCGGCGAGGTACTTCACGAGCGAGCGGGCCGTGCGCCTCGAGCGCTTGGAAGACGCCCGTCGCGCAAACGACGCGGACACCATCTCACGCCTCTCGGTGGAGCTCGGCTTGCTGCGCTTCTTCGAGGGCGGCGGGGTGGACAGCGCCATCGCGGCCCTCGACGCCGACTCCGAGGGCGGGCACCTGGACGCCCTCTCGGCGGGGCGAGACCTGATCCGGGCGCTGGCCGAGGCGCCGAGTGGGCGTGCCTCCGAGGACGAAACGGAGTAGACCGGGGCGTGTCCAAGAAGCGAGTCGATAAGGGCGTCGTCGGCATGGAGCAGCTGGTTGCCCGCAACCCCAAGGCGGCTCAGCTCTACGAGATCGAGGACAAGCTCGAGTGCGGCATGATCCTGGTGGGCACCGAGGTGAAGAGCCTGCGCAACCGCAAGGCCGACCTCGACGGGTCGTACGCCGTCATCGAGAACGACGAGCTGTTCCTGCACCGCATGCACATCGCCCCCTATGAACAGGGTGGGTACGCGAGCCACGCCACGAAGCGCATCCGCAAGCTGCTGGCGCACCACGCCGAGATCGAGAAGTGGCGCGGCAAGCTGACCAGCAAGGGCTACACGTTGGTGCCCCTGCAGGTGTACTTCAAGAATGGGGTGGCCAAGGTCCAGCTGGGCATCGGCA
>CAZEAA010000089.1:0-17478 GCA_964510015.1 uncultured Sandaracinaceae bacterium
GAGCGTGACCCGCCGCCCCTCCGAACCGCCCACCGTCTGTGCGCTGCCCAGCGTGCTCTCCTCCGACCGCTCGTCGCGCGCCGACGCCTTCGTCCAGGCGCACGCGTTCGTGGACGTGCCGGAGGATGCGCTCCACGCCGTGGCCGTGTTCGCCATCGAGTACACCGAGCGGCTGGGGCTCGGCTCGTGGAGCGACTTCCCCGTCGAGGCCTTCGCAGGCGTGCACCTGCCCGGCGAGCTGTACGGCTTCGATGGCCTGCGCGCTGCCGCCACCCGCGCGCTGCCGTTCTTCTTCGGCTGGCTCGGGCGCCTGGGTGAGCTGAGCGCTCCCGAGGCGGCGGCGCTGGCGAAGCGCGCGCGAGACATCCACCAAGGGGCGTATCGGCCCACGGCGGGGGTGGGGGCTGCGGGGGCCGTGCTGCCCAGCCTGATTCCGCGGCCCGGCCTGCCGCGCGGTGTCGCAAGCTGAGCGTGTCCCCAGCGGTGGGTGGGCGCGCCTCGCCCGCCTCGCGGTCAGTCCACGTCCATGCGCAGCACGAAGCGCTTGCGTGACGGATCCCAGCGGTCCACGCGCACGCTGACGGGCTCGCCGATGCGGCAGATGCCTTCACCGTCGGCGCGCCGCAAGGAGGCGCCGTCGTCGCTCAGCTCCACCCGGGTGCGCAGCTGCTCCTCGAGGTCGTCCACGTAGAGCTTCACGTCCACTGGCGGCTCCTCGAAGGTCACGTGCAGCTTGTCGCGCGTGAGCCCCATCACGGTGCCGCGCCAGTGCGTGCGATCCTTCACCGGCCGCAGCAGGTCGTTCGCGAAGAGCTGGTCCAGCACGTAGAGGTGCGCCAGCTGGTTGATGCGCCCCTGGATCTGCTTGGCCTCGTTGGAGCGCAGCACGATGCGCTCGCGCAGGGCCTCGTCGCGCGCGATGACCTCGGCGCTGGGCACGCTCCCCGAGAGCAGCTCCCACGTCTCCTTGTGCAGGAACACGCCCACGATCTCGCGCATCGGGGCGGAGAAGCGCGCGTACACCTCGGCGCCCACGCCGTGGTGCTGGCCCGGGTCCTCGGTGAACTCACTGCGCACGTTCACCATGACGGCCTGGCGATGGATGGCCTGCGAGAGGCGCGCATGCGGCCCCGTGGTGGGCAGCCCGTCGAGGAAGTCGTTGAGCGCCACCGCCCCGGCGGCACGCCAGCCGAACACCGCCGGGTCCAGCCGGTGCACGCGCACCATCGCCGCCAGCAGCTTCTCGAAGCGCCGCACCTTCTCGGGCTCGGGCGACGGATGCACCCGGTAGATGGGCTGGATCTCCACCCCGGCGGCCATCACCCCGTCGCGCAGCAGCTTCGCGCCCTCCACGTTGCACAAGAGCGAGCACTGCTCGTTGTAGCGCTCGATCTCGAGGCGCGGGTGGAGGTGCACCGACAAGGTCAGCCCCTCTGCGCCCACGTCGATGCCCAGCTCTTCGCGGCGGTAGCGCACCACGTCGCGGGTCTCGGCGTCCTGCATGAGCAGGCGCCCCACCTGGGTGAGCAGCATCAAGCTGGTGTCGATCTCCGCGTCGTCGAAGGCATTCGCGGCCGGGTCGTCCACGAACGCCTGCGCGCGCTCGAACGACAGCTTCGCGTGGCTGAACACGCGCGCCCGCACCACCTCGGTGCGCTGGCACTTTCCGGCCGCGTCGAGGTGCATCTCGAACACCAGCGCGCGCCGCTCCACCTGCGGGTTGAGCGAGATGATCCCTTCGCTCAGGGCCCGCGGCAGCATGGGGATCATGAAGCCCGGCAGGTAGTAGCTCGCGCCGCGCTTCACGGCCTCTTCGAACAACGCCGTGCCCGGGCGCACGTAGTAGGCCGCGTCGGCCAGCGCGTAGCGAAGCAGGAAGCCAGCGCCTTCGCGCTCCACCTGCACGGCCTGGTCGAGGTCCCGTGAGGTCGCCCCGTCGATGGTCACGAAGCGCAGCGCGCGGTAGTCGCGCAGGGCCGGGTCGTCGAGGCCGGGGCTCGACACGAGGGCATGCACCTCGGCTTCCACGGCGTCCGGGAACACCGGGTCGAGGCCGTGCTCCGCGGCGATGCCGTAGAGGTGGGCGCGCGCCGAGCCGGCGGTGGCGTGGCGCTCCTCGAAGAACGCGCGCGCGACGTGGCTGGCTTCGTGGTCGAGCCGGGCACGCACCCAGTCGCCCGCTCGCAGCGGCGTGTCCTGCTTCGGGACCAGCATGAGCAGCTCGCGCTCGGGCTCGAACGGATCGCGGAGCTTGAGCTGTCCGGCGTCCTCGACGACGATGGCAACGATGGTGGAGCGCACCGCGGGACGATACCAGGGCACGAAATCTCGGGGTGGGGCTTGACCTCGCGGCACTGCGTGCCAATATATTCTGACTGAAGGTTCACAACATGGACGACGTCGCACGCCTCACTCAGTCCCCGTTCACCCTGATGACCCAAGCGGCTGGCTCGCCCGCGGAGATGGGGCAGAAGCTCCAGCGCCTGGCGAAGGCCCTTCGTCAATACGCGCACCCGGTGGTGATCGACGAGCGCCTCGCCCGCCTCGCGCGCCTCGGCTACGTGGACGCCATCCCGAGCCGCGTGCAGATCGCCATCGGCGCGTACGACATGCTGCGCTTCTTCATCGCCCCGGCGGCGGCCGACTACTACGACAGCAAGGGAATCAACTTCAACTTCCACCAGCTGCTGCGCTTCCTGGACGACCCCTCTTCCATGGTGGACCCCACTGGCCTGCTGAGCACCACGGACAACATCATCGGGCACCTCATGCAGGTGACGCACGCGAACCCCTGCTACGACCTGCAGCTGCTGGACGCGCACGAGGGCGGCCTCGAGGAGCTCGAGAAGCAGGTGGAGCAGATGCTGGCCGGCACGCACCCGCGCAGCCGCTCCATCATGGCGATCATCGAAGACCCCACCTATCACGGGAAGCTGCTCGAGTACGTGCGGGCCTTCCGCGTGGCGCGCGATGCGCAGGCGCCCATCCGCGAGAACGTGGCCGACTCCGACCGCTTCAAGGCCATCGCGCGCACCTTCGGGACCGTGCCCAACGCGATGCGCTACTTCTGCCGTCTGCCGAGCGAACCGCTCGCGGCCGCGCGTCACGCGCTGATGACCCGCCGTTTTTCGGACCACCTCGCTGAGCCGGAGCCCACGCACTGAGCGGCCCGCGCTCTCTTGGGCGAGTCCGTCGAGCGCGAGGCGCCGCGAGCGTGTACCGTCGCCGCTGACATGACCGAGACGACACCCACCGAGTCACGCTGGGGGACCATCTTGGACGCCGTCGCGCGTGTCGCCGACCGCATTCACGCGGCCCCGTCCGTGCGTGACGCCATGCCCGAAGTGCTGGCCATCCTGGGGCGCGCCACGCAGGTGAGCCGCGTCTACGTGTTCGAGCACATCCCGCACTCGCAGCACGACACGCGCATGCGTCAGCCCTTCGAGTGGTGCGCGCCCGGGGTGGTCCCGCAGATCGACAACCCGGACCTGCAAGAGGCCGACCTCGCCGAGATGGGCTTCGCGCGCTGGGTGAGCGAGCTGCGCGCGGGCCACGCCATCTACGGCGACGTGGACGGCGTCCCCGAGATCGAGAAGCCCGTGCTCGAGATGCAGGGTATCCAGTCGCTCTTGGTGCAGCCCATCTTCTCCGGCACCTATTGGTGGGGCTTCATGGGCTTCGACGCCTGCGAGGCAAAGCGCAGCTGGGACGCCGTGGAGGTGGACACGCTGCGCATCGCCGCGCACGTCTGCGGCACCGCGCTGGCCCTCGAGGAGCGCGAGGCCGAGAACCGCAGCGCCTACAAGATGGACGCGCTCGGCCGCATGGCCGGTGGCGTGGCGCACGACTTCAACAACCTGCTCACCGTCATGAGCAGCGGGGTCTTGCTGCTGAAGCGCGAGCTGGCCGGGACGTCGCTCGAGAAGGCCAACGCGCAGCTCGCGATGCTGGAGCAGGCCACCTCGCAGGCCACGCGCCTCACGCGCCAGCTGCTCACCTTCAGCAGCCGTCGCAACACGCGCGCCCCCGTGACGGCGCCGAACGAGACCCTCAGCGAGATCGAAGGCGTGCTGCGGCAGATCGCGGGCCACCAGGTGGCGCTCACCGTGGACGTCCCCAGCGACGTGCAGCCCGTGCGCATCGCCCCGGCGCAGCTCGAGCAGATCATCCTGAACCTGGTGTCCAACGCGCGCGACGCCATGCCGGACGGCGGGACGCTCACGCTGCAGCTGCGCACCCTGGACGAGGGCGATGCGTTGCTCGTGGGCGATCGCCTGGACCCGGGTCTCTACACGCTGCTGAGCGTGCGCGACACGGGGCACGGCATCCCCGAGGAGCTGCACGACCGCATCTTCGAGCCGTTCTTCACCACGCGCGACGCCACGCAGGGCACCGGTCTCGGTCTCGCCACCGTGTATGGCGCGGTGTCGGCGGCCTCGGGTTCGCTGCGCCTCACGAGCGCGCCGGGGCAGGGCACCGAGCTGCGGGTCTACTTGCCGGTGGCGGGGTCGTAAAATTCGCGCACACGCAATCTGGACGCGCACAGAGGCCATGGGGTTGTTGACACTGCACACATAATGCAACATAAACTACATGGAAGGACGTCGTCACACCATGTGCATGGCGCGTACGAATCGCGAACGTGGCCTCTGGAGGGACAATGGAAACAGGACAGCACGGAAAGTTGGGTGGTTGGTGCAGTGCAGGACTGATGACCCTTTCGCTCGTAGCGGGCATAGCGGGGTGTGATCCGACAACACCTCAGATCAACGAGCCGGCCGACTTCGAGCCGGTGCCGGGCGAAACGAACTCGTACTACTCGCGACGCGACAATCCAGAGATTGTCGGCCTGTCCAACTTGCGCATCGAACGCCTATACGTGATCGAGGAAGAGATTCCTTTCCCGACTAACGTCGACTTTCTCATCTCGGAACCGGTCAGCTACGTGGAGTCGTTTCCTGACGGGGTGTTCTTTCGTGTGACGCCATCACATGCTGCCGACGGTACTTGGGGTAGATGGTTGACGGGTGAGGTTTTTCCCGCCGATGAACCGACGGACAAGATCGATCTTGTTCGATTTCAGTTTCCACGACTTCTGCTCAATATGAACGAGGTGGTGGAGGTGAGCGGATGGTCTTCAATTGGGCGAAACGCGACTGAGCCCCGCATGCCAACTGATCCACCGATCGGAGTCGACCGCGCGGAAATAGGCAGCATGCGTGTGCAGCTTCATCCTGATGTTCTCCTCGTCCCCGTTCACTTTAGAGTATTTGCCGATCAGAACGGAAATCTGTCCTCACGGTTCAACCGGGTCGCTCCGGAGTGGTTGAACGAAGAATTCGTGAAAAGCATCTTCGATCCCGGGCTTGTCTCCAATGCGGCGGTAACGTCGAACGATCCGTACAGTTCAACGACATTCGTGGCCACGACCGACCGTCCACGCGCCTTCGCGCCGGACGAGGCGTTCGCCAGCTGTGGGGTCCAGTTTCGTCTCGCGTCATACCGCGTAATTCCCCAGAGCTATCGGATCGAGGAAGCGGCTTTTCAGAGCTGCGCAACACGAGACTCCGACACGACCCCTATCGATAACGCCTCGCGACCGCCACTTTCATGGCTCGTTGCCCAGGAACGGGAATCATATATGTCACCCGGAGGGACATCAGCTAATGATTCTGAGGGGATCGACATCTACGTTACGGGTCTCCTGCGTGGGCGTGACGCGCCAAACGTGGAATGCGGTCCCGATCGACCGGGGGCGGGATACTACCGATCGTCAGCCGGCAGGAACAATCCCATTTGGATCAGTAATGAGTGGCTCTGGTTCGGCTTTTCAAGCGCGATCGCGCATGAGATTGGCCACAAGCTGATCGGGAGCGATATGCACGTGTCAGACGAACTCAATGTGATGAGCACTGGTCCAAGCCCGGGAAACACGATGGAAGAGAAGAGTTTCACCGACGAACAGTGTCGATCCATTCGCTCGAACGTGGCGACGCGCCTCTTCGCTTCTGGCCTGATCTCGCGTGAAAGATATGAACAGGTTCGTGCAGAGTAAGAGAATGCGTGTGGTTCCGCTCGCCCTGGGCCTCGCGATATCCGGATGCGCGCAGAGCCACTTGATCGACTCACGCGACGCCGGTGGTTCTCCGGACGCTGGCGTTGTTACGTGTGATCCGGAAGGCCCCCTAAACTGCCGCGCAACTCTGGCAGTGCCCATGGGCGACTTCGTGCTGGGTGACCCTAGTCCGCCGCGCGACATTCTGTTCCTCACGGCGGTCCCCGCGTTTCAGGCTACGCAGACCACGGACCGCTGGATCAACACCTATGAGTCCACCAACGGCTGCTTTGCTGCCTGCGTGCGGGAGGGCGCTTGCCACTCACTGGATGTGTTTCCGACCTATGTCGTGCCGAACGACCCTACCAGTGGCGATATCTGGGCCCAAGACGAGTATGCGAACCGCGCCGCCAACTTGACGTTCCCCGGCGCCGAGCGTTTCTGCGAGTGGCTCGGCGGGCGAGTGGTCAACGAGGCCGAGTGGATGCGTATGGCGCGCGGAGATGATGGAAGAGTCCTCCCTTGGGCGACCGGCCCGTTCGACCCCTTCGATCCCGATGCTCTGCCAGGCGAGCCTGGTCTGATGGAGGTGGTGGGAGCAAGCTGGCGTCCCGAGTTTGACTTGCAGGTAGAGGATGTTGGCGAGAACCCCACTGACGTCGGTCCATTCGGGCATCATGGCGTGGCCGGTCTGTCGGCCGAGTGGACCCGGGACGCTGCGCTGCCCTACGAGGTCAGTGACTACACCGACCCGTTTGCTGCCGTGCCCCCCAACTGTGAGGACTGCATCTGGCGGGTGGTGGTGGGCAACTGGTTCACGACGGACCCGACGCCCGACATTCGGAGTCGTGGCTACGGTGTGACCACTGACTTCAGCGATGGAAGTCCGATCGATATTTCGGGACACGTCGGGTACTCTACGCGCTGCGTCTTCGATCAACCGCCACCACCCTATTGCCGTCCGGAGTAGGGCGAATTTCTCGAGCTACCCCAAGACGATGCGGTCGCGACCGTGCTCTTTCGCTTCGTAGAGGGCGGTGTCAGCACGCCGGAGCGCGCTGCGCGCGTCCACGCTCTCTTCGGGCAGCAGCTCGGTGAAGCCGATGCTGGTGGTCACGCGCAAGTCCGGCAGGTCCCAGCGCTGGTCGGCGATCTCCTGGCGCAGCCGGTCCAGCAGCGCGCTCGCGTCCCCGGCGGACGTGCCTCGCAGGATGACCCCGAACTCCTCGCCGCCGAGACGCGCGGCCTCGTCGTCGGTGCGCAGCGCCTCGCGCAGCGTGCGGGCCGTGGCGCGCAGCACCTCGTCGCCCTGGCTGTGTCCGTGCTTGTCGTTCACCGACTTGAAGTGGTCGAGGTCCAGCAGCGCCAGCGTGCTGGGCGTGCCCTCGCGCGCGGCTCGCACCGCCTTCTCCAGCATCTGTCCGAAGGCGCGGCGGTTGGGCAGCCCGGTCAGCGCGTCGTGGGTGGCCAGGTGCAGCAGCTCGGCCTCGGCACGCACGCGCTCGCGGACCTCCGCTTCGAGGGCCTGGTTGGCTTCGGTCAAGGCGCGCCGCTGCCGCTCGATGAACAGACGCTGGTGCGTGCGACGCCGCGTGGCGCGGTTGGCGTAGAGGGACATCCCGAACCCCAGCGCCGTGGCCGTCAGGCCGTTGACGCACACGGAGAGGCGCTGCGCCTCGTCGGCTTGCAGGAGCGAGCAGCCCACCAGCAGCGCGAGCAGGGCGAAGGCATAGCCCAACACGGTCTGCACCACGCTGCTGCGGATGACCATCGCCACCCCCAGGGACACGGTCAGGAACGCGCTGATCGAGTTGGTCACCAGCTGGTCGAGGCTGGTGAGCAGCGCGCCGAGCAGCAGATACACGCCGGCCGCGACGAGGGGCAGGGCTCGCGCGAGCGGGCGGAGGCTGGGCCCCATGCGCCACACCGCGACGGAGCACAGCAGGCTGAAGGCCGCTGCGGCGGCGTGGGAGACCGCGATCGACGTGCGCCACAGCTCGGCGCGAGCGGGGTCCGCTGCGGCGGCGCCCACCACGGGCTCGATGCCCAGGAACACCAGCACGTGCGCGACGTGCACCAGCACCAACAGCGGGCCCAGCGTGCGGAGGCGCGCGAGGTTGTCGGTGGCGGTGACGTCGGCCACTCGCGCTCGGAGTGCGCCGGGGTCAACCTCGAGGTCGTCGTCCGCGGACACCCGTCCGATGTAACCCGTCGAGCAGCAGCGGCAAGCGGACGCTGGGCTGCTGTTCTTCCGGGGCCTGCTATGGTGCGGCGTGGCACACGACGACGTGGTGGTTCACCCCCCGGTGGAGAAGAGCAAGGCCGGGCGGCTGATCCTGCTGGCGGTGCTGCTGGTGGGGCTCGTGGTGCTCGGCAAGGTCACTGGCCTGACCGAGCACCTCACGGTGCCACGCATCCGCGAATTCATGACCGAGCTTGGCGTGCTGGGCTTCCTGCTGTTCGTGGTGCTGTTCTGCGTGGGGGAGCTGGTGCACATCCCCGGGATGGTCTTCATGCTGGCGGCCGTGGTGGCCTACGGTCCGCTGCTCGGTGGCATCGCGGGCTTCGTGGGTGGGGTGATCTCGGTCACCTTCACGTTCGTGCTGGTGCGGCGCGTGGGCGGTCAGCCGCTCGGCGAGATCAAGTGGCCCATCATGCGCAAGGTGCTGGAGCTGATGGGGGAGCGACCCATCGCCGTGGTGACCGTGCTGCGCATGGTGTTCGCGTTCTCGCCGGTGCTGAACTACGCGCTGGCCATGTCCACGGTGCGCTTGCGCGAGTACGTGTTCGGTTCGCTCATCGGGCTCGTCCCGTGGGCCGTCGGCTGTGCCCTGGCCACCGAGCGGTTGCTGGAGGTCTTGGGCCTCGCTGGCGGCTGAGGCAGCGCCTCCACGTCGCCCGGGCGTGGCTCACTCCGAGAGCAGCGTGTCGAACAACAGCACGCCCGCCGACAGGAAGAGCACGTCGCACGCGCCCAGCAGCAGCATCCAGTCGAGCGCTTCGGACAGCGGCGCCCCGCTGAGCACCTCGCGGGCCGCGAGCACGCCCGCCAAGAGCGTGGGCGTGACCAGCGGGAAGACCACCACGCTCAGCATCAGGTCGCGCGCGCGCGTCTGCACCGTGAGGGCCGCGAACAACGTCCCGGCCGCGGAGAAGCCGAAGCAGGTGAGCAGCGTGATGCCGGCGACGGCCAGCAGCGTGACGTCGGGCTCGAGGTGGAAGAACAGGCCCACGATGGGCAGCAGTAGCAGCGCGACGACGCTCAGGAAGAGCATGGTGGACAGCAGCTTGCCGAGATAGATGGAGGCGCGTGGGATGGGGCTCATCAGCAGCCCACGCAGGGCGCCCAGCTCGCGCTCGCGGGCCCAGCTGCGGCCCATGCCCAAGACCCCCGCGAAGCTGAGCGACACGAAGAGCACTCCGGGGGCGATCTGCTGCGCGAGGTCCTGCGTCAGGTAGAACGACAGCGCCGCCATGACCACCACCAAGAGCGCGAAGAGCCCCGTGGTGGCGGTGACCTCGCGCGTACGGGCCTCGATGCGCAGGTCCTTCGCGGCCACGATGCGCGCGCCCGCCAGCAAGCCGAGCGAAGGCGGAGGACCACTCATCGGACGGCTCCGATGGGCCGGCGCTCGGGCACCGTGGCCAGCTCGTCGAGACGTCGCCCCGCACGCAAGCCGATGCGGGTGTCGGCCACGCGCGCCGCGAAGGCGCCGTCGTGCGTGACCAGGATCTGGATGACCCCGCGCGCCCGCTCGGCGGCCACGGCCTCCACGAGCCGCTCCACCGAGTCGGCGTCGAGGCCCGTGGTGGGCTCGTCCAAGAGCAAGATGGCGGGCGCGTGCAGCAGCGCGCGGCACAGCGACACCCGCTGCTGCTGGCCTCGCGAGTACGTCCGCACGGGGCGCTCCGCGAAGCGGCCCACGTCGAAGCGGGCGCGCAGCTCGTCGATGCGCGCGCTCGGCGCGGCCACGGCATACAGCTGCGCATAGAGCGCGAGGTTCTCGAGGCCCGTCAGGTCCGGATACAGCATGGCGTCGTGCGCCACCATGCCGACCGCCGACCGCAGCGCGGTGGCCGAGTGCAGCGCGGCGCCGTAGTGGATCTGGCCGCTGGTGGGACGGGCGGTCTGCGCCAAGAGCGACAGCAGCGTGCTCTTACCCGAGCCGTTGGGCCCCTCCACCACGGTCACCGCTCCCGGCGCGAACTCGCCGTCGAAGTCCAGCAGCGCGCGCGTGGTGCCGTAGAGCTTGGTCAGCTTCTCGGCGCGCACGGGGGGCTGCGGGGTCGGGGCGGGGCGCTCGGTCATCACGGTCATCGCGGGCAGGTCTCGAAGTTCAGAAGAGTGACGCGACGATGCCATCGAGCGCGAGCCATTGTTCACGTGGCACGCGCAGCCGCCCGTCCTCGAGGACCACCTGCCCGCGGCTCTTCGCGGTGGCCAGCGCCCGCTCGCGCCCGGTCTCGAGGGGCATGCCGGCGCGCGCCTCGGCGAACGCCACGTCCACGCCCTCGGCGGTGCGGAGCCCCAGCATGAGGGACTCGCGCAGCAGCGTGGCTCCGTCCAGGTCCTCCACCTCGGCCTCGCGGCGCCCGCTATTTTCGGCTTCGCGGCGCACGAAGGCGTGACCGTCGGGCAGGTTGCGCCAGCGCTGCGCGTGACCCGGACGCGTGAGCAAGCAGCCCACCGCCGCCGCGCCAAGGCCCAGGTAGTCGCCCCCGCGCCAGTAGTGCAGGTTGTGACGGCTCTCTTCGCCGGGCACCGCATAGTTGCTCACCTCGTAGTGCGCGAGGCCCTGCCCTGCGAAGGCGCGCTCGGCCGCCTGAAACATGTCGGCGTAGTGGTCCTCGGTGGCCACGCGCAGCTTCCCCTCGCGGTGCAGCGCGCCGAACTGCGTGTCCGGCTCGATGGTCAGCGCGTAGCAGGACACGTGGCGCACCCCGAGGTCCAGCACGCGCCCGAGCTCGTCGCGCAGGGCAGCGCTCTCTTGGTCCGGCATGCCGAACATGAAGTCCGCGCTGACCCGCTGAAAGTGCTGCGACGCCACGCGCAGCGCGGCGAGGGCTTGCGCGCTGTCGTGCAGGCGCCCGAGGAAGCGCAGGCGCTCGTCGTTCATGGACTGCACACCCAGCGACACGCGGTTCACGCCCGCGTCGGCGAGACCACGCGCCTTGTCGTCGGTGAAGCTGCTGGGGTTGCACTCCACCGTGATCTCGAGGTCGCTCGCGCGCTGCGGAAACGCTTCGAGGATGCCGCGGAGCGTGCGGCCCAGCTCGGCGGTCTCCCACAGCGAGGGCGTCCCGCCACCGAAGAACACCGAGCGCAGCGTGCGGCCCTCGAGCTGCGGCGCGCGCTCGTGGAGCTCGGCCAGCACGGCGCTCGCGTAGTCGGCGTGCGGGATGCTGCTGGCGGGCATGCCGCGCGTGGCGAAGTCGCAGTAGGGACACTTCCGCGCGCAGTAGGGGAAGTGCACGTAGACGGAGGTCTGCGCGGCCTCGCTGCCATCCGCCTGCGCGGCACGGCGCGTGATCTCGCTCTCGGGGCCTGGGCTGCTCATGCGCGCACCGCGAAGACGCGCGGCCCACGGCGGTAGGTGCGGGTGAGCAGCGAGGTGAACGCGGGGCTCCCGTGCAGGTCGCTCGGCTCTTCGAAAGAGACCCCGCGGGCCCGAAGGTCGTCCACGAAGGTCTTCAAGATGCGCGCGTCGTCGAGGGCGTCTTCGCCTCGGTCGTAGTGCGCGGCGTCCTGCGCCGTGGCGAAGCACAGCGCCTTCCACGACACGCTGATGCGCACCGCGTCGCGCGCGTAGGTCTTGCGCGTGATCACCTCGCCGGTGGGGCGCCCCTCGGCGTCGCGCGGCCGGTCCTCGAGCGCATAGCCCTCGTCCGTGGCGCGCAGCGTGGCGTCCAGCGTGAGGCCGGTGGGTACCTCGCGGTCGCTGCCGCCCACCGCTTCCACCGCGTGGAACATGTAGTCGTTGTCGCCCATCAGCGCGGTGTTGCTCAGGCACGGGCGCGAGAGAGGGGGCGCGTCGGGGCCATCCGGCCAGTACATGAAGCCGCCGCCCTCGCCCGCGTAGAACCACGCGACCGCGGTGGCCGTGGGCACGTACCACGCGGTGAACAGCTCCGACTTCTGCATCACCTGCAGCAACCACACGGGCAGGCGGCCCCGTGTCGCGCCGCGGAAGCAGGGCACGTCCACGTGGCCCGGATCCACCTTCGGGATGGGTGGATTCAGGTTCACGTAGACCTGCTCGGGGCGCACCACCTCGGCGCGGAACATCTGCTGCGCCGCGCTGTGGAAGGCCGGGTGACCGAGGAAGCGCTCCACCCCCGGCACCATGGGCTTGCCGGGCACGCACCAGTCCCCGCGGAACCACGGCGCCACCGGCATGGGGCGGTGAGGGGTCTCTGGTGCCTGCGGTGTCGGCGGGGCGTTGGGCGCATCGTCCTGGCCCGCCTCCGACAGCGCGCGCAGCTGGTCCAGGTTCTCCACGTAGCGCTGCACCGAGTAGTACGGGGAGCCGCGCGCGATGAGCGTGTGGACCTCGCTCGGGTCGTCGAGCACGCGGTCGATCGCGATGGGCGGCTCCGGACGTGCGAAGGTCATGACGGCAGGCTCACGTGCCCAGCTTGGCGCATCCCGTGGAGGCCCGCCATGCGTGCCTCCCGTCGCCGTTCACCCGGGCGCTCAGCGGCTCAGCCGCCAGCGGCCCGGTACTTGGCGCGCAGGTCGTCGAGCAGGTGGCTGAGCAGGCGCTCTTCCTCACCCGTCAAGTTACCGGCGGTCTTCGTCTCGAGCATGGCCAGGCAGTCGATGGTGTGGCGCGCCACCAGCAGGTCCGGCGGCGCCTTCTGGCCGTCCACCTCGATGCCGAGGTTGATGAGCACGGAAGCGCTCAGCGAGAGCACGAAGGTGTTGAAGTCGATCGCCGGGGCGTCGCTGTCTTCCAGTTCGTCGTTGCTCTCGGGGCCGCTCATGGTTGCTCCCTCGTCCGGCGCTCAGGCCTCGTCGCTGGCTTCGTCGTCGACTTCGTCCTCGTCGTCTTCTTCGTCGCCTTCGTCGCCTTCGTCATCGAGGTCATCGTCGTCGTCATCGAGATCATCGTCATCGCTGGTGTCGGCGCTGGCACGACGGGCGGCGGCGTTGGCCGCGGCCGCTGCGCTCTGACGAGCGGCCTGCTGGCTGAGCGCACCCTCGATGGCCTCGAGCTCCTCCGCCAGGCTGGCGGCGGGATCCAGGTACTCCGCGTTGGCGCTCTTGTCGGCGAGCCCGGCGAGGTGCTTGTCCACCTCCTTCTGGGTGACGAGGCCCTTGGCCAGGTTGCGGTCGAGGATGCGCTTGTCGAGGAGCTGGTCGGAGCTGGACATAGATGGGGCCGAGTCTAAGCGGGCGCGCGCGGGTGTCAATGCGGGTGACCGAGGCCGAGGCCGAGACGGAGGCCGAGGCCGAGACCGAGACGGTCACGGCCTATCGCGCGGTGCTGCCGGTGACGAGATGCACGCTCGCGGGCAGGCGGACTGCGCCGTCCGTCACGTGGGCTTCGAAGCGTCTGCGGAGTGCTTGGTGCGCCTGCTCGCGCACGGCGTCGTCTTCGCGGGACAGCGGGTCGGCTACCGAGAAGGCGCGGAGCGCGAACGCGGCGGCGGCGTCAGGGCCGAGGTTGCCGCCGATGCCCAGTGACCCGCGCCAGGGGTGGGCCTGCACGTCGGTGAAGCCCGACGCGAGCAGCAGGGTGCGGAACGCGTCGGCGTCGGCGTAGCGGAAGGGGCCGGGGGCCTGCGGGTCCGAGGGGGGCAGGTCCACCAGGCTCGCCACCACGTTGCGCACCACGGACATGGGGTTGTCGGCAGGCGGGCCCCAGACCGCGAAGGCGAAGCGCCCACCCGGAGCGAGCCAGCTCGCGAGGTTGCGGAAGGCTGCGCTCGGGTCTTCGAAGAACATCACGCCGAAGCGCGAGGCCAGGCGGTCGAAGGGCTCGCCGGGCGGTGCGGCCGTCGACATGTCGGCCACCGAGAAGGCGACCTCGACATCGCATTCTGCAGCACGCTGGCGCGCGGTCTCCACCAACCCCGGCGACACATCGAAGCCGTGCACCACGCTGCCGGCAGCCGCGCGCCGGGCGATCGCGCGCGACGTGGCCCCGCCGCCGCAGCCCACGTCGGCGATGCGCAGCGGGCCGTCGAGCGCGAGCGCGTCGATCAGCGGCTCGTCGATGGGCAGGAGCATGGCCTCCATGTCGTCCAGCACCGACCGCCAGATGTCCCCACGCGCCGAGGCCCAGCCCGCCGCCGTGGTCTTCGTGTCGCGCGGGTCGCGCTCGGTCACCCGGGCTCCGGGCGCGGCCGCAGCTGCTCGCGGTACCGCCGCCCGTTGGCCACGTAGACCGCCGCCGAGCGGTACAGCCCCTGCCACGCGGCTTCGTCCAGCGTGCGCACCACCTTGCCGGGCGAGCCCATCACCAGCGAGCCATCCGGGATGACCTTGCCCTCGGCGATCAGCGCGTTGGCGCCGATGACGCAGTGCTTGCCGATCACCGCGCCGTTCAGCACCACCGCGTGGATGCCGATCAGGCTGTGATCGCCGATGGTGCAGCCGTGGATCATGGCGTGATGCCCAACGGTCACCCCGCGCCCCAGCGTGAGCGGGAAGCCCGGATCGGCGTGCAGCACGGCGTTGTCCTGCACGTTGCTCTCGGGGCCCACCGTGATGACGTCGGCGTCGCCCCGCAGCACGGCGCCCCACCACACGCTGCTGTCGGGGTGCAGCACCACGCTGCCGATCACGGCCGCGGTGGGGGCGACGAACACATCGCCCGAGATGGACACGCGGCGGTCACCCAGGTCGTACAGCATCAGATGTCCAGGTTGGTGACGTTGAGGGCGTTGTCTTCGATGAAGGCGCGGCGCGGCTCCACTTGGTCGCCCATCAGCACGCTGAAGATCTCTTCGGCTTCCACGGCGTCGTCGATGCGCACCTGCAGGAGCGTGCGGGCCTCCGGGTCCATGGTGGTCTCCCACAGCTCGCCCGGGTTCATCTCGCCAAGACCCTTGTAGCGCTGGATCAAGGTTCCCTTGCGAGCGCGGGTGTCGATGTAGCTCCACAGCTCGTCGATGGTGTCGAGCGTCAGCCCGTCACTGGTCTCGGCGCCGCTCTTGTCGAGCGTGACCGCGGTGTAGGGCGCTGCGCCGAGGGACACGATGCCCTCTTGGATGCGCCGCAGCTCCGCGATGTCCGCGCCGCTCAGCAGGTCGAAGTCCAGGACGGTCAGGCGCTCGGCGATGCCCGCGCGCGTGGTCACGTGCAGCGCGTAGCGGTCGTGGTCTTCGTCGCGCACCAGCTCGGTCTTGAGCGGCGCGAGGTCGTCGTGATGCGCCTCGATGTAGCTCCGCAGCGCGGCGGCGCCGGCCTCCACCTGGGCACGGTCCTTCATGCTGGCCGGGCTGAGGTTGGTGGCGCGCACCAGGGCTTGCAGCACGGCTCCTTCGGCGCGCCGACGCGCGTTGGCCACCAGGCCACGGAAGCGCTCTAGGTCGCGCAGCAGCTGCTTGAGGGGCTCACCCGTGAGCGGCACCGAGCCGCTGCCCGCGCGCACCAGGAGGTTGTCGGCGCCGCTGTCGATCAGGTGCCCGGCCAGGGCCGGATCGTCCTTCAGGTAGCGCACCTTCTTGTTCTTGGTGACCTTGTAGAGCGGCGGCTGCGCGATGTAGAGGTAGCCCTTCTCGATGAGCTCCGGCATCTGCCGGTAGAAGAACGTGAGCAGCAGCGTGCGGATGTGCGAACCGTCCACGTCGGCGTCGGTCATGATGACCACCTGGTGGTAGCGCAGCTTGTCCACCTCGAAGTTCTCGCCGCCGCGCACACCGCAGCCGAGCGCCGTGATGAGCGTGCCGATCTCGGCGCTGCCCAGCATCTTCTCGAAGCGCGCGCGCTCCACGTTCAGGATCTTGCCGCGCAGGGGCAGGATGGCCTGGAAGCGCCGGTTGCGGCCCTGCTTGGCCGAGCCACCGGCCGAGTCACCCTCCACGATGTAGATCTCGCTCTCCATCGGGTCCTTGCTCTGACAGTCGGCCAGCTTGCCGGGGAGGTTGCTGGGGTCGAGCGCGCCCTTGCGCTGCACCATCTCGCGCGCCTTGCGGGCCGCTTCACGGGCACGCGCCGCCAGCACCGTCTTCTCCACGATGCGCTTCCCCGAGCGCGGGTTCTCCTGCAGGGACGCCGCGAACTCGTCGCCGACGATGCTCTCCACGATGCCGCGCACCTCGCTCGAGACCAGCTTGTCCTTGGTCTGCGAGGAGAACGACGGGTCCGGGTGCTTGACGCTGATGATGCAGGTCAGGCCCTCGCGCACGTCCTCTCCCGCGAGCGGGTTCTTGAGGTCCTTGAGCAGCTTCTCCTGCGTGCCGTAGTTGTTGATGACGCGCGTGATGGCCGTACGCAGACCCGTGAGGTGCGTGCCGCCGTCCTTGTTCCGGACGTTGTTGGTGTACGGGTAGATCGACTCGCTGTAGGCGTCGCTCCACTGCATGGCGATCTCGACGTTGATGCCGTCTTTGTCAGCCCTGAAGTAGATGACGTCTTCGTGCAGCGGAGTGCGGTTCTTGTTGAGCGTCTCCACGAACTCGCGGATGCCCCGGTCGAAGCGGTGCAGCACCGTCTTGCCCTCGGGGCGCTCGTCCGTGACGGTGATCTCGAAGCCCGGATTCAGGAACGAGATCTCGCGCAGACGGTTGCTCAGCGTGTCGAAGCTGAACGTGGTCATGGAGAAGATCTCGGTGTCGGGGATGAACGAGACCTTGGTGCCCGTGGTCTTGCTCTCGCCGATGGCCTCGATGGGCGCCTGCGGCACGCCCTTGCGGTACTCCTGGTACCAGACCTTGCCCTCGCGGCGGATCTCGAGGCGCAGCCACTCGCTCACGGCGTTCACGGCCGACACGCCCACGCCGTGGAGACCGGCGGAGACCTTGTAGCTCTCGTTGTCGAACTTTCCGCCCGCGTGCAGCTGGGTCATGACGACCTCGGCGGCGCTCACGCCCTTGGCGTGCATGCCTTGGGTCGAAATTCCCATTTCCTCAAGCACTTTGACCGTAAACGGATTCAAAACCCCAGGCTCGAGTCCGGCACTGGTGACTTCAAACTGCTCGGGAGCGTGATGGCGCAGCAACGCGTCCGCCAACTGACTGCGGGCGGTGTTGCCAGTACACAAGAACAACACAGACGGTTTTTTCATGGTTTTACTCCTTTGACTCGAGGGCTTGTGCCGTGAAAGCGCCCAAGACAGCACCCAACACGGGCGCAATCCACATGATCCAATGGTTTTCCCATTGCCCAAACACCGCCGGTCCGAAGGCTCGAGCAGGATTCAACGCCACACCTGTTAAGGGTCCTGCCGCCGCAATGCACATGATGACCGTTGCGC